>NZ_CAXAOU010000004.1:0-422358 GCF_963970465.1 Pseudomonas sp. RL_5y_Pfl2_69 | reverse complement strand
GGCCCATCAGGTTCGGCAACTTATCCAGGATGATCGACAGCTTCAGGTCGAAGCTCATGAAGAACATGACGCACAACGCGAACAGCACCGCCCACGTCAGATAGAGCCGGGTGCGAAAGCCAAACAGCTGGCTCAAGCCACGGGGTTCGGTCTTGGCGAGTGAATGTGTCTTGGCGGGGTGTGGATTGTGGGCTGTCATTGGCTGATATCGGAACCGATCCACTTCTGTGAAATCTTGCTCAGGGTTCCATCCGCCTTCAGCCCGGCAATGGCTTCAGTCACCTTGGCACTCCACTGCGGATCGCCCTTTTCAATCGCCACCACGTTAGGTTCTGCGTAGAGCGCGGGGCCTGCGATCTTGAAGCGCGGATCCTGGGCAATCCGCTCACGGGCCGTGATCAGATTGGTGACCATCGCATCCAGACGCACCCCGCTGCCCAAGGCCAGGTCCTGGAACGCCACGGTTTCATTGTCGTACGGGGCAATCTGGACATTCTCGAACGGGTAGCTCAACGGCTTGTCTTCGGCGCCTTCAATCACCAGGTCCTTGTTCAGATAGGCTTCATAGGTGGACGCACTGATCACGCCCACTTTTTTCCCGGACAAGTCCTTGCCTTCAACGATGGGGTTGTCCTTGGCGTTCACCACGATCACTGCTGGCGACTGGTAATACTCGACCGGAAAGTCGAACACTTCAGCCCGGGCCTTGCTCGGGGTCATCGAGCACACGCAGATGTCGTAACGCCCGCTCCAGCGGCCTGCGGCGATCACATCCCAGGACGGTGTTTCCAGCTTGAGCTTGACCCCCAGGCGCTGCGCCACGGCCTTGGCGACGTCAACGTCAAAGCCGTCCAGCTGGTTCTGATCGTTGAGAAAGGAGAATGGCGGATAGCTCTCCATCAGCACGCCCGTCATCTCCCCTTTTTGGGTTACGCGATCCAGGGTGGGGCCCGCAAAAGCCGTTGCACAGGTCGCGAGCAAAGCGAGGCCGAAAGGTAAGAGCGCCGATGTTTTCAAGGACAAAAACTCCAATCATTTCAAAGTTATATGAATAGATTAGAACGTACTATAAATCTCATTTGAACTGGTTTGATGGAATAACAACCTCACTTTGGGTTATATCCCACGATTGATAGCGACATAACTGACATATAACAGGCACTACCAGAGCGCGATATCGTAAGTCAGGTAGACCCGGTTACTGTCACGTCCTCGCGAGAAATCCGAACGATAGACGTAGTTGCGCAGCTTGACCCCCAACCCCTTGAGTGAACCTTGCTGCACCACATAGGCCAGTTCGGCATCACGCTCCCATTCCTTGACGGTACTGCTGGACTTGCCGTCGTTACCGCTCAGGTAGCGGGTGGCGAATGTCAGCCCTGGTACACCCACGGCGGCGAAGTTGTAGCCATAGTTCAGCATCCAGGTCTTCTCGTCTTCCTCAATGAATTTGCCGATACCCGCGTTACTGAAGGAGTACACGGTTGCGCCGCTGATGTAGGGCAGCCCGGCATCGCCACTGAGTGTCTGGTAGCCGCCGCCAAAGGAATGGCCCGCGATTGCGTAGGTCAGTTGGCCGCTGAGCATATCGTTATCGATCTTGCCCCCATGGGCTGAACCCGTATCGACACTGTTGAAGTAACGCAGGTCACTGGTGAGTACCCCTGCGCCGATGGGCAGATCGTGCTGGATTCCGGCAAAATTTTGCCTGTAGAAGTTCTCAAGCTCCCCGTAGAAATAGCTGAGGCGGATGGTTTTGCCTGCTTTGTATTCGGCACCGGCGTAGCTGAAATCCCCCGATTTATCGCCTCCGTAACCGTCGGGCACCAGTGCAATGCTGTCAGTGGAGTCCCGCAACTTGAAACGTTCCAGATACCCCCCTGTCAGGGTCAGGTTCTCGATATCACTGCTGATAATCTGGCCGCCCTCGTAGGTCTGGGGCAAAAGACGCGCATCGTTGTAGATCAGCACCGGTGTTTTGGGGAGCAAGGTTCCGTACTTCAGGGTGGTCCTGGCGAGCCTGGCCTTGGCCGTTATCCCGGCGCTTGAAAACTCGTCGGCGGCCCGACCGTCGTCATGCACAGGCAGCAGTCCTGTGCCGCTGCGACCGCGACCCGAGTCGAGCTTGACCCCCAGCAGGCCCAGCGCATCAATACCGAAGCCCAGGGTTCCGGGGGTAAATCCCGATTGGTAATCGAGCAGAAATCCCTGGGCCCACTCGGTTCGTTCGCTCTTCGCCGTTCTTGCTGATTTCGCACTCAAGCCATGCTCGTCGCGAAAGTTTTCGTTGAAGTACACGTTGCGCAATTGCAGCTTGAGCTTGCTGTCATCGACAAATCCGTCTGCGCTGGCGCTCGCCAGGGGTAGCAGTCCTAGAACAGAAAGCAACGTCCAACGGGTATGTAAACAGGTCATGGCAAACTTCTCATTGTTGTTATTTGGGGTGCAGGACTGCGCACGCCTCACCGTCGAGGCGCGTCGATAAAAAGCAGGATGTCTGGGTGGATCAGGAGAAGAGGCTTATCGCCCCGGTCAGCAAGGCCAGTGCCGTAATCACAAGGGAGGTGAGCACCGCCCATTTGACGGTGGCTTTCTGGAAGTCGCCGATATCACGGTCAACCATGCCCACCAGCAGCAACGTCGAAGCCACAAGCGGGCTCATGAGGTGCACGGGCTGGCCGAGGACCGACGCCCGGGCGATTTCAAGGGGGTCTATGCCATAGGCCGCCGCCGCATTGGCCAGGATCGGCACCACCCCGAAGTAATAAGCATCGTTGGAAAGGACGAACGTCAGCGGCATGCTGGTGATCGCCACCACCAGCGGGAACAGATGCCCCCAGGACGGCGGAATCCAGTCCACCAGGGTTTGAGCCAGAGCATCGACCATCTTGGTGCCCGAGAAGATCCCGGCAAAGATGCCAGCGGCAAACACCAGCAACACCACGGTCATCGCATTGCCGGAGTGGGCCAGGATGCGTTCTTTCTGAATATCCAGTTGCGGGTAGTTGATCATCAATGCCAGGACAAAACCGATCAGAAACAGGATCGCCGAGTGCATGATCCCCATCACCAGCGCAACCATCACCGCGATCACCAGCAGCAGGTTGATGTAGGCCAGCCTGGGGCGCTTGTAGGGTGTGTCTTCAAGGATGGCCTTGATGTAGCAATTACCCCCGCCGCTTTGCAATTGGATATTGCCAATGCGCTTGCGCTCGCCACGACCCAGCAAGAAGGCCGTGAAGACTACCCACATGGCGCCTCCAATCATCGTCGGCAGCATCGGCACGAAGTATTCGCCGGCGTCCAGGCCCAGGGCCGCGATGGCCCTGGTAGCAGGTCCGCCCCAAGGAGACATGCCGCTCATGATGCTCAAGGACAACATGGCGATGGTTGCCAGAACCATCGGGTTCATGCCAATGCGCTTGTACAACGGCAACATCGCAGCGCAGGTGATCATGTAGGTGGTTGTACCGTCGCCGTCGAGTGCGACCAGCAATGACAGCAGTGCAGTGCCGACCGCGATTTTCATCGGGTCGCCATTGACGCGCTTGAGGATTTTGCGGATCAGCGGGTCGAACAAGCCTGCATCAATCATCAAGCCGAAGAACAGGATGGCAAACAACAGGAGCGCAGCTGAAGGCGCCACCATTTTCAGGCCATCGAGCATCATTTTGCCGGTGGTGCCGCCAAAACCGCCAATGACGGCAAATACGATCGGCACGACAACAAGCGCCACAATGGGTGACAGCCGTTTGGTCATGATCAGGAAGGTGAAGACGACCACCATGGCCAAACCAAGAAATGCGAGCATAGGTCAATTCTCTTGTTTTTATAATGAGTGCGGCCGGCGCAAAGGCGCACGACCCCATTCCCGCCGGACGACATGAACCAACGATGTCTGGCGGTGTGCTGATGCAAAAGCGGCAATGACCTGGGGGAAATTATCCGGCGAGTCGTTGGGAAGCTGTAGCGTAAACAAAACCGGAGAACAGCCTGCGCGATGTGCGCACGACCGAGGCGCGTATGGTCTCTTCCCGAGCGCCGGTGTAAGACAATACAACGTCTATCCCGCCGCTTGGATGTTCAATTCGTACATGTTTCAAGCGGGGTTCATCAACGTTGTCCAGCAGTTGCGAGACCACGCTGCCCTCCGTGACACAGGCGGTCGCCAGGCCAATGGCTCCGGTGATTGCCAGTGCACGATGACAGGTGTGAGGCATGAAGTAGCGCACCTGAATCGTACCGCCAGACCTGGCCGGTGACACGAGCACCGGCTTGGGAATCACTTTGTCACTGACATCGCCCAGGCCCATTGCAAAACCGGCTTTCAGGCGCAGGGATTCCAGTCGGCGCAGAAACTCAACGTCGGCATCCAGTTCAGCGGGACTTTCATCGCCCTGCTTACCCAACTGGCTGGCCTCGACGATCATCATCGGCATCGCCATGTCGATGCAGGTCACCGCAAAACCGTCGATCACATCCTGTGTGTGCCCGGTGGGGAACAGTTTGCCGGTCTTGCTGCCAGCAGCGTCCAGGAACGTCAGTTGCACAGGCGCGGCGGTGCCCGGTACGCCGTCGATGGCAGTGTCGCCTTCATAACTGACCTTGCCGCCGGGGGTCTGTACCTCGGCGTTTACAAATGTCCCGGTGTTCAGGTTGCGAATACGCACCCGCGTCACATCGGCGGACGCTTTCACCAGCCCCTGCTCGATGGCAAACGGGCCGACGGCGCACAGCATATTGCCGCAATTGGGCGCGGTATCGACCCGACGCTGGGAGACCATGACCTGAACGAACAGATAATCGACGTCAGCGTCAGCGTGAAGCGACGGGCTTACGATCGCCACTTTGCTGGTTTGCGGGCTGCCGCCACCGATACCGTCAATCTCAAGTTCGTGGCCAGAGCCCATCAGGTTGAGCAGCAACTCGTCACGTTCTTCGATTGCAGCCGGTAGATCCCAGGCGAGAAATACCGGGCCCTTGGAGGTACCACCGCGCATTAGCACACAGGGAATTCTTTGCATGGGACGGACTCTTGTTGATCAATCCGGGTGATTGATGTCTTGGAAGCAAGAGTCGCAGGCTTCTAAAATTGTTTCCAATGCAAATATCAGCCGGATTATTGCGTTTGACGAATGATAAATTTAGGATGATTTGAACGCACCCTTCTCTTCGGCCTGGATCAAAATGATGAATTATGAGCTGAATGACATACGATCTTTCGTGAAAATCGCAGAACTTGGCAGCTTTCACGAGGCTGCGGATGCGTTGCATCTTTCCCAGCCGGCGTTAAGCCGCAGGATGAAAAAGCTCGAAGACGGATTAGGAACAGCGCTTCTTGACCGCACGACTCGACGAGTCAGCCTTACAAGCGTTGGGCGGGACTTTCTGCCCAAGGCTCGACGCCTGCTGGATGACTTCGACGATTCGATTCTCAACATCCGGGAGCTGGCAGAACGCCAGAGCGGTCGTGTCACGCTGGCCTGCATCCCGACAGCGGCCTTTTACTTTCTCCCGTCGGTAATACGCCTTTATAACGAGCGCTATCCACAAATCCGCATCCGGCTTCTGGATCTGAGTGCGAACGAAGGGCTGGAAGCTGTTCTGCGCGGTGAAGCCGACTTTGGCATCAATATGATGAGCGGCCAGCACCCGGACATTGAGTTCGTGCCGTTGGTCAACGAGCCTTTTGTCCTGGCTTGCCGACGCGATCATGAGCTGGCAGAGCGCAGCTCGGTGTCCTGGGCAGAACTCAGCAATTACCGTCTTATCGGGGTCGGTCGCCTGAGCGGCAACCGGATGCTGCTTGACCACGCCCTGTCGGGCTTGAGCTGGCGTCCGCAGTGGTTCTATGAGGTGCAGCACCTGTCGACGTCGCTTGGCCTGGTGGAAGCGGGTCTGGGAGTGTCGGCCATGCCCAGCCTGGCCATGCCGGCAGTGGATCACCCAACGCTGGTGAGCGTCCCGCTGGTAGATCCGGTTGTGAACCGATCGTTGGGGCTGGTTTACCGGCGAGGCGCGTCACTGTCGCCGGCAGCGGAAAAATTCGTCGCCATATTGCTGGAGCAGTGGGAGCAATGACGACTGGAACGAGGCGGCGTTCGACCACATAGCGCCCGCAAAACCCGGACGCGCGGCATGCCTGGTTGAACCTGGCTCACCTCTCTCCCATGCTGGGGCGGTAGCTCGCTGGAGAGAAGTTGAGCGTCAGCACCGCCATCACGGCGAGAACCCCAATGTGTAACCACCACCCCGTAATGAAGCTGCCACCGCAGTCAAGCAGCCAGCCGATCAACCAGGGAGCGCTTGATGCGAGCAAGAAACCAACTCCCTGGACGAAGGCTGCCAAGGTGCCAGCCGCTTGGGCGCCGGGCAAATGGTCGAGCGCGACAATAAGGCTGAGCGAGAAAAACCCGCCGAGGCCAAACCCGGCCAGTGCAACCCACACCCACGGCGCGGCGTTGGGAGCCAGGGCGAAACCGGCGAAACCCACGGTCTGCAGCGCTATCGTGAGCAATAAGGGCCCGCGTCGGTCAGCACTGCGCCGTGCCAGCATCGGCATGGCGAATGCCGCCGTCGCCTGGAATATCGCCAACCAGGCGAGCAGGTTGCCCGAAGCCTGCAGGCCCATGTTCTGCTGCTGGTAGAAGGACGGCAACCATGCCACCAGACTCGAATAGCCGCTGTTGGTGAGTCCAAAGTAGGCAGCCAGCTGCCACGCCCGCCGGTTCCTGAAGAAGCTGCTCAACACCGGAGCAGGTCCGCTCGCAACCAGCGGTGGTGTGCGCGGCGCGCAAAGCAGCCAGAGCAGGAGCACGACAAGTGCCGGCAACGCCCACACGGAAAGGCCCAACCTCCAGCCGCCATAGGCAGTGAGCCACGTGCTTGCCAGCGAGCCCAGCGCCCCGCCGCCGACCAGTGCCGCCGAGTAAAGCCCCATCGCCATCGCTATCTGTTGAGGAAACCAGCGCTTGGCGATCCCCGGCACCAAAGCCTGGATCACCGCCACGCCGGTGCCGGCGATACCCGCGCAGGCGATCAACTGCGCGCCGTCCTTGACCACCGCCCGTGACGCACACCCGAGCATCAGCAGCAATAATGCGCCGGTCAGCGCCTGCCTTTCCCCAAAGCGCCGGGCCAGACCTATACCAATAAAGGCCATCAGCCCCATCAACACGAAGGGCAAGGTGGTCAGCATTGCGGCGGCGCGAAAATCGAGACCAATGTCGCCACGCACCAAATCGAGCACGGGCCCAACCGAAGTCAAGAAGGGCCGCAAATTCAAGCCAAGCAGCACCAGCAGCACCAGTGCGGTCAGTGACACCTTGCCTGCACGCGGCGCGCAGGCTGCGATGAAAGCCGAAGCGCGATCAGTCATGGCACGCACTTCTTTCACGCCAGATGCCCTTTGCATGCCCGCCCAGGCAAGTCACCGCGAAGGCCACCAGCAGTGCACCTGTGCCGAGCACAAAGATCAGTTGGTGGTTGGAGCCCTGCACCAGCAGCGCAATGGCTGCCGGCGTCACGGCTGCAGCCCCCATCAGCGTAATACTGACCAGAGGCGTCAGTTTGCCGGTGGGATCGTTGGTGGTAATCAATGCCATGTAGTAACACAGCGCGAGTACCCAGCCGAATTGCAGCAAGAAAAGAGCGGCGAACAGTTGAGTGGGTGTGCGCGTGTACGAGGTGAGCATGGCAATCGACACAAACACGGACAGCAAGCCCAGGCCAATCATGAAGCGGCGATTGACACGCCCACCCAGCAGGCTTGGAAGCGCTGCGCCCGGCAAACCGGCGATAGCCGAAAGGCCAAATGCCCAGCCAATATCGACACTGGAAATACCCTGATCCCGGGCCAGTTGATCGATAAAGCCCCACACGCAGTAAATGGCGATTTGCATGAACAGCATTCCGATCAGCGCACTGCGCCCTTCCCGTGACGAACCATCCTGGGCCGCGACTCTTTGTAGCGTCTCGCTGGTGTCAGCCACCTTGCGCGGCAGCGCAAGGCTGGCAACACAGATCAGGACGTACCACAGGCCGAAAGAGCACAGCGCGGTCACGATTCCGCTTTGTACAGCGAGAATGGGCAGTGCTGCGGAGAAAAACGAATATTCAGGCGTTTGCAAAAGCAGCATCAACCCGAATGAGCGGTCCTGATTGGGAAGGCGACCCAGGGTTGATACGGCATACGCGTAGATCAATCCCGCGCAGGTCCCGGCAAGCAGTCGCACCACCAGCAACAGATTATTCGTTGATGCCCATGCCGTGGCGACACTGAGCGCCACGCAAAGCATGCCTGTGTAGAGGCACAGGTTTCTTGCACTGAAGCGCTTCATCAGCGGTGGACAAATAATGGTGCCCAATGTCATCCCGACCATTTCTATTGAAACCACCCAGCCCTGTTGATCCAGCGACAGATTCAACTGATCTGTCAGCAACCCCATGAAAATGGGTTGAACACCACACACGATAAACGCCGTACACGCAATGAAGATGAGGGAGGCACGCAGTATCTTGGGATTGCTATTCATATGGGACCCTGATGCGCTGAGCGAACTAGGGGGTGTGTGCCTCGACAGTGCCTTGGCGCTCTGTCCAGAACAGGCATCGAGAGCACCCGCAGCCTGCAGCTGCCACCCGTCTATACGCAGCACTCGTTGTTGTAGTTTTGGATAACCCAGGTAGGACGGGATGGCCCGGCGGGCCTTGATTCATCCACGTCCTTGCAACGGATCCTAGACCGGCACTACGTCCTATTGAAAGTTAATAAAAGGAATCCCAAGTATTTGGATTTTTAATAAAGTGGCTTCGATCGCTACTGCCGACAGCAGGTCATCTGCGTACATTAAAGAGTGGCATAGGCGTACTGAGAGACATCGCCCTGGCGCCAGATGCCTCGCTCACCCGGCACGCTTGATCAATGCACCTCTTCATCCACTATCTGGATGAGCACATCAGCCAGTTCTTTGATCACCGGGTCGATGCTCGGGCGATGGAATACGGCTATCTCGAATGCGGTAATCGGGCTCAACCCGTCTTCGACGCCCAGCACCTTGTGATCAGGAGTGACTGCCCGGGTTGGAAGCAGGCTAACACCAAACCCATTGGCCACTGCCTCCTGGATACTGGCAAGACTGGTGCCCGTGAAACAGATGCGCCACGTACGGCCAAGGGCTTCGAGCGCGCTGATCATGTCATCCCGATAGAGTCCCCGTGACGGAAATGTCACCAGGGGTATAGGGTCCTGGTCGAAACACGGACGCGTCGCGCTATCAATCCACTCCATGGTTTCTGATCGGCAAGCGTTGGCCTCACGGCTGTGGCGTCGCTGTTTTATCAGGATCAGGTCCAGCTCGCCGCGGTCATAGCTGCGAAGCAGGTCTGAACTCAATCCACTGATGATTTCCAGCTTCACCTTGGGGTGCTTGCGATTGAAGGCGGCCAGCACGGGCATGGTTTTGCTTGCGGCGAAATCATCAGGAACACCGAGCCGTATGGTGACGCTCATTCCGCTCGAAAGCGCCTCGCCCAACTGATTGCTCACGGCCAGAAGATGGCGCGCATACCCCAACAGGATGATGCCGGCATCAGTGGGACGTATTTCCCGACTGCTTCGATCAAGCAACTGGTGCCCCACAAGTTCCTCCAGTCGGCGCACCTTCTGGCTGACGGTGGATTGAGTGGAGTGCAGTCTGGTTGCAGCGGTGGTGAAACTGCCGCAATCGGCGACCATCACCATCGTTCTGAGCATGTCCAGGTCAAAGATCGGCCTGGCGGGTTTGTGATCGTTATTCATGGTGCATTACCCCGGATTCCGTAGGCACCTCCATGCCAGACACAAGACAGGCAAGGGGTCGCCACGCTTGAGCACTTATTATCAAGTGCCTCTAAAGCAAGCAGCTTTAGCTGGTTATAAAGTCAGCCCACCGTGTTCCAGAGTCACTATAAGAGCCCTCAAGTTATCTGGAACCACCTGAATGATGCCTTTGCCGGGAACGTCAATTTCCGCAATCATGAATAACGCCAAAGCTGTAAATATCGGCATCACACAGACCAGGGTGTTTCCACCCCGGCTGCCCTTGACGTTGTAGCCAATCAAAAAGTTGGAACAGACGGCAAACAGGATCAATAGTGCCCACGCCACACCGGGTATTTGAGGCCGCCAGCTGGCCATCGTCTTTTGTTGCGACACATACAACTCATTCGTGGCGTTAAGGGCCGTGACAATCACCGAACTGGGTTTTTCCTTGGCAATCTTGCTGATCAAAGCCCACATGTGCGATTGCATTTTAATGGAGTCCAAGCGGATGGCTGCGCGCTGGTCGTCATCCTCCGTGGCAAAGAATGAAATGCGGATAGCCAGGTAGTCCATCAGCATTTTTTCGGCTTGCTCTTGCTGGGACTCGCTCAGCAACGTTGTACGCTGGAAGGCGTTGCCAATGGCAATGGCTTCATTTTCTTCAGCCGTCATCCGGGTGTTCAGACCACTGATTGCAAACGAAAGAATGAAGCCCATGAGCAAACCAAACATGGACAGCGTCCCACCCAGTACGACCTTCAATTCATCATCAAACGCAGCGTCACGCCTGACTTTTTGACCCCAGGTCATCTTCCCCGCGAAAGCCGCCACGCATAAACCCAGCAGCATGGAGACCAACAGGTACCAGGAATTGACATCAACGGAATACAAGATCGAGGGCATAGTTTTTTCTTAGGTTTTTTATACGGATGCACGCGTTATAACACGGCCGCAACACACATACATTTGAAAAAAACCGTGTGTTGAGACCCAGCACGCAAGCCCCGGGAATGGGCGCTGACCGGAAAAGATCGCAGGCGTTTTCCTGCCCGCCAGACACGAAATACTTGTACAATAATTTACTACTGTACAAGGCAGCCTGACTTCCTTTCGCCCCGAAGTCCCCAAGCCTTTACATGTGTCTACTCAACGGAAATCTGCTCGATGAATGCTACCCGCCGACTGTGCCTCGTCTTGGGCGACCAATTGTCTTTTGACCTTCGTTCATTGCAGGGCCTGGATACCGAAAACGACACCGTGCTGCTGGTCGAGGTGATGGAGGAAGCCAGCCATGTGCCCCATCATCCGCAAAAAATCGCTCTGGTGTTCAGTGCCATGCGCCACTTCGCCGAGGCGCTGCAACAGCGTGGAATTCGGGTGCAGTACGTCAAGCTCGATGACCCGGACAACAGCGGATCGGTGCCAGGTGAATTACGGCGCTGGGAAGCACTCCTGCAGCCTGATGAAATCCATATGACGGAGTGCGGCGACTGGCGTCTGGAGCATTCACTCAAGGCGTGTGGCGCGGGGATCCAGTGGCATGGCGATGCTCGCTTTCTCTGCTCGCGCCCTGAGTTTTCCGCCTGGGCGAATGCCAAAAAGCAGCTGCGCATGGAGTATTTCTATCGGGAGATGCGGCGCAAGAGCGGGTTGTTACTCAACGGCGATGGCAGCCCGGTCGGGGGCGCCTGGAACTTTGATGCAGAAAACCGCAAGGCGCTGCCCAAAGGCATCAAGCCGCCCTCGCCTGCCCGCTTCTCACCCGATGCCATTACCCGGGATGTACTGGAGCTGGTGGCAAAAAACTTCACCACCCACTATGGCACCCTCGATACGTTCGACTATCCGGTCACTCACGCCCAGGCTCAGGCCTTGTGGAGCTACTTTCTGGACTGGGGCCTGGCAGCCTTCGGCGACTATCAAGACGCCATGGCCAGCGACGAGCCGTTTCTGTTTCATGCCCGCATCAGTGCTGCGCTCAATATTGGCTTGCTGGATGTTCGTCAGCTGTGCAGCGATGTGGAGTCCGCGTACTGGTCGGGCAGCATTGCACTCAATGCCGCCGAAGGCTTTATTCGCCAACTCATCGGCTGGCGGGAATACGTGCGTGGGGTTTACTGGCTGAAGATGCCCGACTATGCCGATGGCAATGTATTCGGCAACACCCGGTCGCTTCCAGAGTTCTACTGGACCGGCGACACGAAAATGAACTGCATGAGCCAAGCCATCGGCCAAAGCCTCGAACATGCCTACGCCCACCATATTCAGCGGCTGATGGTGACCGGCAATTTCGCCCTCCTCGCCGGCATCCTGCCAAGTCAAATATGCGAGTGGTACCTGGCCATCTACATGGATGCCTTCGACTGGGTGGAGTTGCCCAACACGCTGGGCATGGTCATGCACGCCGATGGCGGCTATCTGGGGTCCAAGCCTTACTGTGCCAGCGGCCAGTACATCAAGCGCATGTCCGACTATTGCCGAGGCTGCGCTTACAAAGTGAGCGAAAGCACCACCGATGACGCCTGCCCTTTCAACGCGCTCTATTGGCACTTCCTGATGCGTCACGGTGAGCTTTTGCGGGGCAATCAGCGCATGGGCATGATTTATAAAAACCTTGACCGGATGCCTGAATCCAAACAGCAGGCGCTGTGGCAGCGAGGCCAGTTGTTGCTCGCCACACTGGATAAAGGCGAGTCACTTTGAAAAAGAGCGAGTTGCCCGTCAAAACCTGCGTGACCTGTGGCCTGCCCTTCACATGGCGAAAGAAGTGGGCTCGCTGTTGGGATGAGGTGCGTTACTGCTCAGAGCGTTGCCGACGTAGCAAGCACCTGTGAGCCCATTGGCGGGCAGTGCCAATGGGCTCATCCCGGATGAGGTCAGATTTTAAGGTCGGTCAGCTCCCAGGCCTCGAGATCGCCAAACACCCCTGTCCCGTTGACGGCAAAAGCGCTTATCCCGAGGCTGTCGAGCCGTGGATAAATCCGGCTGGTCATGGTGTAGGCACCGTCGTCGACGAACACCTCGATCGATGAGCGATCGAGAAAAATCCGCAGTGCTATGCGGGTCTGTTCCGGGCTTATCGGAACACTGCGAACACCGCTCACGCCCGCGCCCGAATGTTGCCGGTCGAGAACCAGGCGACGGGCCATGGCATCGAAGTACAACAGCGTCCGCTCGTGTTGATCTTCGCTGCAGCGAAGCGCGAGACCAAAGTGTTCGGCGGTGCTGCCAGCCAGATCCAGCTCGAGTTCAATTTCAAGCAGTGCACCACGCACATCGAGGGGGCGACTGGCAGACTCCACCACCGGAATCTGCAGCCCGTGTCGAGACTTGCGTAATGCAGTCAGCTCACGGGCGGGACGCATGCGCAGGCGATCGCTTTCACGACTCAGCTCACGGGGCAAGGACAGCGCGCCGCACCAGTGTTGCGCCTGGCTAGGCATCGGGCAGTCCCACATGTCCATCCACGCCCAAAGCAGGCGTCGCCCGTCCGGTGTCAGCAGGGTTTGGGCAGCATAAAAGTCATGGCCGTGATCGAGCTCGTGCAGGGCTGCGCTCGTGTTGAAGTGGCCGCTGTCGTCCAGTTGGCCCACTCGGTAGCTGTTCTGGAATGTATTCCAGTTGTCGTAGCCACTGGGCTTGAGGCCTTGGGGCGAATAGAGGAACACGTCGCTGCCATCGAGTTCGAACAGGTCCGGGCATTCCCACATGTAGCCGTCTGACTCGCGCACGCCTTGCAGGGCACAGCTCAGGTATTCCCAGTGGTACAGGTCCGCAGAACGATAGATTAACAGCTGCGGGTCATCCCCTTTGCGGGCGCCCAGGGCCATCCACCATTCTTCCCCGCGCTTCCAGACCTTGGGGTCCCGGAAATGCTTGATCTCAGGAGCCGGTGGTGTGTCGATGATCACCCCGTGCTTGGTGAAGGTGATGCCATCGGTGCTGCTGGCAAGGCATTGCACCTGCTCGATCTGATTGTCATCCCGTGGCGCACCCAGCCAGACATGCCCGGTGTAGATCAGGTAAAGCCTATCGTCGACCACCACTGCCGAGCCTGAAAAACACCCGTCCCGGTCATAGGATTCACTGGGCGCCAGTGCAATGGGCAAATGTTCCCAATGCACCAGGTCACGGCTTTTGGCGTGTCCCCAGTGCATGGGCCCCCACTGTGGTGAGTACGGGTGATGCTGGTAGAACACATGGTATTCACCCCGAAAATACACCAGCCCGTTCGGGTCATTCATCCACCCCACAGGGGGCGACAGATGAAAACCGAGGCGATGATCGTTGCCGCGTTCAGGCAGTTTTTCTTTGATGGCGTGATGCGCTTTTTCCAGCAAGACAGCGTGCATGATTATCCTTGTTTGAATGGGTATTGAGTGGCCAGCTCTCTGGTCCGTCCCTGTCGCTGGCGCATCCGGGTTGGCGTAAACCTCGCGCCATCAGAATCAATCCCTGAGGCCCTCCCCTGGAATTGCGCTTGACAGCGAGCAACCGCCAAGCGCGTAATATCTTCGATGTTAACGTTATCAAAAATAAAAACAAGAGGGTGCCTCAATGCGCGCTTCTAGAAAAATCGAGTACATGCAAGTCAGTGGTTTGCTTTATTTTTTCTTCTTCGCATTCTCATCCAGCTTCTCGCTGTTCTCTATCTGGATTCACAAAGCCATAGGTCTGAATGGCGCCGAAACGGGCATGGTCTTTGCGGCCAACACCATTGCGGCCATGCTTATCCTGCCTTTCTATGGCGTGCTCCAGGATCGGCTGGGCATGTCGAAAAAACTGCTGGTCTGGATTGGTGTCCTGCTCTGCTGCACTGCGCCTTTTTGTATCTATGTCTACTCCTGGCTGTTGGCCACGAACCTGGTACTGGGCGTCGTGGTGGGTGCGGCGTTTCTGGGCTTTGCCATGCTCGCAGGGGCTGGACTGATGGAGTCCTACACGGAGCGGTTATCGCGCCACATGGGCTTCGAATTCGGCAAGGCCAGGCTGTGGGGATCGCTGGGCTGGGCTTCTGCCACCGGTGTGGTGGGGGTCATGTTCAGCATCAACCCCAACATCATGTTCTACATGAGCACGGCGTCCGGCATCATCTTTCTGCTGATCCTGTTTCGCATGGACCTGGGCAAGTATTGCGACTCAACATCCCGGGCGGCCAAGGCGTTTGCCAACCCGTTGCGGATGAAGGATTTCTGGGTGCTCATGACCCTGCCCCGCTTCTGGGCATTCGGCCTGTTCATGACCGGGGTTTGCGGGATTTACGCGGTCTATGACCAGCAGTTCCCCGTGTACTTCTCCTCCTTTTATCCGAACCCGGAAGACGGGATACGCGCCTACGGCTATCTGAACTCCTCGCAGGTCTTCGTTGAAGCGCTGTGCATGCTGTTCGCACCCTGGCTGGTATCGCGGATCGGAGCCAAGAATGGCTTGATCCTCACAGGCACCATCATGTTCGTGCGCATTTTGGGGTCCGGAGTGGCCGTGGATGTGTGGGTGATAGCCAGTTGCAAGATGTTGCATGCCCTCGAAGTGCCGATCTTGCTCGTCTCCGCATTCAAGTACATTGCCGGTAATTTCGATTCGCGCTTGTCTTCGACCATCTATCTCGTGGGCTTCCAGGCTGCCCAGTCGTTGACCGCCATGTTCCTGGCCCCCGTCGCCGGGTATGGCTATGACCATATTGGATTTTCCAGCGTGTACGTACTGATGGCGGGAGTCGTGGGCGCTTGCCTCCTGATCTCGTGCTTGACCTTGCGCTCGGAGTCTTCTCGAACCCTCTCCTCCACCGTCCCGGATCACGCGCCTTCACCACCGGCCACGACAGCAGTCGTGTAGCGGCGGTGCCTTTGCGCACTAAAAAAGCAGAACGTTGAGCATTGAACGTCGCTGGGCTTGCTCGCGCAGCACACTAAAACAAAAAATCGCATGCCTCCCATTCTTTGGGCAAGGGAAAGTGCGTCCATAACTTGATTGGGCACGGCCATGAAAAAGAGTTTAGTTGTTTGTTTACTGGGCATGTTTTCTTCGTCGGGCATGGCGGATATGACCTGGACTACGGAACACGGCGATTTGAAAGTTTACGGCGATGTAGAGTTCAACCTTGATGCCGCCAGTAGTGCGGGTCAGTTGACGTCGTTCAAAACCGATGACAATAAAGACTGGCGTGTCGGTGATTCGGAAAAATGGGATATCAACGGGCGAATTCTTTTAGGACTCGATGGCTACCGCAAAGGCAAAAATGATCAGTTCGCCGGCTTTAGCGTTCAGCCACTGGTTAATGTGTCCGGGAACTTGAGTGCTGATGATGCGGCGTTCTTTTTCGGTCAGGAGAAAAACTGGAAAATCAAAGTTGGCCGTTTTGAAGCCTACGACATGTTCCCGCTTAACCAGGACACGTTCATCCAGTATTCGGGCAATACCTCCAACGACCTGTACAGCGATGGCTTCGGTTACATCTATATGATGAAAGAAGGACGCGGGCGCAGCAGCGGTGGCGGCGCGGTACTGCTGAGCAAGGAGGCAGGGCCGCTGTACCTCGAACTCAATACCCTGGTAAAGGACGGCACCACCCTGTTTGCCGACAATGGCTATCACGGCAATGTGCTGGAAAATGAAAAAAATGCAGCCTACGTCCGGCCCGTCGCCGCGTTACGTTTCGACAAAGCCTCCATCGCGCTGGCGATGGAAACCAACATCGTCAGCAATGCGTATGGTTTTCGCGATGCCTCGGGAGATATTCAAGACCAGTCACAACGCACCGGATATGGTGCGACCTTTACCTGGAACTCATTAAAGGAAGATCCCACCAACGGCATTGTCTTTAATATCAGCACGGCCTACATGAACGCCAAGGATGAAAAAGACTTCAGTGCCGGGAGCAATATATTGTGGCGCAACTTTGAACTCGGCTACATCTTTGCCAAAAATGATATTCAAGCATTCAACATGAATGATCTGGTTGCCAAAGACGGTGTGGCAACTGTTCCTGGCCGGTATGACATTCACACGATCCACACGTCCTATCGCATCGCCAATGTCATGGACATGGACAACTTCAATATTGATCTGGGTGCCTATTGGTCAATGCTCAACCTTCCCGATAACGATGGAAGTCGGGCAAATGACGATAGCGATCGTTATGGTGCCCGGGTGCGCTTCAAGTATTATTTTTTCTGACCTGAAACGGTCGAGCCGACGCGGGATAAAGACTCGGTCATTTACGTCACCATTGCCATGATGTCATGCTCTTGCCGGACATGACTTTCATGCATGGAGAAAACTCAATGGCATTCGTAAATGGCCTCGGTTAAAGATGTTGCACGGTTGGCGGGGGTTTCCCTGATGACCGTGTCTCGAGCGATCAACACTCCCGAAAAACTCAATGCCGAAACCCTGGCGACTGTCCGCCAAGCCATCGAGACCCTGGGCTATGTCCCCAATCTCTCCGCACGCAATATTCGCGGCGGGCATTTCAGCAGCAAACTGATCGGGGTTTTCGCCCTGGACACCGCGACGACCCCTTTCGCCGTGAACATGCTGCTGTCGCTTGAGCACACTGCACGGGAAAACGGCTGGAACGTCCTGATCATCAACGTGTTCGAAAGCCCACCGGATTCGCGATCCATCGATCTGATGCTGTCACATCGTCCAGACGGAATCGTCTTCAGTTCCATGGAACTGCGCGAGCTGGAGATACCTGAGGCGCTGCGCAGCTACCCGCTGGTACTGAGCAATTGCATAAGCTCCAGCCCGGGTGTGGCGTGTTATGTCTCCGATGACGAAGAGGGTCAGTACCAGGCGGTGAGCCAGGCACTTCAACGGGGTTATCGGCGCCCGCTGTGCATTAACCTGCCCCGCCACAGCATTGCCTGGAAGTTGCGCCAGCAGGGCTTGTCACGTGCATTCACAGAGGCAGGCATCCCGTTGGACAGTGTGCTGCAATATGATTTGTCTGCGGATGACGAGTACCTGGAAACCATTGAAGCGCTCAAGGGACAATTGGGCGAGTCACCGGCAAAGCCGACCTTCGACCTGCTGGTGTGTGGTAACGACCGTATCGCCCTGGTTGCCTATCAGTTCCTGCTTGGCCAGGGTTTGAGAATTCCGGCGGACGTTGCAGTGCTTGGCTTCGACAACATGATCGGAGTCGCGGAGTTGTTTTACCCGCCCCTGAGCACCGTGCAACTGCCCTATTACGAGATGGGCCGTCGTGCCGCCTTGCACCTGATCGAAAACAAGGATGAGCCCTTCACTCACAAGGTGCCCTGCCCCCTTGTCGAACGCATGTCCTTGTAACGCTGCGTGCCGGTTTACCACCGGCGTTTAAACACGACCACTGCAACCCCACGTGCATTGCCCTTGGCACGAAGCTGCTCGTGCCCCCGCCCTTTATGCCCGCCCTTGGCACCTTCCCGTGCTCTGCGGTGCTTCGCCTGCTCGCTGATGGATTGCCTGAACGGTAACCCGTTTGAGGCGAAGCCTTGCCATTGACATCACACCCGACGACCGCCCACGAAATCATTGACACAAACTGTAGTGCTCGCTATAGAATCAACACACTTAAGTAGTGACCACTACATTAATGGTTGAACGAACCCACAAACAGGACCCCACCATGAGCAATCCGACTTACGTGCAGGAATACAACGCAATCGTCGCTGTACTGAACCAGTACAACGAAGGTGGCAAACACGCCAACAGCAGCATCATGAAACCTGCCTTCAGCGAGCAGGCCACGATCTTTGGCGTAGACGCCGAGAGCAAACTCACCGGCGGCCCGATTCAAGGGTTGTTCGACATCATCGACAACGCATTCCGCCCTTCCCCAGAAGCCCAGTGCGCAATCGTCAACATCGATATCGTCGGCACGGCTGCCAGTGCACGCATCGATACCAACGACATCTCCGGCTTCTGTTTCACCGACTTTTTCAACCTGCTGAAAGTTGAAGGCCAGTGGACCGTAGTCAGCAAGATTTACCACACCCACGTGGCCCCCTGACCCGTGCAGACGCATTCCCGAGGCGCGTAGACGCGGGTAAAAACCAGCGGGCGTAAAAGTGGCAAAGGTGAAATGTAGCGCCCGGTTCGAAGACCGAATTGACCCCTGCCATCGGGTCGCTCATCGTAGGCGGCCATGAAAGCCTTCAGCTTCACCTGAGCAGAACGGCTTCGGTTTAAACCTGAACGGCCCCGGTCCATTCATGGATTCGAGGCCTTTTTTTCTGGAGTAACGATGGACGACCACATTGCCGCTGTACCCCTTGAAAAGGCCTACAGGCTGATCAATCACGGCCCTACCGTACTGGTATCTGCTCAGCACGACGGGGTAAAGGATGTCATGGCCGCCGCGTGGGCCTGCGCGCTGGATTTTTCACCGCCAAAAGTGACTGTAGTGCTGGACAAGATGACCCGGACTCGTGAGTTGGTAGAGGGCAGTGGCGTTTTCGTGATCCAGGTTCCAACCGTGGCCCAGCTCAAACTGACCAGTGATGTTGGCAGCATGAGCCTGTCCGATACGCCGGACAAACTGGCGAAGAGCGATGTCCAGTTATTCAGCATGCCCGGCCATGACCTGCCCTTCGTTGCGGGCTGTTCGGCGTGGCTTGCGTGCACGTTGATACACGAGCCTCACAACCAGGCGAGTTATGACTTGTTTATCGGCGAGGTGGTGGGTGCCTGGGCAGACACCCGAGTCTTCAGCGATGGGCACTGGCACTTTGAAACCGCCCATCCGGACCTTCGCAGCCTGCACTACATCGCGGGAGGCCATTTCTATGCCATCGGCGAAGCATTGAGTGTGGAGGCCAAGGACGTCACGTGACGTCGCCAGCATTGTTGATCACCGCTGGTACAGCCGTGATCAGTAGCTGCCAACAGACCAGTCGGTATAGCCCTTGGCGCCACCACCGTAATAGGACTCGCGGGGTGCAATGGTCAGTTCGCTGTCACGACGCAAGCGCTCAACCAGATCAGGGTTGGAAATGAACAGCCGGCCAAATGCTACTGCATCGATCTTGCCTTGGGCGCGCCGCTCGATTGCCATCTCCAGGTCGTAGTTGTTGTTACCGATAAAGAAGCCATTGAACTGTGCGCTCAGGGCGTCCATGTCCACGCCTTCCGGCACTTCACGGGAAGTTGCAGTCGCCCCTTCAACAAAATGCAGGTAGGCGAGATTGAAGGCGTTCAACTGCTGGATCAGGTAGCCGTGCAATGCCATCACATTGCTGTCCGGGGGGGTGTTACCGGCGTCGGGTGTAACCGGAGACAAGCGGATACCGACGCGGTCATTGCCCCAGATCTTGACGATCGCGTCTGTCACTTCCAGGGTCAGGCGTGCACGGTTTTCGATCGAGCCGCCGTAGTGGTCGGTTCGGTGGTTGGTCGAATCGCGCAGAAATTGATCCAGAAGGTAGCTATTGGCAGAGTGAACTTCCACCCCATCAAAACCGGCGCGCTTGGCATTTTCGGCAGCGCGTTTGTACTGTTCGATGATCCCCGGAATTTCATCGGTTTCGAGCGCTCGAGGCATCGACACCGGAACAAAACCATTCGCGGTATAGGTTTGACCTTCAGCCTGGATCGCAGAAGGTGCGACCGGCGCAACGCCGTCTGGCTGCAACTCTACGCTGGAGAAACGACCCACATGCCAGAGCTGGCTGACGATCTTGCCACCGGCAGCGTGCACGGCATCGGTAACTTTCTTCCAGCCTGTAACCTGTTCGTCGCTCCAGATGCCGGGCGTAGCGGCATAACCGCGGCCTTGAGGAGAGATATTGGTGGCTTCGGCAACGATCAAACCGGCTGTGGCACGCTGCGCGTAGTACTCCGCGTGCATCTCGTTGGGGATGCCGTCTTCGCCATAGCGACTGCGGGTGACAGGGGCCATTACGATGCGATTAGCCAGTTCAATGTCACCCATGGTGACGGGGGTGAACAAGTCGGTACGGTTACTGTTATCTGTCATGGTCAACCTGAATTAATAGACCAGTCGTCTATTTAGGTAATAAAAAAGTCGCTTTGCCCTGGTCAGGGATCTTTAAGCGCTGCCTGGAATAGATCCATCAGCGCGTCCCAGCTCGATACAGCGTTCGAGCCGGGTGAATGGTGCAGGTATCCTAAGGCATGAATAGACCGGTCGTCTAGGAATTATCCAAGATCAGGATGATCTCTCGATCAATGGTCTGTCGCATCTGGCCTGACTCAAACTGCCGCCAGCTGGCACCGCACAACGGGCTTGGGTCATTTTGTGTATCATCGGCCCCTAAACATCGTCTCCAGACGCGATTTTCTGGCGACAGGCATTAAGGTAGTCCGCCCCATGACCAACGCCATCCCATCCTCCGCTCCGCGCACCAAGGGGCGCCCTCGCACGTTCGACCGCGACCAGGCGCTGCTTCGGGCCCTGACGGTGTTCTGGAGGCGCGGGTATGAACCTGCATCGGTGGCAGAGCTGTGTACCGCGATGGGTATCAACCCACCCAGCCTGTACGCGGCGTTTGGGAATAAGGCCAAGTTGTTTCTGGAAGCCGTCGACTACTACGAAGCGACCTTCTGGGATGCCACCTGGGAAAAAATGGGCAGTGAGCCGGACCTGGTGCGTGGCATCAGCGACTTTTTCCAGGCATCAGCCACCATCCTGACAGAACCCCTGGCTCCGTGTGGCTGCATGGTGGTTCTGGCGGCGGTCAACGTTTCAGAGGATGCCGCAGAGGTTTCGGCGGCACTCAAAGCTCTGCGCCAGGAAGGTCGGGACTACCTGCAGCAACGACTGGATCGCGGGGTTGAGGACGGTCAGCTCAAGCCGCAGACCAATACCCGCATTCTCGCCAGTGCGTTGAATACATTGCTCGAGGGCATGTCGTTGCAGGCCCATGATGGGGCCAGTCGCGAAGACCTTGAGGGCATCGGCGCCACCGCCGTGGCGATGCTCGGCCCTTCCCTTGCCCAATGATGAGGCTGGCTTTGCGCTGACTGCTTTTCAGGCCAACAGCCGACGGCTCATTTCAAACGCCACATCAAACGGTGCGTGGGTTCTGTTGACCTTGACCAGCAAAGAGGCACCCAGCCACATCTGATAAAGCGCTTCTGCCAGTACAGAGGCTTCAGTGGGCGCGGTGATGGAACCATCGGATTTGCCTTGCTCAACGCAGCGAGTCATCCGCTCGATGATCCGCGCAGTGCCTTTTTCAAGGACGGCACGCATGTTTTCGGAGAGATCACACACTTCTGCCCCCAGCTTGACCACCAGGCATTTTTGGTCGGCGTGATCAAAAGCCTGTGTCTTGGCCCAATACCGCAGGTAATTCAGCAGTCGCTCTGCCCCGCTGCCCTCGTTGGCCATCTGCACATCAACCCGCGAGAGGTACTCTTCAAAGTACTCTTCGAGCAGTGCCTGGCCAAATTCATCCTTGGAGCGGAAGTAGTGATAAAACGAGCCTTTAGGCACGCCGGCGGCGCCAAGCAACTCGGTCAGGCCAACCGCCGTGTAACCCTTGTGGGTCATAAGCGATCGGGCGACATCAATGATGTGCTGGCGCATGTCTTGGACTGGTTTCTTCATAGTGCGGCGCATGCTATCAAAAAAGCATCGCGGGTCGCATGCTTTTAAACGGTGCGCACACGCCCCTCCAGCCAGCGATGGGCAATGTGCTCATAGACGACGTATCCGCCCTGAAACCGGTGAGTTGGCTTCACCGTCACCGGCGACAATCAACAACAGAAATGAATATATTTACCGCATAAACATAACTATTATTTGATCATGATTAAAGAATTGAAAACCCTCATCGCCGTGGCGAGAGAAGGCACCTTTGCGGCTGCGGGCAGCAAGATAGGGCTGACCCAGGCAGCTGTCAGTGCGCAAATGCAACGTCTTGAGGCGGAACTCGGCGTCGAGCTGTTTGACCGACAAGGCCGCTCGGCCCAACTCAACCGGATGGGGCATCAAGTACTGTTGCAGGGACAGGAGCTGGTGCGCCAGTTCAAGAATCTGGGCACAACGACTGTTGGGCTGCCTGCAAGCATTCTGGTGACGATTGGAGCCATTGCCTCTGTGCAACGCTCTTTTTTACCGGAAGCACTGGCGCAGTTTCACCAACAATTCCTGGAGTGCAGGACTCGAGTTATTCCGGGCCTTTCAATGGAGCTGGTCAATCAGGTGGATGCTGGCGAGATCGACATGGCCGTGATCATCCGCCCGCCTTTCTCACTTCAAAGTGACTTGCGATGGACAACGCTGGCGCGCGAACCCTATCGGCTCATCGTGCCGGCCGACATGCCCGGGGATGACTGGTCTGAACTGGTCTCGACCCAGCCATTCATACGCTACGACCGATCGTCTTTCGGCGGTCGGCAGGTTGACCGATTCTTGCGCCAAACCCATGTGGTTTTGCGAGAAGTATGCGAACTCGATGAGCTGGATGCGATCATCAAGCTGGTTGCCAATGGGGTGGGCGTTGCGCTGGTTCCAGAAACGGCAACCCATCAAGGATGGCCGGCAGAGGTTCGGGCCATAGACCTGAAGCAACGGACATTTCATCGTGATATCGGGCTCGTGCATCGCGCGCGCCGCAGCCTCACCGAGCCTGTGAAGTCACTTGTCCAGCTGATTACCGAGCAGGTTCTGAAAAAAACATGATGCCTGCCACGGTAATCAGTCGCTGAACATGATCACTTTATTTAACTACTCGTCTACGTTCATGAACTCTTTGGCCCACACCTGATAACGCTCTGGTCGCGTGTAGGTGTGGGTCAACTCTGTAGCACTCAGATCAGAGGTGCTGCAGGTGACATTGCGCTGTTCGCGCAAACAGTCGTAAGTGGCTTTGATCGAAGCAAAATAAGCCGCATGCCCGGCTACCACGATCCGCACGCCCAGCGCAGCCAAACGCTGGCTGTCGGACAGTTCGGGGTTTCCGTAGGTCACCAGCATCAGCGGAAGCTCGACGCCTTCGGCAATCTGCTCAAGGTGAGCAAAATCCTTCACGCCAACCAGGCAAATACCATCTGCACCGGCCTCGGTGTAAGCCTTGATACGGGATTTCACATGCTCGACGGATAACGTCCCGGCGTTGGTTCGGGCAATGATCACCAGTTCAGGGTCTACGCGAGACTCAATGGCAGCCTTGATCTTGCCACTGCCCTCTTCAATCGAGATCAGATCGGTCGATTTGCGGCCGAACTGCGCAGGCAGGAGGGTATCTTCGATGGTCAATGCAGCCACGCCGGAACGCTCCAGCTCCGCCACGGTACGCATCACGTTGAGTGCGTTGCCGTAACCATGATCGGCATCGGCAATGATCGGCAACTGTGCCACACGCCCGATCCGGGTCGCCTGCTCGGTAAATTCACTCAATGTGATCAGGGCAAAATCTGGGGCTGCCAATACTTGCAGCGAAGCAACCGAACCGCCCAGGATACCGGCTTCAAAACCCAGGTCGGCGGCAATTCTGGCAGACATGGGATCGAACACGGAGGCGGTGTGAAAGCAGGATGTAGAAGCGAGTAACTTGCGAAATTCGACCCGCAGTTGCTGATGGGAAAGTCTGGACACGTTGGCACCTCGGACGAATGTTATCTACACGGGTAAGACTGGGTGGAAGTAATACACGCAATCGATTGCGAATTGAGCAGTTTGGCCCACCCGTACGGCCTGTCCTCCTGAGTGACCTGCAGGAATCAAATGACGCGCTGGGCGTCGTTTGCGTTTTCCTGTCAGGCGGGCTCCTGCCCTCGTACAGGGGACTGATTTTACGCGGTCGATCCATTATTTAAAGCTGATTATTTTTCGTCGGCTCACAACCCTTGTCCGTCAACTTTATACGTTCGCCTCTGCGCGCATACAGCTCAGCTCCCAGCCCTGTGCTCAATCGACATAAAAAGAGCCTTCGACGCTCTCAACGTGGAAGGCTCTTATACATCTCAGATCAGGTGCTTTGCCCAACGCTCGCGCTAGCCTGACGTACGAGTGGAGCCCTCTCCCACTTGGCGATCACCAGGGGAGCAATGGCATTCCCTAGAACATTCAAGGTCGTAGTTCCGCTGTCGATGATCCTGAAAATACCGGCGATCAATGCGACCCCTTCCAATGGCAGTCCGGCCGATGCCAGGGTGGCCGAGAGAATAATGATCGCGAACCCAGGTACTCCTGCTGCGCCCTTTGACGTCAAGACCATCGTCACCACCAACAGAATTTGCTGGGTCAGCGACAGTTCAATGCCATAAAGCTGAGCGATAAAGATCGTCGCCACGCCCAGGAAAATGGACGCGCCATCCAAATTGAAGGCGTAACCGACCGGTACCACGAAGCTGACAATTCGCCGTGGAACGCCATAGGCTTCGAGCTTGCTGATCAACTGTGGCATCACGGCTGCCGAGGCAGCACTGGAAAAAGCCAGGATCAGCTCATCCCTGAAGTACTTGATCAGCTTGAACACGTTTTCGCCGATCAGATAACAAATACCTCCCAGGAACACCAGGGCAAAGGTAATCAGTGCGAGGTACACGACACCAATCAACTTGAGCAATGGCAACAGTGAAGCAAAGCCAAAGGTCGCGACTGTCGCCCCGATCATTCCGAACACGCCAATCGGCGCATACGCCATGACAAACGAGACGACCTTGAACATTGCATCAGACAAACCCTGAATAACCGCAATGACCGGCGCACTCCTGGTTTTGGGTAATGCGTTCAACGCCATCCCGAGCAGTACGGCAAAAAACAGCACTGACAGCAACTTCGCTTCCGACATTGCAACGATGACGTTATCGGGCACGATGTTTTGCAGAATGATCAGCGCGCCTTTTGAAGGCTCCATCGTGACCGTAGAAGTGCCGCTGTGCGCAATGCCTGCTATCTCGGTGCCTTTACCGGGCTCGAACACATTGGCAAAGACCAGCCCCATGACAATGGCCAGGCTGGTGATCGCAAAGAAGTAAATCAGGGACTTTGCACCCATACGGCCAAAGGATTTGTTATCACCTCCGCCTGCGATGCCGAGGATCATGCAACAAAAAACAATGGGGACAACCACCATCTTCATCATCTTGATGAAGATGTCTCCAAGGGGTTTAAGGATCTCGGTACTTACCCATACTTGATTCTGTGGGTGGGTATTGAAGTACCAACCCACGAGCACGCCGAGCAACAGCCCAGCAATAATTTGCCAAACTAATGGGATACGTTTCATGTCTAGCCTTTTATTTGTATGAAAGGACTGCATCAGGCAGTAGCTAGATTCATGAGCTTCATGCTCACTTGAGATTTCCTGGCGCAACGGTGTTGCGCCAGGTTTTTTATTATTTTGCGAAGAGCTGACTCATGTCCTTGAACGCTTTGAACTCGAGGGCATTACCACACGGATCAAACAGGAACATGGTGGCTTGCTCACCGACCTGCCCCTTGAATCGGATGTAGGGTTCAATCACAAACTCGGTACCGAAGGATTTCAGTCGCTCGGCCAGGGCTTCCCACTGTGCCCACTCAAGAATGATGCCGAAGTGCGGCACCGGTACGTTGTGGCCGTCTACCGGGTTGCTGTGCACGCTTTCCTGAGAGGCGGTCTTGGGGTGCTCATGGATCACCAACTGGTGACCGTAGAAGTCAAAGTCAACCCATTGGGTGCTGGATCGCCCCTCGGAGAGCCCGAACACTTCACCGTAAAAGGTGCGTGTAGCGGCCAAGTCATAAACAGGGATTGCGAGGTGGAAAGGAGAAAGACTCATCAAGACTCCGGCTGCAGTTTTTATTGGCTTATGAAGTCGAACAGCACGCGAGCTGCTCAACGGCTTTTTCAAGGTGGATTTATGCTAAAGCCGTATCACCCTTAAAAAAATCAATATAAATTTTTCACAAGCACAAATAATTTTGATGCTTTAGGCACTCTTAATGATCAATGTCTTTCGTTCATCCAGGCCTCTGCTACGCGCGCGCAAAGGCAACCCGGCACCGTGACCTGCCATTGCGGCGGTGTGCATGAGCTCGTTTTTTTTTGGGGGGGGTAGGCAACTTATACAGGCAGCAGCCCAAGATGCCCGCCAAGCTCTACGTAACTTGACTCGCCACCGCCAGTGGCGCCCGACAGCCAGCCCCATACAAAATCCAGAGTCGTACGCCCTGACGAATCAACACCTACCGAGCCGCGGGACCAGCCAGAAACAAGTTCACCCTCGGTGGTCAGGCACTGGAAAAGCAGCTCAATGCTGTCGGGACCTGTCACGCGCCCGACTTGATTGCCGGTACGGATCCGACCGCCCTGATAAGTGCCTGAAATGCCATGCTCATCGACCAGGTAATGAAATACCGTGCCTGCACCCGAAAGCCCGTGGGTATTGCCGGCTACGCAAAACCGTCGATTGTGCAAGCGCTCGCTGATTTGAGAAAAGGGGGTTTGCATCCAGATCGCATCCTGTCGTCGAGGGAGTCCATTGTTGCTTTCGATGATCCTAACCCAGGGCCGCAACCAAGGCCTAGACCCTCTGAGTGCTGGAACAGCCCTGCCGCTCCCGGCGTCAACAGGCCTCTGTCCAGCCGTCCCGAAAGCGCCCTGATGCAAGCCGTGTTGTGGCCAAGGAGTGGAGCTCACCCGTTCAACAGTTGGCGATCTACATTTCATTAAAACGAACATCGCTTGCATGAAACGCGAGGAAAAATGGCTATCTTTACGTTAACGTAAAGGGCACACCCTTCAGGATGATCACGGTATGAGTCAGCTAACTCCCTCCTTGCAGGATACTGCCGCGCCAGATGGCGTGTGCTACGGCTGCGGCAGCAGTAATTCCCAGGGTTTGCATATCAAGAGCTACTGGCACGAGGACGGCGTGCATGTCATCGCCGAACACTTGCCTGACCCCAAGTATTGCGGCTGGCCCGAGCTGGTGTACGGCGGCATGATCGCAATGCTGGTTGATTGTCACTCCAACTGGACGGCAATGGCTTATCACTACCGCCAGGAGAACCGCGATGTGGCCAGCAAGCCGCGCATCAACTGCGTGACGGGTAACCTGGGAATCAAGTTCATCAAACCCACCCCCATGGGCGTGCCACTGACCCTGCGGGCCAGAGTTGAAGGTGATGTGGGGCGCAAGACGCGGATTCTGTGTGAAGTCTATGCAGGCGATGTGCTGACGGCGGTCGGAGATTCCATTTTTGTGCGCGTCGATACCGGGCTACTGGCTACTGCCGCCCACGGACGCGAAGCGGGTGAAGGATGACACGTGATGCCGCCTCTGCCTGAGGCGGCTTTGAACCCGGTTGCACGCTGTGGGCGTTACTTGCCGAGCACCTTGGCGTTCTTGGTGCGGATCTCCTTGATGACCGCATTCACGCGGTTGACCAACACATAGTGCCCGCTTATCTGTACCCACTGCTCATGCTCATCAGGCTGTGGAAGCCCTTTGGCTTTCCAGTCCTTGATCGCGACTTCTTCCCGTGTGTATTGGTCCGGAGCCTTGTCGCCGTTGCCATAGCAACTGCTCAGGTCCATGGACTCGGCGAGTATCTGTCCGGGCTTGCAGTCCGCAGGTTTGTCATCGTCAGCCTGGACTGCGTAAGGCAGTGCACACAAAAAACCAGCCAATAGTGATGCAGAAATCAAGCTGCGCATATTCACCTCATCGTTGTTACCAGCCATCGCCGGTATGGCAATACAGACTTCATGGACACGCCGCGCAGTGATTACGTTCCTGCTCACTGATCGACGGCAACGTTGATGGATGCCAGTCGGTGGATGCCCGTAGGTGGATTGAGCAGTCTCAACGCTGATCAAAATAATTGATTACGAAATCATCAATGACGATTGGACTCCTCCTCTGGCGTGAGGTGAAGTAACCACAGGGCCGGTAACAACAATAAGCGGCCGTTTGTGGAGAACAGCATGTCATTCAATATCAGCAGCTTCCAGCTTGAGGGTCGTCGTGCCTTGATCACAGGATCAGGCAAAGGAATCGGCCTGGAGCTGGCACGTGGCCTTGGCGCTGCCGGGGCAATTGTGGTGATCAACGATCGTAATATCGAAAAAGCCCGCGCAATTTCCAGCCAACTGCGCGATGAGGGCCTGAAGGCAGAATTCGCAGCGTTTGACGTCACCAACCGCGAGCAATTGTTTGCCGCGATCAATGCTTTCGAGACCGACACCGGCGCCATCGACATTCTCGTCAACAACGCCGGTATTCAGCGCCGTGCCCCGCTGGAGGACTTTGCCGAAAGCGACTGGAACGACCTGATGCGGGTCAATCTGGACGGTGTGTTCCATGTGTCCCAGGCGGTTGCCCGGCACATGATTGCTCGCGGGCGCGGCAAGATCATCAATATCTGCTCGGTGCAAAGCGAACTCGCGCGCCCGACCATCGCGCCGTACGCGGCCTCAAAAGGCGCAGTAAAGATGCTCACCAAAGGCATGTGCGCAGAATGGGCACGTCATGGCATTCAGGCCAATGGCCTGGCACCGGGCTATTTCGCCACCGAGATGAATCGCGCCCTGGTCGACAACCAGGAGTTTTCCGAGTGGCTGTGCAAACGCACCCCGGCGGGCCGCTGGGGGCGGGTTGAAGAGCTGTGCGGAGCGGCCGTGTTTCTCGCCTCCCCGGCGTCGGATTTCATCAACGGTCAGACGCTGTTTGTGGATGGAGGCTTGACCAGCGTTGTTTGACCCGCACCCGCAAAAAACAATAACAAGGAACACCCATGAGCATTCTTAAAGAACCTGCACTGCCCTTGACCGATAGAGCCAGTGCCCGGGTAACGACCAAAGGTTTTGCGTCCAAACGCTGGCTGTATCTTATCCCGCTGATTTTCATTACCTACAGCCTCGCGTATCTGGACCGGGCCAACTATGGCTTTGCCAGTGCGGCGGGGATCGAGCAGGACCTGGGTATCACCAAGGGCATGTCCTCGCTGATAGGTGCCCTGTTTTTCCTGGGGTACTTTTTCTTCCAGGTGCCGGGCGCCATCTACGCGCAGAAATACAGTGTGCGCAAACTGGTGTTCTGGAGCCTGATTTTGTGGGGCTTTTGCGCCATGGCCACGGGCCTGGTGACCAATATCCCCATGCTGATGTTTATTCGCGTTTCCCTGGGGATTGTTGAGGCGGCAGTCATGCCGGCGATGCTGATTTTCATCAGCAACTGGTTTACCCGCAAGGAGCGTTCAAGGGCCAATACTTTTCTGGTACTGGGCAACCCGGTCACGGTGTTGTGGATGTCGGTGGTATCCGGGTATTTGATTCAGGCCTGGGGCTGGCGCGAAATGTTTGTGATTGAAGGCGCGCCTGCAGTGCTGTGGGCATTTGTCTGGTGGCGCATGGCGCGGGACAAGCCCGAGCAGGTCGACTGGCTCACTGCCCAGGAAAAAACCCAACTGGCCGCGACCCTCGCGGACGAACAGAAAGGCATGAAGCAAGTCCGTAATTACCGGCAGGCGTTCACCAGCCCTGTGGTGATCCAGCTGTGCTGTGTTCACGCGCTGTGGAGCATTGGCGTATACGGTTTCATCATGTGGCTGCCAAGCATCATCAAACAGGCCGCGGCGGCGGATATCGTCACCGTCGGCTGGCTGAGCGCAGTGCCCTATGTCGCTGCCGTTGCCGCGATGCTGGCGGTGTCCTGGGCCTCAGACAAAACCCAGCAACGAAAACGTTTCATCTGGCCACTGCTGGCACTAGGTGCACTGGCCTTCTTCTGTTCGTACCTGATCGGTTCTTCGCACTTTTGGGTGTCGTTTGCACTGCTGACAATTGCCGGTGCCGCGCTGTACGCACCCTACGGGCCCTTTTTCGCGCTGATTCCGGAGGTCATTCCGGCAAACGTGTTCGGCGGCGCCATCGGCCTGATCAATGCGTGTGGAGCATTGGGTGCCTTTGTCGGCTCGTGGATCGTTGGCTACCTGATCGGCCTCACCGGAAATCCCGGAGCGGCTTATATCTTTATGACCGCAGGCGTTTTGTCCTCGGCGCTGTTGATGGCATGGGTAAAAATTCGGCGTTAACAAACGCCCAATTCTTGCGAATCTTTCTCATGGGGATGACAGCGCAAACGGAAATGTTATAAGGTATCAATATCTTGTATGCACTCCTTGCCTGTGATCCCTCAATGACTACCGCAACCCTCGCTCCACCTCCCAACAAGCGCCTGCTGTCCATCGACGCCCTGCGTGGCCTGGTTATCCTCCTGATGCTGCTGGACCATGTGCGAGAGACGTTCTTTCTGCACCGCCAGGTGTCCGATCCCATGAACGTCGACATCACCGACCCTGCCCTGTTTTTTAGCCGGACCCTTGCCCACCTGTGTGCCCCGGTATTTGTCTTGCTGACCGGTCTGTCGGCGTTTTTGTACGGCGAGAAGTATCAGGGCAAGCGCGATGTCTCGGCGTTTCTGTTCAAGCGCGGGCTGTTTCTGGTGGTGCTGGAGTTCACTCTGGTCAATTTCGCCTGGACCTTCCAGCTCCCGCCCTCGGTCATCTATATGCAGGTTATCTGGGCCATTGGCGTGAGCATGATTGCCCTTGCGGCGCTGGTCTGGCTGCCTCGTCCACTGCTGCTGGTACTGGGCCTGGTCATTGTCGCCGGGCATAACCTGCTCGATACCCTGCATTTCCCCGTGGATTCGATGATGCATATCCCTTGGGCGATTTTGCATGATCGTGGCTGGATCGAGTTCTCGGACAACTTGCGCCTGCGCACGTCTTACCCTGTGCTGCCCTGGATCGGTGTGATCGCGCTGGGTTACTGCATGGGTCCTTGGTTTGCCCGCTCTGCACCGGCTGACGTACGTCAGCGCTATCTGTTGCTTGCAGGTACGGTGGCGCTGCTGGGTTTTGTCGTACTGCGTTTACTGAATGGCTATGGGGAAGCGCCGTGGGTGAGTCATGACGGCTTCACACAGAGCCTGATGAGCTTTTTCAACATCACCAAATACCCGCCTTCGCTGCTGTTTCTCGCCTTGACCCTGGGGGCTGGCCTGTTGCTGCTACTGGGGTTTGAGCGGGCCGGGCAACGCAAGTGGATCGCCACCCTGGCCGTTTTCGGCGCTGCACCGATGTTCTTCTACCTGTTGCACCTGTACGTGCTCAAAGTGCTGTATGTGGCGAGTGTCGCCCTGTTTGGCCAGAACCAGGGCAGCTACTTCGGTTTTGACAGTATCGCTGCGGTATGGCTGACGGCAGTACTGCTGGCCACATCGCTGTATTGGCCGGTGCGCTGGTTTGCTGCCTTGAAAGCCCGTCGCAGAGATATTGCCTGGCTCAAGTATTTCTGAATCTGACACCTACTCCCTCTTGCAAACAAGATCGACTATCATCCCGCCGCCGGTCCCCCCCACGGGGGGGTTAAAAGGGAATCCGAAGTGCCTCTGTCGCACCAAACGGAACTGCCCCCGCAACTGTAGATGACGAGCCTGCTCCGTGTTTGCCACTGGGATACCTCCCGGGAAGGCTGGAGCCAGGCGATGACCCATCAGTCAGGAGACCTGCCGGCAAAGTCAAAAAACTAACCGGCGGGGTGTCCGGGGAAGGCATCCTTGCTCTCGTGCTGTTGCGCCAACAGTGCTCGGTGATGTGTTCCCGGCTGTACACCTGCGTTTTGTGTACGATCAAATGGAGATTGCATCATGCTGTTGCACCGCGCTGTTACCCTTCTTGCCACCCTTGCCTTGCCAGCACTGGCCCATGCGGCCCCTACCCAATACCCCCTGACAATCGAAAACTGCGGCAGCTCGCTGACCTTTCAGCACGCACCCCTGCGTGCCGTGACCATCGGCCAGGCCGGTACCGAGATGTTCTATGCATTGGGCCTGGGCGACAAACTGGCGGGCACCTCGCTGTGGTTCAACGATGTACCCGCCCGGTACAAGGCGCAGAACGACAAGGTCGAGCGGCTTGCCGACAACGACCCAAGCTTTGAGTCGGTGATTGGAAAACGCCCGGAACTGGTGGCGGTGCAACTGGAATGGATGGTGGGCCCGCAGGGCGTGGTGGGGACTCGCGAACAGTTTCATGAGCTGAAAATACCCACTTACCTGATGCCTTCGGACTGTGAGGGCAAGGACAATCTTGTAGGTGCAGACGGCACTCGCCTGCAGGCATTCAGCATTGACAGCGTCTACAGGAGCATCACCCAGCTGGCTGAAGTGTTCGATGTGCAGCAGCGCGGCGAACAGCTCAACGCCGAACTCAAGGCCGGCCTTGAAAAATCCACCGACTCGCTCAAGGGCAAGGACCTGAGCCACACCAGCGCGCTGTTCTGGTTCTCCAGTGCCGACCTGGACATCGACCCCTACGTTGCAGGTCGCAAGGGCATCCCCGACTTTATGCTCAATACCCTGGGCATACGTAATGTTGTGGAATCCGATGAAGAATGGCCAACCGTCGGCTGGGAAACCCTGGCCAAGGCCAACCCGACGTTCCTGATCATCGCACGCATGGATCGACGTCGTTTCCCGGCCGATGACGTTGAGAAAAAACTCGAATTCCTGCGCACCGACCCTGTGACCCGCAACATGGATGCCGTCAAAAACAACCGCATCATCATCCTTGATGCCCATGCCATGCAGGCCAGCCTGCGCATGTTCGACGGGCTCGAAACACTCGCGACAGCCATCAATGCCTACGACCTGCCCAAATGAGTGCAAGGCTGATGCTCACACTGCTGGCCTTCGTGGCCTTGCTGTTGGCAGTGCTTGGCGGGGTTGCCATCGGCGAAACGCCGATCGCCCCGGGCGTGGTGCTCCAGGTGCTGGCCAACAAGCTGTGGGCTGCCGGGTATGTGCTTGATCCGATCGACGAAGGCATTGTCTGGAACTATCGCCTGACCCGTGCCTTGGTGGCTGCAGCCTGTGGTGCCGGGCTGGCGACGTGCGGGGTGGTGTTGCAGTCTTTACTGCGCAACCCCTTGGCCGACCCCTACTTGCTTGGCATTTCTGCCGGTGCTTCGACCGGCGCCGTACTGGTGGCGGTACTGGGCCTGGGTGCGGGAGCCATCTCCCTGTCTGCAGGAGCCTTTGCCGGAGCCATCACCGCTTTTGCCCTGGTCATTGTGCTGGCTCGCGTCAGCGGACCAGCCAGTACCAGTGCCCAGATCATTCTGGCGGGGATAGCCGGCTCGCAGTTGTTCAACGCGATCACCGCGTTCTTGATCACCAAATCGGCCAGCTCTGAACAGGCCCGCGGGATCATGTTCTGGCTGTTGGGCAACCTCAGTGGCGTGCGCTGGTCCTCGGTATGGCTGGCAGTGCCAGTGGCAGTGCTCGGGTTGGCGGTGTGCATGTGGCACAGACGGGCACTGGATGCGTTCACGTTTGGTGCGGACTCTGCGGCGTCACTGGGAATTCCTGTGCGCCGGGTGCAACTGTTGCTGATCAGCTGTGCAGCCCTGGTGACTGCTGTGATGGTCTCCATTGTCGGCTCCATCGGTTTTGTCGGGCTGGTCATCCCCCATGCCGTGCGCTTGCTGTCAGGCACCGGCCATGGGCGCCTGGTCCCCTTGAGCGCACTGGGCGGCGCATTGTTTCTGATCGCCGCCGACATTCTTTCCCGCACCCTGATCAAGGGCCAGGTGATCCCTGTAGGCGTCGTTACCGCGCTGATCGGTGCGCCGGTTTTTGCGCTGATTTTGATCAGCAGGAGAAATGCCCGATGAATGAGGCAATTCCAGTGTTGAGTTGCAGCGACCTGAGTTACTGCGTCGGTGCTGCTCAACTGCTGCAAGGCATCAACCTGAATGCGCTCCCTGGCGAGACCCTGGGCATCATCGGGCCTAATGGCTCGGGAAAATCCACGCTGCTCAAGCTGCTGGCCAATCTGCGTGTGCCCAGCCGTGGCGAAGCCTTTATCCACGGACAGCCGCTCAGAAAAATGAGCCAACGCACCATTGCGCAACAACTGGCGGTGGTTGAACAGCATGCCGATACCCATGACGGGATTGGTGTGTTCGATGCTGTCGCCCTTGGCCGCACCCCCTGGCTGTCAGCATTGTGCCCGTGGTCTGGCAACGACACGGCCATCGTCGAGCAGGCCTTGATCGATGTGGATGCAACACACCTGCGCAGCCGAACCTGGCGCAGCCTCTCAGGGGGTGAGCGCCAGCGTGTACACATCGCCAGGGCCCTGGCCCAGCGCCCGCAGATCCTGTTGCTGGACGAGCCCACCAATCACCTTGATATCCAGCACCAGCTGGCCATTTTGAAAATGGTCAAGGCCTTGCCCTTGACGACCCTGATCGCATTGCACGATCTCAACCAGGCGCTGAGCTGTGATCGCCTGGCGATTCTTGAGCGAGGCCGTTTGATGGCGCTGGGCAGCCCCCTTGAAGTCCTGACCCCACAACGCCTTGAGGCCACCTTCGGGGTCCAGGCGCACTATTTGACTGACCCTTTTGACGGTGCGCAGATTTTACGAATGCGCCCTTTTTAAACCTTTTTATGGAGAGCAACTCATGCGTATTTCTTCCATTACCCTGCTGTTGACCACTGCCCTGTTCTGTACATCGGTACTGGCCCAGACCCACGAAGTGAAAATGCTTACCCGCAGCGCCACGGCCGGCATGGTCTATGAACCGGATTACTTGCAGATCGCCCCCGGTGACACGGTCAAGTTCATCCCAACACAAAGCAGCCACAATGCCGCCACCCTGCCCGGTCTGCTGCCTGAAGGGGCACAACCGTTCAAAGGCAAGCTCAATCAGGAAATCGAGCAGACCTTCACCGTACCGGGGCTCTATGGCATTCAGTGCATCCCGCACCTGGCCATGGGCATGGTGATGCTGATCCAGGTGGGCGAACCGTCAGCTCAGCCCCCGCAACTGCCCGCTACGCTACCCAAACGTGCACTCGACCGCCTGAACGCCTCCCTGCAAAAACAGCAGGTGGCAAAATGAGTGCCGTGCGATCGCGCTCCGCGATCCTGATCGCTCTCGCCAGCCCGTTGGCGTTTGCCGAGTCGGCACAGGAACAGGCCAACGGTTTTATCGAAGACAGCACCTGGAGCGTGCTCAACCGTACGGTCTACGACAGCCGCGAATATCGCCATGGCGCCAGCAACAGCGGCGCACGCAATGCCTATAAACCGCGCTCGGAGCGCAATGGCTATGCCGAAGAGTGGGCATACGGCTTGATGGGCACCCTGCAGTCAGGCTTCACCCAAGGCCTGATCGGCGTTGGAGTGGATGCCCACGCCTACATGGGGCTCAAGCTGGACAGCGGCGGCGGACGCGCAGGCAAGGCCCGCCTGCTCGGGCTGGATAACGACGGCTACCCCAAGGACAACTACGGCCGAGGCGGCGCAGCGATAAAACTGCGCATGTCCAATACCGTGCTCTCCTATGGTGAACAGCGGGTCAAGACGCCGGTTTTCAGCTCATCCGACAGTCGCCTGCTACCGGAAACCGCCACGGGGGTGTTCCTCACCAGCAACGAGATCAATGACCTGAAAATGGTCGGCGGGCATTTCACCGAAAGCACTGACCGCAACGCCAGCAGCCACGATCAGGGCTTTGTGGTGAACTATTCGAACGGGCCCAAAGGCAATGCCTTCGACCTCGCAGGGGTTGTCTACACCCCAAGCAAAAACCTTAGCGCCAGTCTCTACAGCTCCCGCTATGAGGACACCTGGAACCAGCATTACCTGGGGGCCGTCTTCAGCCACGCCATTGATGAAAACCGTTCCCTGTCGCTGAACCTGAACCTGTACCGCACCACCGATGAAGGTAAGGCGCTATCAGGCAACATCGACAACACCACCTGGAGTTTGCTCAGCACCTATGCCCAAGGCCCCCACAGTTTCAGCCTGGGATATCAGAAAGTTCATGGTGATACGCCGTTCGATTACGTGACGCGGGGCGCCATTTTCCTTACCAATGCGGTGCAATTGTCTGACTTCAACGCGCCCAATGAACAGTCGTGGCAAGCACGTTACGACCTGGCAATGACCCCTTGGGGCATGCCCGGACTGGTATTCAGCGCCGCTTACGTGCGTGGCAGCCAGATCGACGGCAGCCATGTCGACCCTCGGGGCGGGTATGCGTATCTGGGCTATGGCAAAGGCGGGAAACACTGGGAGCGGGATCTGGAAGCGCGTTACGTGATTCAGAGCGGAACGGCCAAGGGCACAATCATGTCATTGCGACACAACGTTCATCGCGGCAACAAGGCACAGGCTGAACTGGACACCGATCAGATACGTCTTGCGGTTGAGTACCCGCTGACGGGGCGTTTCTGATCGGTTTGATGCACATTTAAACCCGTCGCCCCTTTAGCCGCTGCCTCGCTTCTTCGGCAGCGGCTAAAGGTTTCGCCGTCAACAACGCGTCGTAGCAGTTGACGAGTAGAACGAGGCTACGTTCGATCGCGAAGCGGTCGCAAAGCCAGTACGCGCGGGATGCCTGATAAACCGTACAACCCGACTTTACGACGGCTTCGTCGGGGGGCCGCATCACGCCGGACGCAGCCTCGTTCCTTCGGCAGCGACTACAAGGACTCTGCCTGGTTTAGTGCATCGAACCATGATCGTGATGCATCGGCATGCTGTTCAATGCCCGAGCCTGGGCCTTAACCTCAATCGACTCTTTGACCCCTTTGCTGTCTTCGACAATCAGGGTCAACGGTACCTGGTCACCGACTTTAATCTGACCGACCAGGTCGATCAGCATCACGTGATAACCCTCAGGCACGATGGCAACGCTCTTGCCCGCTGGCAATGCCACCGATGCAAAAGGCTGCATGCTCATCACGTCGTTTTCCATCTTCGACTCGTGAATTTGCACGGTCTTGGCAACGGGTGACTGGACTTCAACCAGCTTGCTGTCGCTACTGGCCGTGATGTGCATAAAAGCGCCGGTCGAAGGTTGCCCCGCAACGGTGGCCCGGACCCAGGCATCATCAACAACAGTTTGCGCGTTAACCTGCAGGCTCAGGCCCAGCAGCGACAGCAACAGGTAGTTCACAGGCTTCATAGGGTTGACTCTTTCAAAGGAGGCGTTGATTAACAGACGGACATCACGGTCAGCAAGTCTTCAGTGCATTGCTTGGCCGAGAGTGACGGCGACAAGCCAAGGCGCAACACACCACGGGAATCGAAGACGAAACTGGTAGCCGTATGGGACATGGTGTACGAATCACCCGTAGGGATTTTTTCGTAGAACACCTTGAATTCTTTAGCCGTGGCCGCCGTTTCTTCCAGGGTGCCGGACAATGCAATAAAGCTCGGATCGAAGGCTTTCACATAGGCATCCAGCATGGCCGGCTTGTCCCGTTCCGGATCGAGGGTAATAAAGACCACCTGCAGCCGATCACCGTCAGGCCCCATCATCTTCTTGGCCTGTGCCGCACGGGCCAACGCAGTCGGGCATACCGCCGGGCACTGGGTAAAGCCGAAGAAAATCATCGGCATCATCCCGCGAAAACTGCCGAGCATCATCTCGGTACCCTCAGCATCCCTGAGCTTGAACTTGCGCCCCAGGATTTCATTGCTCAGGTCTTTTCCGTACTTGTATGACAAACCGCTGCCACTGTCGCAACCTGCGATCAAGCCCAGGCTGAGCAAGCCAAGACCGGTGACTACGCGGCGGCGAGTCAGTAATTCATTCATGTAAGGTTCCTTTAAGCGGCCCTTTAAACGATAAAGGCCTCAACCCTGCGTGCGACGAGGCAGGTGTGTACGCTGCCCGATGCCAGGTCTGACCAGGCTCAGTGCGTACGATTGCTGTGGGATAGACGTGTTGCATGGGCGCAGAATTTAACACTCTCACTGACCTGTCGCACGGTACAGACGCCCCTCTATGGTGCGCTCCGCCTCCCGCAGCCAGTAAAACCGGGCGATGCAGCAAGGCCTGCGACAAATCGACTCAGGACAGCTTTAGGTCAATTACGGGCAGTCGTCGTCACGTCTGTCCGGCAACTAGGGCCTGCATGCCAAGTGGCGACATGCGTTTTTTTCACATCCACTTCACCTCTCGCCCACCTGCTCCTGTTTAACGTGCCGGCCATAACTTACGTCTATAACGGGCTTACAGGTGGAAAGCATGGTTGCCGTTGTCCCTCACACCTTCCGGATCCAGGGTCTGGAACGCTTGGCCTTGCCCAGTCTGATACTGGCTTTTGTGGTGTTTTATCTGTTGCCACTGATGAGCCACGGGCTGTGGATACCCGACGAAACCCGCTATGCCCAGATCAGTCAGGAAATGCTCCACAGTGGCAACTGGATCGCGCCGCACTTCATGGGTTTGCGCTATTTCGAAAAGCCCATCGCTGGCTACTGGATGATTGCCATCGGCCAGGCCGTGTTTGGTGACAACCTGTTTGGCGTGCGCATCGCCTCTGCGCTCAGTACCGGGCTGAGTGTCTGGCTGGCGTGGCTAATCGCTGGCAGCCTTTGGGATGACCCTCGCAAGCGTTTCGCCAGTGCCCTGCTTTACATGAGCTTTGGGCTGGTCGCAGGGCAAGCCGGATATGCCAACCTGGACCCGCAGTTCACCTTCTGGGTCAATCTGAGCCTGGTCGCTGTGTGGTTTGCCTTTGACAGCAAGACTCGTCGCGGGCGCCTTTGCTCATGGGCAGTGCTTGGCGTTGCCTGTGGCATGGGCTTCATGACCAAAGGCTTTCTGGCCTGGTTATTACCCGTACTGATCGCGGTGCCGTATGCCCTGTGGCAGCGGCGCATAAAGGAAGTGCTGATTTACGGTCCGCTGGCGATCCTGGTCGCAGTGGCTATCTGTGTTCCGTGGGCGCTGGCGATACATCATCAGGAGCCGGACTTCTGGCAATTCTTTTTCTGGAACGAACACATCCGTCGCTTTAGCGCAGCCGATGCGCAACACACTCAACCCTGGTGGTTCTATCTGCCCATCCTGCTGGCCGCCAGTTTGCCGTGGGCCGCTCTGGTGCCCGCAGCCCTGCTCGATGCATGGAAGCAAAAGCGCCAGCCAGCGATTGGTTTTCTGTTGCTGTGGATGCTGCTGCCGCTGGCCATCTTCAGCTTGAGCAAGGGCAAATTGCCGACTTACATCATGCCGTGCCTGCTGCCATTGGCGCTGTTGATGGGCCATGCACTGGTGACCTGGCTGGCCCAGGCGCGTAGCCGGACTCTACGTATCAATGGTGTGTTGAATACGCTGCTGGCCGTAGCCGGGTTGGCGGGGCTGATTTATCTGCAAATCAGCCACCCGGTCTATGACAACACCGAGATATTCAGCCTGTCCCTGGGCTACATCGTGTTGCTCGGCTGGCTGCTGAGCAATGCCTTGCAAGCCCTGCGCCCCTTGCAGCTGTGGGCCGCACCCGCGCTGGGCATGGGCTTGCTGGTGGCCTTGTTGCCCGCAGCCATGCCGGGACAAATCGTCAACAGTAAAATGCCCGACCAGTTTATCGCCGAACATGTGCAGGAACTGAGTCAGACCAGCACGTTGTTAAGCAACGACCTGGGCGCTGCGTCGGCGCTTTCATGGCGCCTTGGGCGACCTGACGTGAGCCTTTACAACACCGTGGGCGAACTCAAGTACGGCCTGGGGTATGCCGATTCAGCTGCGCGTCAGGTTGACATGGATAACATCGCTCACTGGATGAAGGACGCCCAGAGGCGCGGTTCTGTCGGGGTCGTCATGCGAGTTCATTCGGCACTGGAAACCCACGAAGTCGAGCTGCTGCCGGTGGGCGGCAAACGCTACGAGCGCGGCGATCTGTCGATATTTATCTTCCCCGGGGTTCAGCCTTAAATGACGGTATTCAAGCGCCTGGACAGCAACCAGAAAGCGTTGCTGGTGCTACTGACCGTGTCTGCCCTGCTGCTGTTGCTCGGCCTGGGCTCGAGGGAGCTGTGGGGGCCGGAAACCCGTTGGGCCAACATTGCACTGCAGATGCTGCAAAGCGGCGATTATCTGGACCCGTACCTCAAGGGATCACCCTACTACGACAAGCCCTTGCCCTCGTACTGGCTGATCACGGCAACCGCCGGGCTGACGGGCGGCCTGGGGCATTGGTCGCTACGCCTGTCTTCGGTTATCGCAGCCTGGTTCAGCGTATGGCTGGTGTACCTGATCGGCGAGCAACTGTTTCGCAAAGGCACCGGATTGATTGCTGGATGGATGCTGGCCACCACCTTCTACTTTGTGTTTTGGGCACGGGTGGCGACAGCGGACATTCTCACCGTATTCGGTCTTCTGGCCGCAGTCTGGTGGTACTGGCGCGACCCGCAGGACACCCGCTTCAGCCGTTATTGCGTGTTCTTTCTTCTGCTGTCCCTGACCTCCCTGCTCAAGGGACTGATCGGCTTTATCCTGCCGGGGCTGGTTCTGCTGCCTCATCTACTGGGGGAGCAACGCTGGAAGCGTCATCTGAACCTGCGCCTGTTACTGGCCCTGATCGTTGCAGGGGCGGTGTACATGCTGCCTTTTGTCCTGTCCCATCTGTATGGCGCGCCAACTTATGGTGAAAGCGGACTGGGGCTGGTACTGCGTGAAAACGTGGTGCGCTTCTTCAACCCCTTCGACCACATGGGGCCTATTTACACCTACCTGATTTACCTGCCGGCTTACACCCTGCCCTGGGCGCCGTTCTGGATGATCGGGTTGTGGGTGGCCGTGCGTCAGTGGCGTCACATCGAGCCCAATACGCGCTGGCTGGTGTGGGGGCTGGGTTTGCTGTTTGTATTCTTCACCGCCAGCGGCAGTCGGCGCAGTTATTACGTGCTGCCGCTGGTGCCCTTTGCGCAGCTATTGGCCGCCTGGTGGGTGACACGGCGCATGGCGCAACGCAAAAGCAGCGGGCGTGGCTGGAAGATCGGCTTTGGCGTCAGCGCTGCGGCCGTGCTGTTGGTACTGGGGGTGATATACCCCTGGTCCAACAGCGGTGGCGGGGTTATCCAGTTCGGCCAGGATGTGAAAGCGCGGGCCAGCGAGCAGGCGCCCTGGGATCAATGGCGCATGGTGATGATCGATGTCGACAACAAACTGCCGATGTATGTCCAGAATGAAGGCGAGCCGTTCTTCTATATCGACCAGAGCCAGGACTTCCCCCGCAACGGCGACAGTGCCGCCCTGATGGCCTGGCTGGATAAAACCAGCGGCCAGCACTTCGACCCGAAACGCACGCTGATCTTCGCCCAGTTTCGCAGTGGCGATCCCCTACCCCTGGGCTACCTGAGCGTGGACCACCAGGTCATTACCAGTCAGCCGGATAACGGTGATCGCCTGTTGCATCGCCGCGAGGGGGGCAGCGTGGTGTATATCCCGTGATCCCTACCCTGTGGGAGCGGCCTTGCTCGCGATAGAAACGACGCGGGGTATCTGGTACTCAGCGTCGATGCAATCGCGAGCAAGCCCGCTCCCACGGGTATTTAGAGAATCCGGTAAAGCAAGCGCTCGATCCGTACCCGGCTGACGCGACGCAAGAACTTGGCCACCGCTGGCGGGTAATCCGCCAGTGTTTCCAGGCTCTTGAAGCTATCGATGCGCTGAGTATGGGCAAAGATGGCGTCCAGCTCCTTGCGGCGAGGCTCCAGCAATTCGCGACGCGGATCATCAATCAGCAAACCGTTTTCCAGGTCCAGGCGGAACGCACGCGGATTGAGGTTGTTGCCGGTCAACAAGGTATAGCGATCATCGACCCACATGCCCTTCAGGTGGTAGGTGTTGTCACCTTCGCGCCACAAGTGCAGATTCAACAGACCGTTGTCGATCATGCGCTGATGACTCTTGGCAAACCGGCGCAGGCTCAACTCATACAGATACGGCAACGCCGCGATAACCCGGAAAGGTTCGCTGGGCGGGATGTAGAAGTCGTTGGCCGTTTTGTCGCCCACCACGATATCAATCCGCACCCCACGCTCCAGGGCCCGATTGATTTCACGGGTCACAGGCAGCGGCAGGTTGAAATACGGCGTACAAATGGTCAGTTGCTGCTGACTGCAGGCAATCAGTTCACAAATCACCCGGCTCAGCGGGTTGTTCTTGCCCACGCCCAGCAACGGGCTGACCGAGAGACCAAAGTGGCCGACAGTACCGGCGCTGGTGTCGTAGCTGGCTTTTTTCAGATGGCTGCGCAAATCACCGATGGCGCTGCGCAAACTGCGGGTTGTCGGCAGTGTTGGCAGGTCCAGGCGATGAACCGCCCTGGTCTCGATCAGGTCCTGCTGGACAAAGCGCTGCATGGTGTCGGCCAACGGCTTGTTGTGCAGCACGTGGTAACGGTCAAAGCGGTACTTGTCGAGTTTGTGCAGGTACACGTTATTCAGACTGGCGCCGCTGTAGATCACACAGTCGTCAACGATGAAGCCCTTGAGGTGCAGCACGCCGAACAGCTCGCGGGTCTGGACCGGCACACCATAAATCGGCACATGGGTGGCGTGGGATGCGGTTTGCGCCTGATACCAGGCCGCATTGCCGGGCTGCTTGCCTGCACCGATCAGCCCGCGCTGGGCACGCAGCCAGTCGACGACAACGGCGATTTCGAGTTCGGGACGCGCCGCTTTGGCGGCATGCAAGGCGTCCATGATTTCCTGCCCGGCCTCATCCTGTTGCAGGTACAAGGCCACCAGCGTGATGCGGTGGCGTGCGCCTGCAATCTGCTCCAACAGACAGCGACGAAAATCCGCTGCGCTTGGCAGGATACTGAAAGCATCGGCAGATAACGGAAAGCTGCGCAGTTTAGGCAGCAAAGAGCGTTTGAAGAGCGACGGCATAGGGCTCGCTAAGGGTCGAATGCGAAGAGCCGCAAAGCTTACACCAAAGTTTGCAATGAAACCTCAATGTGGGAGCGGGCTTGCTCGCGATGAGATCGCCCTGGTTTTACAGGCAGAGCGAGTTATCCGAATCGACGCACCGTCACTCCATCACGCTTTATGTGTCATGAAAATTTGGCAAGACTCAACAACCGCGCAATATCCCGCGCCCGGTCAGTGAGCAATGACGCCGCCCGGGTGCAGGCGTCCTGCAGGGTCATCGGGCCGCTGGCAATTGCAAATGCCGCGTTGATGCCGTGCTCGTACAGCGCCTGATACCCCTCGCCCAACGTACCTGCCAATACCACCACCGGAACACCTTCAGCGCGGGCGATGCTCGCCACGCCAAAGGGGGTTTTGCCGCGCAGGGTCTGGGCATCGAAACGGCCTTCACCGGTAATCACCAGGTCTGCCCCCTTTACAGCCTCGGCCAGCCCCACCAGCTCGGCAACCACTTCAACCCCTGCACGAAACTGCGCGCCGAGGAACGCCTTGGCAGCAAACCCCAGCCCCCCGGCTGCACCCGAGCCTGGTTCTTGACGCACATCCTTGGGCAAAACCTTTGCACAGTGATCGGCAAAATGCCCCAGCGCCTGATCCAGCAACTGCACGTGTTCGGCAGATGCACCCTTTTGCGGGCCAAAGATTGCCGAAGCACCGTGCTCGCCACACAGCGGGTTGTTGACGTCAGCGGCAATTTCAAAGCGTACCTCGGCCAGACGCGGGTCCAGGCCTGCCAGCTCGATACGCGCCACATGGGCCAGCGCCAGGCCGCCGCGCGGCAGACTGTTGCCCTGGGCGTCGAACAAGCCCAGGCCCAGCGCCTGCAATGCACCGGCTCCGGCATCATTGGTAGCACTGCCGCCGATGGCCAGGATGACCCGCCGTGCGCCGGCATCCAGCGCGGCCTTGATCAGTTCGCCGGTGCCGAAGGTGCTGGTGATGCAGGCATTGCGCTGTTCCGGTTTCAGCAGTTGCAAACCGCTGGCTTCGGCCATCTCGATGATTGCCGTGTGGCTGTCAGGCAGCCAGCCCCAATGGGCCTCGACCGGTGCGCCCAGCGGGCCTTGCACATGATTGCTGCGCAACTGGCCATTGCCTGCGGCGACAATCGCTTCGACTGTGCCTTCGCCGCCATCGGCCATCGGGCACTTGACCAAATGCGCGTGGGGCAATACGTCAGCCAGACCGGCTGCAATCGCGTCGGCGACTTTTTCGGCGCTCAGGCTGTCTTTGAACGAGTCGGGGGCAATCACGATTTTCATGGGGCGTATCTCCAGTTCTTATACCCTCCATGCTGCCAGCAACCGGCCCAAAACACGCCAGTCGGGCGCACAAGCATTCAAGGGGTTTGTTGTTCATTTGGACAAGGAACCGTGTTGCAGGCGCTCTCGCGAGCAAGCCCGCTCCCACAATCACGTCTGTGCCAGCAGCTGGACTCCCAGGTACAGGGCCAGCATGCCATTGAGGCTCAGCGGGTCGACGCCACTCAGTTCGGCGATACGCTCCATGCGATAGCGCAGGCTGTTGCGATGAATCCCCAGCGCGTCGGCACAGGCCTGACTCTGGCCATCGTGATCACACCAGCTGCGCAACGTGGCAATCAGTTGGCCGTTGGCGTCTTTGGCCACCACTTTGTGCAATGGCCCGAGCAATTCTTCCAGCGCATCGTCATTGCGATGACGCCACAGCATCACCGGCAACCGGTAGCGATTGAGCGTCAGCAGGCGGGTCTGCGGCAGTACATCGCGACCATATGCCAGCAGATCACCCACCCGTCGATAACAGCGGCGCAACCCCTTGAGTGCATCAGCCTGCCCGCCTGCGGCAATCCGCAACACCTTCCAGCCCTGGCCGTCGAGCTTCTCCAGCAGCCGCATGTCATCCAGCGCAGTCGTCGCCGGCCGGCACCACAGCAGCGAGCCCGTGGCCGGGCTGACGCACCAGCTGTCCGGGTAGCGTGACTGCAGCCATACACTCAAGGCCTCTGCACTCTGCCCCTTGCCCAGTTCAAACAAATACGGAATCCGTGCCAGCTGGGGCTTGAGGCCCAATTGCTGGGCCTCGTCGATCAGTCGCGGCGAGTCGCCCCCTTCACTGAGCAGCAAAGCCACCAGATCGTCACAGCGTTGGCGCCGCCATTGTTGTTCCGCCTGCTGGTAACGCTGGCCCACCAGCATCTCGGCGGTCATGCGTACCAGCTCGGCGTAGGTACGCAGCAACTCGGGCTCGCCCGTCAGGCCCAGCACACCGATCAGTCGTTGATCGAGCAACAATGGCAAGTTGATACCCGGCTGCACGCCTTTCAGGCATTTGGCGGCCTGGGCATCGATTTCCACCACCCGTCCATTGGCCAGCACCAATTGCGCCCCTTCGTGCCGGGTGTTGATACGCTCAGGCTCGCCACTGCCCAGGATCAGGCCCTGGCTGTCCATCACGTTTACGTTGTACGGCAAGATGGCCATCGCGCGATCCACGATGTCCTGCGCCAAATCATGGTCCAGTTCAAACATAGGGTGACAATCCTTGGATACATTTGTTCACGGGCACAGGCGACTCGGCAAAATGCTGTGCGACAGCACAAAGACAGCGGCGTTGTGGTGACCGAGACTCAAGCTGCGGTCAACGTTACCCCTGGATCGTGAAAAAACATAATAAAGAGAGACATAAGATGTCACAGAGCGCCCCCGCATCGCCGATCAGCGATGACGATAAAAACGCCATCTACAAGCGCATCACCCTGCGTTTGATCCCCTTCATTTTTATCTGCTATCTGTTCAATTACCTGGACCGGGTAAACGTTGGCTTTGCCAAACTGCAGATGCTCGATGCACTCAAGTTCAGCGAAACCGTGTACGGCCTGGGTGCCGGTATTTTCTTCATTGGCTACGTGCTGTGCGGCGTACCCAGCAACCTGGCCTTGACCAGATTCGGCCCCCGGCGCTGGATCGCCGTGATGATGATCAGTTGGGGGACCCTGTCGACCTGCCTGATGTTTGTCACCACACCTACCGGGTTCTACACCCTGCGCCTGCTGACCGGTGCCGCTGAAGCGGGCTTCTTTCCGGGCGTGGTGCTGTACCTCTCGCAGTGGTTCCCCAGCTTTCGCCGGGGCCGGATCATGGCCCTGTTCATGTGCGCCATCCCTGTATCGGGTCTGATTGGCGGGCCATTCTCCGGCTGGATTCTCAGCCACTTCGCTGCAGGCCAGGGCGGCCTTGCCGGATGGCAGTGGATGTTTCTGCTGCAAGGCATTCCCACCGTCGTGCTGGGCGCACTGGCCATTTTCTTGCTCAGTGACAGCTTTGCCAACGCCAAATGGCTGGGTGCCCATGAGCGAGCGGTACTGGAAGCGGACCATCGCCTGGATGCCGCCAGCAAACCCGCTTCATCGGCCACCGATTCGCTGTCGGCAGTGTTCAAAAACCCGGCCATCTGGGCTTTCGGCCTGATTTACTTCTGCATCCAGAGCGGCGTGTACGCCATCAACTTCTGGTTGCCGTCGATCATCAAGAGCCTGGGCTTCAGCGATACCCTGGTGATCGGCTGGATCAGCGCGATTCCTTATCTGCTGGCGGCAGTGTTCATGCTGCTGGTGGGCCGCTCGGCGGACTTGCACAAGGAGCGCCGCTGGCATCTGGTGGTACCGATGCTGATGGGCGCGGTGGGTCTGGTGATCGCGGTGAATTTTGCCGCGCACCCGGCCATTGCGATTCTGGGCCTGACCATTGCGACCATGGGCGCACTGACCGGCTTGCCGATGTTCTGGCCAGTACCTACTGCGATGCTCAGCGCGGGTGCAGCCGCTGGTGGCCTGGCACTGATCAACTCGATGGGGCAAATGGCCGGTTTCCTTAGCCCGTACCTGGTGGGCTTCGTAAAAGACGCCACCGGCTCCACGGACGCGGCCCTGTACTTCCTGGCCGCGGTGATTGTGGGCGGCAGCCTGCTGGCACTGCGCATGACCCGGGGCATTAAAACCCCATAATCAGGCACAGCCTGTGGGAGCCGGGCTTGCCCGCGATGGTAGCGCTGCGGTTTGACTCTGAAACCGGGTTGCCTGCTTCGCGAGCAAGCCCGCTCCCACATTGACCTTGCCATCATGGGCATCACCAAACCTGTAGGAGCTGCATCCCTGCGGTTTGCCTGACTGACCCCAGTGCCTGCTCCCACAGACATTCATAATCAAGGATTTGCCCTACAGCTCACAGAGCCTCAAGCTACGCACTTCTAATAATCAAAATGCGTGTTTCAACGAGGCTGTTGTGTCCAAAGGTATTGTTCTGTCTGTTCTGGCATCGAGCCTGTTCGGTGTCATGTATTACTTCACATCCCTGCTCTGGCCCTTGAGCGGAGCTGAAATCTTCGGCTGGCGGATGCTCCTGACCCTGCCCTGCATGACGCTGTTCATGTGCTTTTCTGGTGACTGGCGGCTGGTGCCGGTGATTTTCTCGCGGCTGCGTCAGCAACCGAAGTTCTTCGCCGTGCTCGTCGCGTCCAGTGCACTGGTGGGCGTTCAGCTCTGGCTGTTTCTCTGGGCGCCGCTCAATGGCCACAGCCTTGACGTATCGCTGGGTTATTTCCTGCTGCCGCTGACCATGCTTCTGACCGGTCGCCTGGTGTATGGCGAGCAACTGTCCCATCTGCAGAAAATCGCCGCGGCACTGGCAACCCTCGGGGTCGCCAACGAGGTGTACCGCGTGGGCGGGTTCTCCTGGACCACTCTGGTGGTGGCCATTGGTTACCCCTTGTACTTCGTGCTGCGCAAGCGTGCAGGCACCGACAACCTCGGCGGCCTGTGGGCTGACATGCTGCTGCTGATACCTGTGGCGTGGTGGTTTGTACAAAGTGGTGAGCAAGGGTTTGAGGTGGCCAGCCATCGCCCTGCCCTGTACGCGCTGATTCCAATCCTGGGGGGCATCAGTGCCCTGGCGCTGATCAGTTACATCCTGGCCAGCCGGATGCTGGCGTTCAGCCTCTTCGGTTTGCTCAGCTATGTCGAACCCGTGTTGCTGGTGCTGGTTGCATTGCTGCTGGGCGAAAGCATTACCGCGGGCCAGTGGATGACTTATCTGCCGATCTGGCTGGCCGTGGGGGTGTTGATGTTCGAAGGGTTCAAGCACCTGGTGCGTCAACGCCGATCCATGTAAACGGGTTGAATGCGAGGGGGTGGGCTGGCTCTCTGCTCAGGCGACTCGGCCTGCCAAAACCACCGGGGCGATGCTTTCGCGAGCAAGCCCGCCCCCACAGCACTTGATAGCAAGCTACCGTTAATCAGTTTTTTTCAACAACACGAACGCTCGTTTAAAACGACTTTGGCCCAGTATTTGCTTGGCGTTTTACAAGTTGAACCGCCTCAACAAGAATGACTCCCAAGTAATTGGTTTAAAAGACATTTGCCACCGACAACCAACAGCCTCAAGCTACGTGCCCACTCAAACGAGTAACGTTGTAGATCCATTGAGGTTGTTGTGTCTAAAGGTATTGTTCTATCGATTTTGGCTTCCTGCCTGTTCGGCGTCTTGTACTACTTCACTTCCGTTCTTTGGCCCCTTGATGGCCAGGAAATCTTCGGCTGGCGAATACTGATCTCGCTTCCCTTCATGACCCTGTTTATATGCCTCTCCGGCGATTGGAAATGGGTTCCTATAATTTTCAATCGTTTACGCGACAAACCTCTACTGATTCCTTGTGTACTGCTGACCAGCTTCCTGGTTGGCCTGCAGCTGTGGATGTTCATGTGGGGGCCGCTCAACGGGCATGGTCTGGATGTGTCGCTGGGCTACTTCCTGCTGCCACTGACGATGATCCTCACCGGGCGCATCGTCTACGGTGAGCACCTGTCCCACCTGCAGAAAATAGCCACGGCCCTGGCCGTGATCGGCGTGGCCAATGAGTTGTATCGCACGGGCGGGTTTTCCTGGACAACACTGGTCGTGGCCATCGGTTACCCGATGTACTTCGTATTGCGCAAAAAGATCGGCATCGACAATCTGGGCGGCCTGTGGCTGGACATGCTGTTGATGGTCCCGGCAGCCCTCTGGTTTGTGCTGGCCGGCCCCCATGTCGACCTTGGCGAACAGCGCCAGGCGCTTTATCTGCTGGTACCGCTCATGGGCATCATCAGTGCGGCCGCAGGGTTCTCGTACATTCTGGCCAGCCGCCTGCTGCCGTTCAGCCTGTTTGGCCTGCTCAGTTACGTCGAGCCTGTGCTGCTGGTCGCCGTGGCCCTGTTGCTGGGCGACAGCCTGGAAGAGGGTCAATGGCTGACCTACGGCCCGATCTGGCTCGCGGTGGTCGTCTTGATTATTGAAGGCTTGAAGCACGTGAGCCGCCAGCGCCGCTCCATCTAAGCCGTAACACCTCGCTTCAAGCCGGTAACCAGAGCTTGAAGCGAGCACCGCCCATAGGCGATTGCTCCACGCTCAGCGTGCCGCCCTGGGCTTGCAGGGCACGCCGACTGATCGCCAGCCCCAGGCCGAAGCCGCCGGTAGCCCGGTCCCGGCTGCGATCCAGGCGATAGAACGGCTCAAAGATCCTTTCCCGTTCTTGCTCGGGAATTCCGATGCCATCGTCATCTACCCACAGTTCACAGCCCTGGGAGGTGACATTCACGCCCACCTGAATTCGCCTGTCGCAGTAACGCATGGCATTGCGCAGCAGATTTTGCAGGGCCCGCGCAGTCAGGCGCGGATCAAGGGCGAAGCGTTCCTGGGCGCCTTGCAACAGCACGTCCAGCACAATATCGGGGGCCTCCAGCTCTTCATCGAAGCTGCCAAGGATGCTGTCGATAAACTCATCGAGCGACACCTCCACTCTCTCTGGAACCAATGCCGGGTTTTGCAGGCGGCTGAAAGACAGCAGTTCCAGTACCAGCTCATCCAGCTCGCGGATATGCCCCACCAACACTTGCAAGCGCTCGCGACTGCCATCCGGCAAGTCGTCACACAGCACCAGCGCCAGGCCAAAGTCCAGGCGGGTCAAGGGCGTGCGCAATTCATGGGACACCGCGTTCAACAAGTCGCGCTGCTGATTGAGCAGGTGCTCGACATCCTGGGCCATTGCATCGAATACCGTGGCCAGGCCATGAATGTTCGAGCGTTGGGATATCTGCGTACGCTCGCTCAGTTGCCCCTGACCGATACGCTCCGCCGTGAGTTTTAGGCGCTCCAGATCACGCCAGTGCGGGCGCAGCCACAACAGCAGGCCGCCCAGCAATGCCGCGCCAATCAGGACGTTGATACTCCAATACAACACACTCATGTCGAAGGGGTCCGGAGGCATCACCCATTCAATCGCCAGTTGTTCGTCCAGCGGAGAAACCACCAGCGTGCGCCAGCCCCAATCGCCGATGCGCAACACGCCCTTGCCTTGCTGCAATTGGCGTTGCTCCTGGGCGCTGAACTTGGCATCCGTAATGGGCAGCAGATTGACCTTCATCGGTTCAAACTGTGCATCAAGTTCGCGGGCAAGGGCTGGCCATTGCTCCGGGGGCAGATGATGGAACTGTTTGACCAGCAGGGTCTGCATGCCCCGCGACATATCGACGTTGTAGTTCATGAAGCGATCATGAAACAGCGATACGATCACCCCGGGCACCAGGTAACTGGCCAGGGCGAACGTCACGATGGTCACGAGGTACAGGCGTATCAGAATCTTCAACATGGGTTCAGCATTCCCATTCCGAGCGGCTGAACAGGTAGCCCTTGCCCCACACGGTCTTGATCTTGCGCGCTTCACCGGCGCAGTCATCGAACTTGCGCCGCAACTTGGAGATCGCCACATCCACCGAACGGTCCGTGCCGTTGAACTCGATGCCCCGCAGACGCTGCAGGATCTGATCACGGCTCAGCACTTCACCGGCATGCCGGGCCAGCACCACTAGCAGGTTGTACTCGCCACTGGACAACTCGATGATCTGTCCGCGCCAATTGACGGTGCGCTCTGACAAGTCGATGCACAGATTGCCAATGGTGATGCGGTCACTGGCCATTTGAGGCTCGGTCAGGCTGCTGCGACGCAAAAGCGTGCGCACACGGGCCAGTAATACACGGGGCTCGCAAGGTTTTGTCACATAATCATCTGCACCCATCTCTAGCCCCAGCACCTGATCATGACTATCGTCGCGGGCTGTCAACATCAGGATCGGCAGACTGGCAGACTCGGTTCGCAGCAAGCGGCAGACTTGCAGACCATCGAGCCCAGGTAACATCAGGTCAAGAATGACCAGATCCGGAGGGTTGCTTCTTGCTCTGTCACACACTTGATCGCCGCGGGCAATCACGCTGACCTGATAGCCATTGCGCTCCAGGTAGCTGGCAATCAGCTCCGACAGCGCGGCGTCGTCTTCGACCAGCAAAATAGTGGGCATAATCAATGCTTACAACCGGGGAAAACCCGAAGGATATACAACCTTACAAGGATAGGAGCAGAACCTTCACACTTTTTCACATACCCCCTACATTGCTTCACAACGCCTCTTGCGTGCTGCGCTTAGCATGCCTACAGAAACATCCCGCTTATTTAAGAAGGCACGATCGTTGAAAAAGCTCTTCGCCCCGCTATTCCTTACGGCGCTGGCCCTGACCCTCAGCGCCTGCGATAAAAGCCCGGTCGCTGAGACCAAACCTCCCTTGACCAAGGTACGCACCGAAGTCATCGCCACCGCCCCCTTGTCCGTCAGCAACGAGCTGAGCGGCCGGGTGGTTGCTCCCCGCGTGGCGCAAGTCAGTGCCCGGGTTGCCGGTGTCGTGCTCAAGCGCGTGTTCACCGAAGGCAGCGAGGTGAAACAGGGTGATGTCCTGTTTCTGATTGATCCGGCGCCCTTCAAGGCTGACCTGGACAGTGCGCAGGCCGCCTTGAGCAAGTCCCAGGCTGTTGCCTTGCAGGCAAAACTGCAGGACCAGCGCTATGGCGAGCTGATAGCAATCAACGCGATCAGCCGTCAGGACCATGACAATGCGCGCGCTGCAGCACAGCAGGCCAATGCCGATGTGGCCGCCAATCAGGCTGCGCTTCAGCGCGCCAGGCTGAACCTGGGTTATGCCACCGTTACAGCACCCATCTCGGGGCGCATTGGCCGTGCACTGGTCACGGAAGGCGCTCTGGTCGGCCAGGGTGAAGTCACGCCGCTGGCGCGTATCCAGCAACTCAATCCGATTCATGTCGACCTGACGCAGTCCACCCGCGATCTGGACAACCTGCGCGAAGCATTCCGCGCCGGGGAGCTGCAGCAAGTCGGCAAGCAACAAGCAAAGGCCACATTGATTCGGGACAACGGCAGCCTTTATCCGTTGCCGGGCAAACTGCTGTTCACCGATGTGACGGTTGACCCGAGCACCGGACAAATCATTCTGCGCAGCGAGTTCCCGAACCCTTACTACGATCTCTTGCCAGGCAGTTTTGTGCGGGTTCGACTGGAGCAGGCGTTCAAAAAGGAAGGCATCAGCGTGCCGCAGCGGGCAATCATGCGTGACAGCGCAGGGATCGCCCAGGTGCTGCTGGTCGATGCCGAAAACCGCGTGCACCTGCAGGCGGTTCAACTGGGCAGTGCGCAAAATGATCGCTGGGCCGTGACCTCCGGCCTGAAGGCCGGTGACCGTATCGTCACTGAAGGCCTGCAGCACGCACGCCCGGGTGAGCAGGTACAAATCGATGACCCCACACTCCCTCTCGCACACTCCACGGATCGGTGAGCATGCCGCAGTTTTTTATCGACCGCCCGGTCTTTGCCTGGGTCGTTGCGTTGTTCATTCTGCTGGCGGGGGCTTTGGCCATCCCGCAGTTGCCAGTAGCCAAATATCCCGACGTGGCGCCGCCCCAAGTCGAGGTTTACGCCATTTACCCCGGCGCCTCGGCCCAAACCCTGGACGAAAGCGTCGTCAGCCTGATTGAGCAGGAGCTCAACGGCACCGATGGCTTGCTGTATTTCGAATCCCAGAGCAGCCTGGGCAGTGCCAGCATCACCGCCACATTCAAACCCGGCACCGATCCGGAGATGGCGCAGGTCGATGTACAGAACCGTCTTAAAGCGGTGGAATCGCGCCTGCCCCAGGCGGTTATCCAGCAAGGCCTGCAGGTCGAGAAAATCTCCTCGGGCTTCCTGATGCTGGTGACACTGACCGCCGACAGCACCAGCGCGCTGGATGAGGTTGCCCTCAGCGATTACCTTGCGCGCAACGTGATGAACGAAGTCAAGCGCATCGACGGCGTCGGCAAGGCCCAGTTGTATGGTGCCGAACGTGCCATGCGCATCTGGATCGATCCGCAAAAACTGATCGGCTTCAACCTGACCCCGGCCGACGTCAACCAGGCGATTGCCAGTCAAAACGCACAGGTTTCCGCGGGCAGCATCGGCGATCTGCCGGGGCGTTCCACCCAGGAAATCACCGCAACGGTACTGGTCAAGGGCCAGCTATCAACCCCGCAAGAGTTTGGCGATATTGTGCTGCGTGCCAACCCGGACGGCTCCACGGTACGCATCAGCGATGTGGCCCGGGTCGAAATCGGCAGCCAGGAGTACCAGTACGGCACCCGGCTGAACGGCAAGTCAGCCAGCGCTTTCAGCGTGAAACTGGCACCGGAGGCCAACGCCCTGAATACGGGCAACCTGATTCGCGCCAAGATGGACGATCTGAGCCGCTACTTCCCGGCCGGAGTGGAATACACCATCCCGTATGACACCACACCGTTTGTCAAAGTCTCGATCACCAAGGTTATCTACACCCTGGTTGAGGCTATGGTGCTGGTATTTGCCGTGATGTACCTGTTCCTGCAGAACATTCGCTATACGCTGATCCCGACCCTGGTGGTGCCGGTGGCACTGATGGGAACGTTCGCCACGATGCTGGCGCTGGGCTTTTCAATCAACGTGCTGACCATGTTCGGCATGGTGCTGGCCATCGGGATTCTGGTGGACGATGCCATTGTGGTGGTCGAGAACGTCGAGCGGATCATGGTCAGCGAAGGGCTTTCGCCGCGAGAAGCGACCCGCAAGGCGATGACCCAGATCAGCGGCGCGATTGTGGGCATCACCCTGGTGCTGGTGGCCGTGTTTATTCCAATGGCATTCATGCCTGGATCCGTCGGGGTGATTTACCAGCAGTTCTCGCTGTCGATGGCGACTTCGATTCTGTTCTCGGCATTTTTGGCCCTGTCCCTGACCCCGGCCCTGTGCGCAACCTTGCTCAAGCCGATCGCCAAGGGAGAGCATCACGCCAAGGGCGGTTTCTTTGGCTGGTTCAACAGGAAGTTCGAGCGCCTGTCACAAGGTTACGAACACTGGGTGGTGCACCTGATCAAGCGCAGCACACGCTACCTGCTGGTCTACGGTGCCTTGCTGGTGATTCTGGTGGTGTGCTTTGCACGCCTGCCCTCCTCCTTCTTGCCTGTCGAGGACCAGGGCTACACCATCACCGACATTCAACTGCCGCCAGGCGCCAGCCAGAGCCGCACGATCAAGGTGGCCGAGCAGATCGAGGCACACAACGCCAGCGAGCCCGGGGTGGGTAACACCACGATGATCCTGGGTTTCAGCTTCTCGGGTAGCGGCCAGAACGCAGCGCTGGCCTTTACCACCCTCAAGGACTGGTCGGTACGTGGCGCCCAGGACTCTGCATCCGCAATCGCTGACCGGGCGAACGGCGCTTTCAGCGAACTCAAGGACGCGGTGGCCTTTGCCATCCTTCCACCTCCGGTCAGTGGCCTGGGGACCTCCAGCGGTTTTGAGTTCCGCTTGCAAGACCGTGGCGGTGTTGGCTATGACAGGCTGATGCAAGCCCGCAGCGAGTTGCTGGAACTGGCAGCCAAAAGCCCTGTGCTGGCCAATGTGCGTGAAGAAGCACTGGCAGAAAGCCCGCAGGTGCAGCTTGAGGTCGATCGTAAACGCGCCAATGCGCTGGGCATTTCCTTTGCCGACATCGGCGCCGTGTTGTCCACGGCGGTGGGCTCGGCCTATGTCAACGACTTCCCGAATCAGGGCCGCATGCAACGGGTAGTGGTTCAGGCTGAAGGTGATCAGCGCAGCCAGGTCGAAGACCTGCTGAAAATGAATGTGCGTAACGACCAGGGCAAGATGGTGCCGCTTTCGGCCTTTGTCGAAGCCCGCTGGATACAGGGCCCGTCCCAGCTGACGCGTTATAACGGTTACCCGGCGATCAGCATTTCCGGCGAATCGGCCCCCGGGCACAGCACCGGCGAGGCGATGGCTGAAATTGAGCGCCTGGTCAGCCAGCTCCCGGCAGGCCTGGGCCTGGAATGGACAGGGTTATCGTTGCAAGAACAGGTGTCCGGGGCTCAAGCACCGATCCTGCTGGCCTTGTCGCTGCTGATCGTTTTCCTGTGCCTGGCTGCACTGTACGAAAGCTGGTCGATCCCGACCGCTGTTCTGCTGGTCGTGCCATTGGGCGTGCTGGGTGCGGTGCTGGCGGTCACGTTGCGCGGAATGCCCAACGACGTGTTCTTCAAAGTGGGCCTGATCACCATTATCGGGCTGTCGGCAAAGAACGCCATTTTGATCATCGAATTTGCCAAGACCCTGTACGACGAGGGGCATGACCTGGTGGACGCTACCGTGCAAGCAGCCCGCTTGCGGCTGCGCCCGATTGTGATGACGTCACTGGCGTTTATCCTTGGGGTGGTGCCATTGGCACTCGCCACCGGCGCCAGTTCCGCGAGTCAGCAGGCCATCGGTACAGGGGTGATCGGCGGCATGATCGTCGCAACTCTGGCCGTGGTGTTTGTACCGGTGTTCTTCGTGGTGGTGATGAAGCTGGCAAGAAGCAAACCTCGCCAGGGTTAACCCCCGGCAGTGCGTGCTAAGGTGCTTGTAAACTCAGTAACAGGGATTGTTTATGTCGCACCTTGCACGCACCCACCCCCGCTTGACCGCCGCCACTCTGGTCGGGCTGGCCGTTGGCATTTTTGCTCCTGCCGCTACCGTGACCACCAAATTCCTGCTGGGCTGGAACAGCGCTGTATGGCTGTATCTGGCCTTTACGTTATGGCTGGTGATCCACTCCAGGGCCTGTGACGTCAAAAGCACGGCTGAAGTCGAAGATGAAAATGCCAGCATGGTGCTCTTTACCGTGTGCATTGCTGCAATCGCCAGCCTGGCGGCCGTCACCCTAGAGTTGTCGGGCACCATTACCAGTGACACCGATCGCCTGATTCATTACGGTTTTACCGGGCTGACGGTGGTGGGTTCGTGGTTGATGATCGGAGTCATTTTCAGCCTGCATTACGCGCGACTGTTCTATAACAACGAAGGGCCGGAGCCGGCACTGCGCTTCCCGGAGGGATTGCTGGACCCGGACTACTGGGATTTTCTGTATTTCTCGTTCACCCTCAACGTTGCGGTGCAGACAGCCGACGTGAGCATCGCCACCCGCGAAATGCGCAAAGCGGTATTGGCTCACTCATTACTGGGCTTTTTGTTCAACACGGCAGTGCTTGGGTTTACGATCAATATTGCGGCGGGGTTGTTCTAGGGAGGGAATGGCAGCAGCAGGCTTGCTGGCGATGCTATCGCGGGCAAGCCCGGCTCCCACAGGAACGCGTCATGTGGGAGCGGGCATGAGGCGTATCAGTCTGCAGTCAGCACACCACGACGCACCTGGTCGCGTTCGATGGACTCAAACAGTGCCTTGAAGTTGCCTTCGCCAAAGCCGTCATCGCCCTTGCGCTGGATGAACTCGAAGAACACCGGGCCCATCAGGGTTTCAGAGAAGATCTGCAGCAGCAGGCGCTTGTCACCCGACTCCGAAGAACCGTCCAGCAAGATGCCCCGCGATTGAAGCTCTTCAACCGGTTCACCGTGGTTCGGCAGGCGGCCTTCAAGCATTTCGTAGTAGGTCTCTGGCGGTGCGGTCATGAAGCGCATGCCAATTTTCTTCAGTGCGTCCCAGGTCTTGATCAGGTCATCACTGAGGAAGGCAACGTGCTGAATGCCCTCACCGTTGAACTGCATCAGAAACTCTTCGATCTGACCCGCACCTTTGGACGACTCTTCGTTCAACGGGATGCGAATCATGCCATCTGGCGCGGTCATGGCCTTGGAGGTCAGGCCGGTGTATTCGCCCTTGATGTCGAAATAACGGATTTCGCGGAAGTTGAACAGCTTCTCGTAGAAGTTGGCCCAATAAGCCATGCGGCCGCGGTACACGTTATGGGTCAGGTGATCGATGATCTTCAGGCCAGCGCCGACCGGATGACGGTCTACGCCTTCGATGAACACAAAGTCGATGTCGTAAATCGAGTTGCCTTCGCCATAGCGGTCGATCAGGTACAACGGAGCGCCACCAATGCCTTTGATTGCAGGCAGGTTCAGTTCCATCGGGCCGGTAGGGATATGTACCGGCTGAGCCCCCAATTCAAGTGCACGGGTATAGGCTTGCTGTGCATTGCGCACCCGAAAGGCCATCCCGCATACCGACGGACCGTGCTCGGCCGCGAAGTAGGACGCAACACTGTTGGGCTCGTTGTTGAGGATCAGGTTGATATCGCCCTGGCGATACAGGTGCACATCTTTGGAACGGTGGGTCGCCACCTTGGTGAAACCCATGATTTCAAACACAGGTTCAAGGGTATTGGGTACAGGGGACGCGAATTCGATGAACTCAAAGCCCATCAGGCCCATTGGGTTTTCGTATAGATCAGCCATTTTAGGCGCCTCATCATGGTCATTTTTAGAATTAACAGGGGTTATATGCCAAGAATGCTGAGGCTGGCTGGCGGCGCGCAGGAGATCCCGCGCACACTGCGCGCAAGGAAATCACCGTAGATCAACTGGAACCCGAATCGCTTCATTTCGATCCATCTCTTACGCGGTAGGGCTTCTGCTTTCAGAAGTCGTTATTCTTGTATGCGTAAGCCGATTCTACATGGCGTAATCTTATTTGTCCTACCCATTGTAAAATTGCCCGCATGCACTGCTACGCTTTTCTTACTGTTCTGTAGCGTGCACCCAAGCCCCACCTCTGTGTTAGCAGGATTTTGAATGCCACTCACCTCAAAAATGAGCCGTAAATGGACTGACCGTTACGCGTTGATTGTGCTCAGCGGACTGTTACCTGTCGTGCTGGGTGTCTTGATTATAGTTTGGCAGGCCAACCGCTCACTGAAACTTGAGGCCACTCAAACCGCCCAGGAAGCCGTACGACAATTTGACTTGATGCTGGAAAATGCCAAGTTGGCCGCCGACATTGTCCTGCCGCAGGCGGGCCGCGATTGCGCCCAGGTTGAACTGGCCCTGCGCGAGCAAGTCACGAGACGTCCTTATGTACGCTCCGTGAATCTGGTGTGGGACAACCAGATCTACTGCACGTCTTTATTTGGCAAATACAAAGAAGCAGTGAGCCCTGAGAAATATGCAAACGGTGTGCTGTGGCTGATGCCGGGCACCATGGTAACGCCCAATGACCCGGTTCTGGTTTACCGCCAGAACAAGGACAAGCGCGGGGTGTTGATCAGCTTGTATGGCTTTCATCTGGTCAACGTACTGGGCCTGGTCAATCACAAAACCTATTTACTGATTGTCGTGGGCGATGCCTGGATCGACCGCTATGGCCAGGTACGCAATACGCCGCCTCCCCATTTGCCTGTGGCACAAACTGCAGTGCCTTCACCCGAGTACCCCTACCGTGTTATCGCAGGTTTCAACGAGGGTGAAGTCTGGAGACATGTGATTGTTGAATACCCGGGGCTTTTGGGTTTATTGATCTTTCTGGGCATTGTTTCAGCCTTGACGGTTAACAGGCTTCAAAAACGCTCGTCTTCACCCTCCAGTGAAATGCGCCGTGGCCTGGAGGCGGCCGAGTTCATACCTTACTTCCAACCCGTCGTACGGGGTGATACCAAACAATGGGCCGGGGCCGAAGTATTGATGCGCTGGCAACACCCTAAAGAGGGGCTGGTTCGTCCGGACCTGTTTATCCCTTTTGCAGAACACTCGGGCTTGATTGTGCCGATGACGCGCTCGCTGATGGAGCAAACATCACAGCTGCTTGCCCCCCACTCCAGTCACATGGAGCCCGGTTTCCATATAGCCTTCAACATTTCAGCCCACCATTGCCAGAACCTTGAGCTGGTTGAAGACTGTCGACGCTTTCTGGACGCTTTCCCGCCGGGGCACATCAACCTTGTCCTGGAGCTCACCGAGCGCGAGTTAATCGTCCCCACCCCCACTGCCCATCAACTGTTCAGTGAATTGCACACCCTGGGGGTCATGATTGCCATTGATGACTTTGGCACCGGCCATTCAAGCCTGAGTTACTTGCGCGAGTTCAACGTTGATTACTTGAAGATTGACCAGAGCTTTGTCGCCTTGATTGGGGTAGATGCCCTGTCCAGACATATCCTTGACAGCATCATTGAGTTGAGTGCGAAGCTGGACTTGGGGATTGTCGCAGAAGGCATTGAAACAGAAGAACAAAGCGAGTACCTGGCCGCTCAAGGCGTTGATTTTTTACAAGGCTACCTGTTTGCGCGCCCCATGCCGCCTGCCGAGTTCATCGAGGCTTTACAGGCACGCTTAACCCCCACTTAATAAATAAGCGTGCTGTTTGAAACTTTTTCAAACAGCACGCTTATAGCACTTGGCAGCGTAGGAATTAGCAACTACAATTTTTTTTGTCCGAATACGAACTTTTAATTGTCTGCATCAGTGGATGCGTTCCCCGGGATCAAAATCTCGGGGGTTCGTCCTGCAAATCTTGTGCATTCCAAACATCATTAATTCGCTTCGGTTTCATCGCACCGAACCTACGAATGGAGTAATGACTTTGTCTAGACTTGCTGAGTTTCGCGCTGCTGAAAAAGCGCTACAAGAACAGCTGGCCCAATTGGAAGCCTTGAAAAATGATGCCGGACTTAAAAAGGAAATCGAGTTCGAAGAAAAGCTTCAAGGCTTGATGAAAACCTATGGCAAAAACCTGCGGGACATCATCGCCATCCTTGACCCAAACCCTTCTGCTTCAAAGGGCGTATCAGCCCCTAAACAGCGCAAGGCCCGAGTGCTCAAGGTTTACCAAAACCCCCATACCGGCGAACTTATCGAAACCAAAGGCGGCAACCATCGCGGCTTGAAAGCCTGGAAAGAAGAGTATGGTGCAGCAACGGTAGATACTTGGCTTCGTGCATAAAGCCCCCCTGCAAATCACGCCCTGCCCCGGCAGGGCTTTTTTGTACCTGAGTTAATCGTTCTGAGCCCCCCTTCATTATAAAGGGCTCAACTTTATGATGAAGGGCTCACATTATCGTGCGGCGCAGAGTTACGTTATTTTTAGTCCATCATTAAAACTTCAACGTCGCTTCTTGGCGGGCTCCTGCCAGCGATCCGCTCAAGTACACGCATGTGTTTTACCGAACGCCCCGAGTAAAAAACAACCCCAGCCAATTGCGGTGTAGGAAAAGTCGTATTTTGCGACCCGCAGGACCGAAAAGGACGGGAGGGGAAGATGCTTCACAAATTTTTCACATGGCGGGTCACAGGATAGAGGCTGCTAAAGGACTAGCGCCCCATGCCCGCTTCGGCGGGCTTCTTTTTGCCCGCGATTTGTCCATGTCTGCGAAAGCTGCATGATGGTTATCTGCTGGTAGCGGCTGGGCTCAGCACACTCGACCTACTGTCACCAAAAGGAGATGAGATTACATGAAGGAACAATCCGGCCCTGTCCCCCTGATTATCCTTGACGTTCAAGATGCCATTGATCGCCCGAACTGGGATGGCAAAAGTAATCCTGACTATTTGCCGGTAATCCAACGCCTTCTTAATCATTGGCGCTCAAATGGTTGGCCGGTTCTTCACGTGAAGCACGATGAGCAGACACCTACATCCAGCTATTACGTCCACGGCCCCTGGAATGAAATAAAGAAAGACGTTGCCCCGATACAGGGAGAAACCGTCATCACCAAACAGCAAAACTGCGCCTTCATTGCCACTGAACTGGACGCCATCCTTAAAAGGATGCAGGTAAAGCGTTTGGTGCTGACGGGTGTTGTGATTCACAACAGCATGGATGCCACAGTCCGTGCGGGAAAAGCGCTCGGTTACAGCATCATTCTTCCGTCAGACGCGACGACAGCCGTGCCCGTCATTGGGGCGCATGGGCAGTCGTGGGACGCCACAACCGTTCATGAATTAACCTTGGCCATACTCGGTGATGAATATGCCGATGTCATGTCATCGCATGAAGTGATCGCACAGTTCACCCTATGAAGCTATGCAGAGGTTGAAACGCGACAGCCCCGCCCCCCCTAAAACAGGTTTGGCGCAAGACTTCACTTTCCGTATCATTCCCTCATCACGCTCATCGTAGCGACCGATCACCTATGCATCATTTTCGGAGGGTTCATGAGCCTGCAAGACCTGAACAACATCCCTGGCGTCACTGGCCAACCAGATAGCGCTACCCATAACTTCGTGTTCAACCACACCATGCTGCGCGTCAAAAACATCGAGAAGTCCCTCGATTTTTATACCCGCGTACTGGGTTTCTCACTGGTTGAAAAGCGTGACTTTCCTGAAGCTGAATTCAGCCTGTATTTTCTGGCGCTGGTCGACAAGGCACAGATCCCCGCAGACGACGCTGCGCGTACGCTGTGGATGAAGTCCATTCCCGGCATCCTGGAACTGACCCACAACCACGGCTCGGAAACCGACGACAGCGTCGTCTACCACAATGGCAATACCGATCCGCGCGGTTTCGGCCATATCTGTATTTCGGTGCCGGATATCCGTGCCGCCTGTGAGCGATTTGAAGCCTTGGGCGTGGACTTTCAGAAACGTCTGAACGATGGCCGCATGAAGTCCCTGGCATTCGTTAAAGACCCGGACGGTTACTGGGTCGAGATCATCCAGCCACAACCGATGTAAATATCGGGCTCAAAAAAAACCCATGATCGCTCATGGGTTTTTTGTTTCAGGCCGCTTATTGCGGCGCAGAAGAGCGGATCAAGTGATCGAACGCACTCAGGGAAGCCTTGGCGCCCTCGCCCACCGCGATCACGATCTGCTTGTACGGTACGGTGGTCACGTCACCGGCTGCGAAAATACCGGGGATCGACGTTTCACCACGAGCATCGACCACGATCTCACCACGGGGCGAAAGCTCTACAGTACCTTTGAGCCAATCGGTGTTAGGCAACAAACCAATTTGCACAAAGATGCCTTCAAGTTCCACGGCATGCACTTCACCCGACTGACGATCCTTGTAAAGCAGACCGTTCACTTTCTGCCCGTCACCTGTTACCTCGGTGGTCTGGGCATTGGTGATGACCTTTACGTTGGGCAGGCTGTGCAACTTGCGCTGCAATACCGCATCGGCGCGCAATGCGGTATCGAACTCAAGCAGGGTCACATGAGCAACGATGCCTGCCAGGTCGATGGCGGCTTCAACGCCCGAGTTACCGCCGCCGATGACTGCAACACGCTTGCCCTTGAACAACGGACCATCACAGTGCGGGCAGTAAGCAACACCTCGACTGCGGTATTGCTGCTCACCCGGCACGTTCATTTCACGCCAGCGGGCACCGGTGGCCAGAATCACGGTCTTGGCTTTTAGCGATGCACCGCTGGCAAATTTCACTTCGTGCAACTCGCCCGCCTTGCCGGCGATCAATTTGTCTGCACGCTGCAGGTTCATGATGTCGACGTCGTATTGCTTGACGTGTTCCTCAAGTGCAGTGGCAAGCTTTGGTCCTTCAGTTTCCTGAACCGAGATAAAGTTCTCGATGGCCATGGTGTCCAGCACCTGACCACCAAAGCGCTCGGCCGCAACACCGGTACGTATGCCTTTACGCGCAGCATAGATCGCTGCAGCAGCACCGGCCGGACCGCCGCCAATCACCAGCACGTCAAAGGCTTCTTTGGCGCTGATTTTTTCGGCCTGACGCTCAACGGCACTGGTGTCCAGTTTGCCGAGAATCTCTTCCAGGCCCATGCGACCCTGACCGAAGTTCACCCCGTTCAGGTAAACGCTTGGCACCGCCATCACCTGACGTTCAGTGACTTCGTCCTGGAACAAGGCACCGTCGATCGCCACGTGGCGAATATTCGGGTTGAGCACTGCCATCAAGTTCAGAGCCTGAACAACATCAGGGCAGTTCTGGCAAGACAGCGAGAAATAGGTTTCGAAGTTGAACTCGCCTTTAAGGGAGCGAATCTGTTCAATCACGTCGCTACTGGCTTTCGATGGGTGGCCGCCTACTTGCAGCAAGGCCAGCACCAGCGAAGTAAATTCGTGGCCCATCGGGATACCTGCAAAACGCAGGCTGATATCGCCGCCGGGGCGGTTCAGCGAGAACGAAGGCTTGCGCGCATCGTTACCGTTGTCCAGCAGGGTGATCATGCTGGAAAGACTGGCAATTTCTTTTAACAGGTCGTGCATTTCACGGGATTTCGCACCGTCGTCGAGAGAAGCGACAATCTCGATCGGCTGTGTGACCCGCTCCAGGTATGACTTCAACTGTGCTTTTAGATTGGCGTCCAACATACGGGCGATCTCCTTTGAATATTGATTCTGTAAAAAAAACGCCCGAGCGAATGTCGCCCGGGCGTTTTGAGGGCGATGCTGCTGACTACTTAGGTGCGGTTCACCGCCCTTGGGTGCTTCACAGACTTAGATCTTGCCGACCAGGTCAAGGGATGGAGCCAAGGTGGACTCACCTTCTTTCCATTTGGCCGGGCACACTTCGCCTGGGTGAGCTGCGACGTACTGAGCAGCCTTGATTTTGCGCAGCAGCTCGGAGGCATCACGACCAACACCGCCGTCGTTCAGCTCAACGATCTTGATCTGACCTTCCGGGTTGATCACGAAAGTACCGCGGTCAGCCAGACCAGCTTCTTCGATCAGCACGTCGAAGTTGCGGGAGATGGTCAGCGTAGGATCGCCGATCATGGTGTACTGGATTTTGCCGATGGCTGGCGAAGTGTTGTGCCAGGCAGCATGGGCAAAGTGGGTGTCAGTCGACACGCTGTAGATTTCCACGCCGAGTTTCTTGAACTCTTCGTAGTTGTCAGCCAGGTCTTCCAGTTCGGTTGGGCAAACGAAGGTGAAGTCGGCTGGGTAGAAGAACACGACAGACCACTTGCCTTTCAGGTCAGCGTCCGACACTTCCACGAAGCTGCCGTTTTTGTAGGCAGTTGCTTTGAACGGTTTTACTTGGCTGTTGATGATAGGCATCGTTGACTCTCCGTCAGGGTTGAAAAGTTGATGAGGTGAATCCTAACAACACATTTCGCATCTGGCTCATTGGCAAAGCTGATGCTGCCGATTGGTTTTAGCTATCAAGTGACGCTATAGATAGAAGAAAGCTAATACCCCAAGTCCCTATTCAACTATGGGCCATCGGGCCGGCTTTCAAGTTGACCTCAATCAGTTGCCAACAGGCTTTTCAGCGGTGAGGCTCATCCCGGTAAACGGGCTCGCTTCAACATAGCGCATGGCTGACTTGACGTCCTTCCAGCCGACGTAATTCATCAGCGACTTCAAATCCCAACCACTTTGATGGGCCCATGTTGCAAAACCGCGACGCAACGAGTGACTGGTGTATTGCTCGGCAGCAATGCCGGCTCGCTCCAGCGCCTGGCGCAGAAGCGGGATCACGCTGTTGGCGTGCAGCCCCTCCTCGCCCAGGTTGCCCCAGCGGTCGATCCCGCGGAACACCGGGCCACGCACCAGCGCTGCCGTATTGAGCCACTCGATATAGGCCCGCACAGGACACAGTCGCTGTAGTGCCGGGGTCTGGAACGTTTTACCCAGGTTGTCGCGGTCACTCTTGCTGCGGGGCAGATACAGCGTAATGCCAGCGCCCGGGACCGCCTGTACGTGCTCGACCTGCAAACGGCATAGCTCATCGCTGCGAAACCCGCGCCAGAACCCCAGCAGAATCAGGGCGGCATCACGCCTGGCCCGCAACAGCCCTGGCTGATCCGCGCTGGCTTGCGCTGCCTGCGCTTCGCCTTCGAGCCAGTCGACCACCTGCTCCAGATGCTGCAACTGCAGCGGTTCGGCCTGCTTCTCCTGTGCCGGATGCAATGCACGGATGCCCTTGAACACCTTGCGCACGACCGGGGCCTTGGTCGGATCGGCAAACCCCTGACTGTTGTGCCATTGCGCAATCGCCGACAGACGCAGTTTCAAGGTGTTGATAGACAGCTGTCCGGCGTGGGCCACCAGATAGCGCGCCACGCTGTCGCTGGTGGCGGGAAGGAAACCGCCCCAGGTCACTTCGAAATGCTCGATGGCAGCCCGATAGCTACGGCGGGTGTTGTCGCGGGTCGCGGCGTTTAAGTAGCGATCCAGCTCGCTCATGGGCAGTTCTCTTGATTGGCGTACTGAAAACGAGCCCAAAACGCTGTTTAAAGGCTCTAGCACGGGATAATACCAGTATATCCCGTGTCTTAAATCATAAATAAAGACAAAATTTAATCGTTAATATAGTATGTAATTACATGATACATACCACAGTACAAAATCGTAGGAGAAAGCCATGGCCCGTGGCGGCGTAAACAAAGCGGTAGTCCAAATTGCACGCACGGCGATCCTGGCCCGCGGCGAACACCCGAGCATTGATGCTGTACGTATCGAGATGGGTAATACCGGATCGAAAACCACGATCCATCGCTATCTAAAAGAGCTGGACGAGGTCGACTCACGTCGCGGAGCACCTCAGGAACAGATCGGTGACGAACTGACCGAGCTGGTAGCCCGCCTCGCCCAGCGCCTGCAGGAGCAGGCGCAAGAGCCGATTGACCGCGCCCAGGCCCATTACGAACAGCTGAAAATCGAGTTGCGCGAGCAACTGAGCGAGGCGCAAGACGCCCAGGCACAGCTTGAGCAACGCCTTGAGATACAAGGCACGGCACTGAGCCAGGAAAGCGCCAACCTCGAAGCTACCCGCTCCATGCTGCAAACCGAACAAACCCGCAACGCCGCCCTGAATCAGGCGTGCAGTGACTTTGAGCTGCGCCTTACGGACCGTGACGAACAAATCCGCTCACTGGAAGAAAAGCACCTGCACGCCCGCGACGCCCTTGAGCACTACCGCAGTGCCGTCAAGGAACAACGGGAGCAGGATCAGCGTCGCCATGAGGGGCAATTGCAGCAGGTACAAATGGAACTGCGCCAGGCCCAACAGAGCGCGCTGGTACGTCAGGATGAAATCACCCAGCTGCATCGTGACAACGAGCGCGTATTGAGCGAGAGCCGCGCCCTGAACAAAGAACTGAACCAGGCCAATGACCAGCAGCACAAGCTGAGCAACCTCAACGGGCAATTGACGGGTCAACTGAGCCAGCTGCAAAACGAATGCACCCTGCTCCAGGAACGCTTGCGGGTGGCTACCCAGGAAAGCGAAGGCTTGAAGCAGGCGCATAGCCAGTCACAAGAAGTCACAGCCGCTCTGACACTCAGAGCAATGACTGCCGAGACGGCACTTGAAACCATGAAAGCGCATAGCGAGCAATCAGAACCAAAAGTCGACGAGGCGAAAAAGCCATGATGCTGCTGAAGAGCCGGCTCTACTGATTCACCGTATCGATACCATCGCGAGCAACCCCGCTCCCACAGCTTTGCGCTCCTTGTGGGAGCGGGCTTGCTCGCGATACAGGCGACCGGATTGGTCTGAAGCAATGCATTGAGGCCATTGCCCCCGATGCAGCTTTCCGTTCAGCGAATGTTCAGCAAATGCAATCGATTCTTGTTTGGCAATACGTATCAGCATGTTACAAATTAGCTCCCTAACTAATTAGTGACGCGGGCTTTTCCCATGCTGGTTCCATTTCTGATCATGCTGCGCGAAGGGATTGAGGCCGCACTTATCGTCGGCATCATTGCCAGTTACCTCAAGCAAACAGGCCGCGGGCAGTGGATGCCCGCCGTGTGGATCGGCGTCTTCCTGGCAGCGGCTCTGTCGCTGCTGGTGGGCGGTGGCCTGGAGCTCATGAGTGCCGAATTCCCGCAGAAGCAACAGGAATTGTTCGAAGGCATCGTGGGCCTGATTGCGGTCGGCATTCTCAGTTCGATGGTGTTCTGGATGCGCAAAGTGGCGCGTTCCATCAAGCACTCCCTGCACACGTCACTTGATCAGGCGCTGGCCGGCTCTAAGCATCAAGTCACCGCACTGATCGCCATGGTGTTCTTTGCCGTCGCCCGCGAAGGGCTTGAAACCGTGTTTTTTCTGCTCGCCGTATTCCAGCAAAGCGAAGGCCCTGCCGCACCGCTGGGTGCCCTGCTTGGCCTGGTCCTGGCCATCGGCATCGGTTTTGCCATTTACAGCGGCAGCATGCGTCTGAACCTGGGCCTGTTCTTCCGCTGGACCGGCCTGTTTATCCTGGTAGTTGCCGCGGGCATCCTGGCCAACTCGGTGCAAGCACTGCATGAAGCCGGGCTATGGAATCACTTGCAGGGCGTCGTGTTCGATGTCAGCACTCGCCTGCCGATGGATGGCCCCCTTGGCTCGGTACTGGCGGGTATGTTCGGCTATCAGGATGCGCCAACCGTCAGCGTATTGGGCGCCTATGTGATTTATCTGGCAGTGACGTTAGCGATGTTCTTTCGCCCGCCTGCACCTGCAAACGCTGCACACACCTCCTGCGCAACACACCCATAAGGTCAAGCATGCCTACCCCTGCAAGCGGTACACCCCCTCGCGCACTGCGCTGGGCGGTGGCCGGCTCGGTGATCGTGATGATCGCGGCCGGCGGATTGTTCTACTACGCCTCGCAACTGGCTGCGGCCAAGCGCAGCGTTCACAACAACGAAGTCACGGTCACCATTCACCCCCACAGTTGCGAACCCAATGCGCTGACCGTACCGGCAGGCTTCAATAGCTTTCGTATTGTCAACGCCTCAGAGCGGGCGGTTGAATGGGAGATCCTCGACGGCGTACTGGTCGTCGAGGAGCGTGAGAATATTGCCCCCGGCCTCAGCCAGGTGATTAACGCGACCCTGGCTCCGGGGGATTACGCCATTACCTGCGGCCTGCTCAGCAATCCCCGCGGCTCACTGCACGTGACGCCCACTGCCGCGTCCGAGGCCAGCGCCAATGCGCAACCTTCAATGGTGGCCTTTATTGGGCCCCTGTCGGAGTTCCGGGTTTACCTGAGCCGCCAGGGCAGCGCGCTGATCAAGGCCGTCGACGCGCTGTCCCTGGCCATTGCGGCCGGTGATCTCGAACAGGCGCAAGCCTTGTACATACCTGCCCGCGAGGCTTATCAGCGCCTGGCCCCGGCAGCCCAGCGGCTGGCAGAACTGGATAACGCCATCAATGCCCGCGCCGACTATTTCGAAAAACGCGAGCAAGACCCGGGTTTCACCGGTTTCCATCGCCTGGAATACGGCCTGTTCGATCAGCGCAGCACCCAGGGCCTCACGCCGATAGCCCAACAACTGCAAGCCGATTCCGTGCAGCTCAAGCAACAGCTATTGGCCCAATCGCTGCCGCCCGAACAGTTGGTCAGCATTGCTGCGCGCACCCTCCACACTCTGGCGGACACCCGCGCCAACAGCGGCGAGGAAGAACGCTACAGCCACATCGACCTCAACGGTTTTGCCGCCAACCTTGAAGCTGCACGCAAGGTGGTTGACCTGCTGCGTCCGCTACTGAGTAAAAAAGATGCCGATTTGCAGCACAGCATCGACATTGCCAGCGCTTCGCTTGAAGCACAGCTCAGTGGCCTCAGCACACCCCGGGGCTACCGCAGCTACGACACAGTCAGTGCCGAACAACGCCAACAGATCAGCAACAAGGCCAAGGTTCTGGCCGACGCACTCGATGGAATCGATCCCGCCCTCGGCCTTAGCGGCCTCTCATTGCAGACGAGACGCACATGAGCGATTCAGAACACACTTCGAACTCTTTTAACCAGCAGCGCCGCCGCATCCTGATGGGCATGGGGGTCGCCGGTGCCGCACTGGCCGGTGGCGCCCTCAGCTGTCCGGCCCTGGCTGCGGGCCACGCGGCTGATGCACAGGTCACTCAGGCCCCCAGCAGCGACAGAACCCTGGATCATCACGGGTTCCATGGCCAGCATCAAAATGGCATCGTCACTCCCCGCCCGGCTGCTGGCATGCTGGTCGCCTTCGATGTGCTGGCCACTGACCGGCAAGATCTTGAGCGCCTGTTCCGCACCCTGAATGAGCGCATTGCCTTCCTGATGAAGGGCGGCGCCGTGCCCCAGGTCGACCCCAAGCTGCCACCTGTGGACTCCGGCATTCTTGGCCCCGTTGTGACTCCGGACAACTTGACCGTCACCGTATCGGTTGGCGAGTCCCTGTTTGATGAGCGTTTCGGCCTGAGCCAGGTCAAGCCCAAACGCTTGAGCCGCATGCAAGGGTTCCCCAACGATGCATTGGAGCCCGGGCAGTGCCACGGCGACTTGAGCCTGCAGTTTTGCGCCAACACAGCCGACACCAATATTCACGCCCTGCGTGACATCGTGAAAAACCTCCCCGACCTGCTTCTGGTGCGCTGGAAGCAAGAAGGCACCGTTCCACCCCAAGCGCCCGCCAAGCCCGGCGTACCGGCTCAAAGTGCGCGCAACTTCCTGGGCTTTCGCGACGGTTCGGCCAACCCCGACTCCAACGACAACACGACCATGAACCGGATTGTCTGGGTCCAGCCCGGCAGCGACGAACCCCGGTGGGCGGTCAACGGCAGCTATCAGGCGGTGCGTATCATCCGCAACTTCGTCGAGCGCTGGGACCGAACCCCACTGCAAGAACAGGAAAGCATCTTCGGTCGCAGCAAGGCCAGTGGCGCCCCTCTGGACGGCACCCGCGAAAGCGACGCCCCTGATTACAGCCAGGACCCGCACGGCAAAGTCACCCGGATGGACGCCCATATCCGCCTGGCCAACCCGCGCACCGCGCAAACGCGCAACAGCCTGATCCTGCGCCGGCCATTCAACTATTCCAATGGCGTCAACAAGAACGGCCAGCTCGACATGGGCCTGCTCTTTATCTGCTACCAGCGCGACCTGGAGCAGGGCTTTATCGCCGTGCAAACCCGCCTGAACGGTGAGCCCCTGGAGGAATACCTCAAGCCTGTTGGCGGCGGCTATTTCTTTACCCTGCCGGGCGTGCGCGACGATCAGGATTTCATTGGCCGCTCGCTGCTCGAAGCCGCTACACCGCTTGCCCGCACCTGAACCTCAACCCATCGGAAAAAGTCCCATGAAGAAGACGCCGCTCGCACTGCTCCTGGCCCTGGGGTTGCTCCATACCCCGCTCTCGGCACTGGCCGCAACCGCGCCGCTGGATTTGGTGCAACCTGTTTCGGACTACAAAATCTACGTCACCGAGCAACTGGATGAACTGGCCAGCAACACGCAAGCATTCACGGATGCGGTCAAAAAGGGGGACCTGGCCACGGCCAAAAAACTCTATGCACCGACTCGCGTGTATTACGAGTCCATTGAACCGATTGCCGAGTTATTCAGCGACCTCGACGCCTCGATCGATTCCCGGGTAGACGATCACGAAAAAGGCGTTAAAGCGCCTGATTTCACGGGCTTCCATCGCATCGAGTACAGCCTGTTCTCCGAAAACAGCACCCAGGGCCTCGACCAATTGGCTGATGGCCTTAACAAGGACGTAAAAGACCTGCAAAGCCGTGTGGCGGGGTTGACCTTCCCGCCGGAGAAGGTCGTTGGCGGCGCAGCGGCCCTGATGGAAGAAGTGGCCGCCACCAAGATTTCCGGCGAGGAAGATCGCTACAGCCACACCGACCTGTATGACTTCCAGGGCAACGTGGACGGCGCGAAAAAGATAGTCGACTTGTTCCGTGCACACATCGCGCAGAACGACAAAGCGTTTGCCGCCAAAGTCGATAAAAACTTCGCTACGGTAAACGCCATTCTGGCCAAGTACAAAACCGCCGACGGTGGTTTCGAAACCTACGACAAGGTCAAGGACAACGATCGCAAAGCGCTGGTGGGGCCTGTCAATACACTGGCCGAAGACTTGTCGACCCTGCGGGGCAAACTGGGCCTGAACTAAAAGGCCATTATTGAGCGCCAACCGGTGTGACGCACGTCACACGCCCGCAGGTTGGCGCTCAGACGTTTATGGGTTTAAACGAGGGGCAGAGTCGTTACTGCAAGTGGGCGCTGTTCAATTTCGTACAGTTGCTGATATAAACCACTGCACGCAAAAAACGTAACTACACGCTAAAAATGGAGGCTTCAAGCGTGTAACGCCATTCCTGAATAGCACCTGTCTAGTGATTCAAAACATGCCCTGTTGATCTAACTTTCATAGGTTTTTCACAATTGTGCGTTTAACGTATGCACTTCCTAGAACAGAAAAGATCCGATAGTTTGTAAGCGAAATCATGTAGATAACGTAGTTCAACAACTTTACCTTTGCCAGTATTGAGCTTTACTCGTAGTGGGCGCCGGTTTTTGAAGTGCGCCTGAGTGAGGCCGACTTAGACATGTCGTCTTGTGCCATTGAAACTGACTGGAACGAATATTTTGAAACCCTACCCAATCCAGTGTGTGTCGATCGTCATCCCGGTCTACAACGAAGAAGAAAGCCTGCCCGAGCTGTTGCGCCGTACTGAAGCAGCCTGCGCGCAGTTGACACAGGCCTATGAAATCGTCCTGGTCGATGACGGGAGTCGGGACAATTCGGCGCAAATCCTGCAAGACGCTGCCGAGCGTGAAGGCAGCCCAGTCGTTGCCGTGATCCTCAACCGCAACTACGGGCAACATGCCGCCATCATGGCCGGCTTTGAACATTCCAAAGGCGATGTGGTGATCACCCTCGACGCCGACCTGCAAAACCCGCCGGAAGAAATCCCCCGCCTGGTCGCGCAGGCAGCACTGGGTTACGACGTGGTCGGCACTGTGCGCAACAACCGTCAGGACTCCGCCTGGCGCCGCTGGCCTTCACGTGTGATCAACCTCGCCGTGCAACGCTCCACCGGGGTTGCCATGAGCGATTACGGCTGCATGCTGCGCGCCTATCGCCGCTCCATCGTCGACGCGATGCTGGCTTGCTGCGAACGCAGCACCTTTATTCCCATTCTGGCCAACAGCTTCGCCCGCCATACCACCGAAGTGCTGGTCGAGCACGCCGAGCGCGAACACGGCGACTCCAAGTACAGCCCGATGCGCCTGATCAACCTGATGTTCGACCTGATCACCTGCATGACCACAACACCTTTGCGCCTGCTGAGCATTATCGGCTTCAGCATGGCGGTACTGGGCGTCCTGTTCGCCATCGCCCTGGTCATGCTGCGTCTGATCTTCGGTGCATCCTGGGCTGGCCACGGTACTTTCGTGCTGTTCGCGGTGCTGTTTGTATTCACCGGCGGACAATTTATCGGCATGGGCCTATTGGGTGAATACCTGGGCCGCATGTACAGCGATGTTAGGGCTCGACCACGGTTTTTCATTGAAAAAATCGTTCGCGCCGAGCCGGCAACTTCTTCCGTTTCAACTTGCAACCCGACTTCTTCTACTTCGACACAGGTCCAATCATGAGTTTGAAAGCCGTTGTTTTCGCCTATCACGATATTGGCTGCACAGGCATTGAAGCCTTGCTCAATGCAGGTTACGAAATTGCTGCTGTGTTTACCCATGCTGACGACCCCAAGGAAAATAACTTTTACGGCTCGGTTGCCCAACTGTGTGCCCGTAAAGGCATCCCGGTTCACGCGCCGGAAGACGCCAACCACCCACTGTGGATCGAGCGCATCCGCAAGCTGAACGCCGATTACATCTTCTCCTTCTACTATCGTCACCTGCTGGGCGAAGAGCTGCTGGCCAGCGTCAGCAAAGGTGCTTTCAACCTGCATGGCTCGTTGCTGCCGCGCTACCGTGGTCGCGCACCGGCCAACTGGGTGCTGGTCAACGGCGAAACCGAAACCGGCGTCACCCTGCACCGCATGGTCAAGCGTGCTGATGCGGGCGATATCCTGGCCCAGCAACGCATCAGCATCGAGCGTTCGGATACCGCACTGAGCCTGCACGCCAAGCTGCGTGAAACCGCCGCCAAACTGCTGGCCGAAGCCTTGCCGCTACTGCCACAGGGCAAGCTCACCGAAACCCCGCAAGACGAATCCAAAGCCACTTATTTTGGTCGCCGCACCCCGGCTGACGGCCTGCTGCAATGGACTCGCCCGGCTGAAGAGCTGTTCAACCTGGTGCGTGCCGTTACCCAGCCTTACCCGGGCGCCTTCTGCGCCGTGGGCGAGCACAAACTGATTGTCTGGGGCGCCGAAGTGGTAGCCGGCAACCAGGGCCATGCACCTGGCCAGGTCATCAGCTGCGAACCGCTGCGCATTGCCTGCGGCCAGGACTCGCTGGTCATCACTGCCGGTCAGCGCAACGACAACGGCCTGTACCTGAGCGGCCCGCAACTGGCCCGTGAACTGGGCCTGGTCGAAGGTTCGCGCCTGCGTGGTGCTGAGTCCGGTCGCCCGGCACGCCGTACCCGCGTCCTGATCCTGGGCGTAAACGGTTTTATCGGTAACCACCTGTCCGAGCGTCTGCTGCAAGACGATCGTTATGAAGTGTATGGCCTGGACATTGGCTCCGACGCCATCGACCGCCTGCGCAGCCACCCTAACTTCCACTTCGTGGAAGGCGACATCAGCATCCACACCGAGTGGATCGAATACCACATCAAGAAGTGCGACGTGGTCCTGCCGCTGGTGGCCATCGCCACGCCAATCGAATACACCCGCAACCCGTTGCGCGTATTCGAACTGGACTTCGAGGAAAACCTCAAGCTGGTGCGCTACTGCGTCAAGTACAACAAGCGCGTGATCTTCCCGTCCACGTCCGAAGTGTATGGCATGTGCCAGGACAAGAACTTCGACGAAGACACCTCCAACCTGATTGTTGGCCCGATCAACAAGCAGCGCTGGATCTACTCGGTTTCCAAGCAGTTGCTGGACCGCGTGATCTGGGCCTACGGCACCAAAGGCCTGAAGTTCACCCTGTTCCGTCCATTCAACTGGATGGGCCCGCGCCTTGACCGTCTGGACTCGGCACGTGTTGGCAGCTCGCGCGCCATCACCCAGCTGATCCTGCACCTGGTGGAAGGTACCCCGATCCGCCTGGTTGACGGTGGCGAACAAAAACGCTGCTTCACTGACGTTGCCGACGGTATCGAGGCCCTGGCCCGCATCATCGACAACAAGGGTGGCAAGTGCGACGGCCAGATCATCAACATCGGCAACCCGGACAACGAAGCCAGCATTCGTCAGCTGGGCGAAGAGTTGTTGCGTCAGTTCGAAGCCCACCCATTGCGTGCCAACTTCCCTCCGTTTGCAGGTTTCCGCGACGTTGAAAGCCAGTCTTTCTACGGCACTGGCTATCAGGACGTCAGCCATCGCAAGCCAAGTGTTGAAAACGCCCGTCGTCTTATCGACTGGACGCCGACCACCGAGCTGAGTGAAACCATTGGCAAGACCCTGGACTTCTTCCTGCGTGAAGCCATGGTAGAAATCGCGGAAAAACGCTGATGCAAGCTGGACTGCGTATCGATGTCGACACGTACCGTGGAACCCGTGAGGGGGTTCCACAGTTACTCGAACTGCTCGATGAAGCCCAGATCAAGGCCACGTTTTTTTTCAGCGTGGGGCCGGACAACATGGGCCGCCATTTATGGCGGCTGATCAAGCCCCAGTTTTTCTGGAAAATGATGCGCTCCAAGGCTGCCAGCCTGTATGGCTGGGATATTTTGCTGGCCGGCACCGCCTGGCCAGGCAAACCTATCGGCAAGGATCTGGGGCACTTGATGCGCCAGACCCTGGCCGCTGGCCATGAGGTCGGCCTGCACGCCTGGGATCACCACGGCTGGCAAGCCAACACCGCGCGCTGGAGCGAGGCACAACTGATCGAGCAGATCCGCCGTGGTGTCGAGACCCTGAGCGACATCACCGGACAGGCCGTCGAGTGTTCGGCAGCCGCAGGGTGGCGTGCCGATGAACGCGTAGTCCAGGCCAAGGAAACCTTTGGTTTTCGCTACAACAGTGATTGCCGCGGGCACAGTCTGTTTCGGCCACGATTGGCTGACGGCAGACTGGGCGCGCCGCAAATCCCTGTGGATTTACCGACGTTCGATGAAGTAGTCGGGCCGCACCTGAGTGCCGCCGACTTCAACTCATACATTCTTGATCGCTTCAGCCCGCAAAAGCTGAATGCATACACCATCCATGCTGAAGTAGAAGGGATTCTTATGGCAAACGACTTCCGTCAATTGCTGGCGCAGGCCCGTGCCCGCGATATTCATTTCCAGCCCCTGCGGGACTTGCTTCCGAACGACATTGACAGTCTGCCTGCCGGGCAACTCAGCCGCGGCGTGCTTGAAGGCCGTGAAGGCTGGCTGGGAGTACAGAAGCCATGACCCAGCGCTGGACGATACCCCTGCTGGTACTGGCCTTTATTGCGTTTTACCTGTTGCCACTGGGCACCCACGGCCTGTGGATTCCCGATGAAACGCGCTACGCGCAAATCGGCCAGCAAATTCTGATCGACGGTAACTGGATCACTCCCCACTTCATGGATTTGCGCTACTTCGAGAAGCCGATTGCCGGCTACTGGATGATCGCTATCGGCCAGGCCATTTTTGGCGAGAACCTGTTTGGCGTGCGCATTGCCTCGGCCATCGCCACCGGCCTGAGCGTGTTCCTGGCCTATGCCGTGGCTCGCCGCCTGTGGAACGACCCGCGCAAGAGCTTCGCCTGCGCCCTGGTGTACATGACGTTTGGCTTGATCGCAGGCCAGGCGGGTTATTCAAACCTCGATCCGCAGTTCACGCTTTGGGTCAACCTGAGCCTGGTGGCCTTGTGGTTTGCCGTCGACAGCAGCACTACCCGTGATCGTCTGATCAGCTGGGCCGTGCTGGGCTTTGCCTGTGGCATGGGCTTCATGACCAAAGGCTTTTTGGCCCTGCTGCTGCCGGTGCTGATCGCCCTGCCCTACATGGTCTGGCAAAAGCGTTTTCTGGAACTGGTCAAATATGGCCTGGTGGCCATGCTGGTCGCAGCCTTGGTTTCACTGCCGTGGATTCTTGCGGTTCACGCCCAGGAGCCCGATTACTGGAATTTTTTCTTCTGGCACGAGCACATTCGCCGCTTTGCCGGTGAAGATGCCCAGCACGGTCGCCCATGGTGGTTCTATCTGCCGCTGATGGTGGTCGCCAGCCTGCCCTGGGTAGCCCTGCTGCCTGCAACCTTCAAGGATGCCTGGCAGAACAAGCGTCATGCCAGCGTGGTGTTCCTGCTGATGTGGCTGCTGTTGCCGCTGGCCCTGTTCAGCCTGAGCAAAGGCAAGCTGCCGACTTACATCATGCCGTGCATGTTGCCGCTGGCCCTGCTGCTGGGCCACGCGCTGATTGCCCGTGTCGAGCAGGCCAAAACCGGAGCCATCCGCTTGAACGGCCTGCTCAATCTGGTGGTGGGCGGCGTGGCATTGCTGGCCCTGATCTATTTCCAGATCAAAAAGCCGTTTTATGACAATGAACCGCAGCACATGGCGTTGTTGGTGCTCGTGCTGCTGACCTGGATCGTTACCGGCCTGCTCACGTTGTCCAAACCGTTGAAAATGTGGGCCGCCCCTGCCGTGGCAATGGGTGTTCTGGTTCTCGCGCTGCCTGCGGCCATGCCGACCAGCGTGATTCACAACAAAATGCCCGACCAGTTCGTCCTTGAACACATGGACGAGTTGTCCCAGGCCAAGTCCTTGCTCAGCAACGACCTGGGTGCGGCATCTGCCTTGTCGTGGCGCCTTCGGCGCCCGGACGTGACGCTCTACAACACCCAGGGCGAAGTCAAATACGGCCTGACCTATGACGATGCCAAAGGCAAGAGCATCGGCCTGGCCGATATTGGCCAATGGATGGCTGACGCCCGTCGCCAAGGCCCGGTGGGCGTAGTCATGCGAGTCAAGGACAGCGATGAAAGCGATGAAATGGATCACTTGCCCAAAGATGCCAAGCGCTATGACGAAGGCAACATGGTCATTCTGATTTTCCCGCAGATCGCTCCATGACCCTGGCACTGCTGCTACTGGCGTGCCTGTTGACCTGCGCCGGCCAGATCGCCCAGAAGTATGCGGTCGAAGGCTGGCGCGGGATTGAATCCGGGGTGGCGCAAAAACTGCGTTCCCCCTGGCTGTGGCTGGCCTTGCTGTGCCTTGGCCTGGGTCTGCTGGTGTGGTTGCTGGTGTTGCAACGGCTTGAGGTCGGGATTGCTTACCCGATGCTCAGCCTGAACTTTGTGCTGATCACTCTGGTGGCCCGCTACCTGTTTAAAGAATCCATCGACCGGCGTCATTGGCTGGGGGTGGGGCTGGTGATTGCCGGCGTCATTTTGCTGGGACAACAAGCATGAACCTGCGCCGTGGATTTGCCTTTGCCTCGGGGAGTGTATTGCTGGTCAGCACTGCCCAATTGGGCATGCGCTGGAGCATGACCCGCTTGCCGCAGCCGGCTCAATGGGTGGATGCAATCAGCCAGGGCGATGTATCGCTCCCGGCGTTGGCGGTGGTGTTTGCCGCGATCATGGCGTATGCGCTGTCGATGCTCTGCTGGCTGCTGGCCCTGCGCGACTTGCCGCTGGGCCGAGCGTATTCGCTGTTGAGCGTCAGTTACGCCTTGGTGTACCTGCTCGCTGCAAGCCTGCCGATTTTCGATGAACACTTCACTTTGTCAAAAACCCTGGGTGTGACACTGGTCATCCTTGGGGTGCTTACGATCAACTCTCGACGTACCAGGAACTGCGCATGAAAATCAGTGTATTTGGTAGTGGCTATGTAGGCCTGGTGCAGGCGACGGTCCTGGCTGAAGTCGGCCACGACGTGATCTGCATGGACATTGACCAGAAAAAGGTCGAGCTGCTGCAGCAAGGTCACGTCAGCATTTTCGAACCCGGGCTTTCGAGCCTGGTGCGTGAAAATATTGAAAGCAAACGCCTGCGCTTTACCAGCGATGAAAAACTCGCCGTGGAGCACGGTCAGGTACTGTTTATCGCCGTGGGCACGCCCCCGAGCGAAGACGGTTCGGCTGACCTGGGCCAGGTGTTTTCAGTCGGTGATGCGGTTGCCCGCCACCGTGAAGAACCGCTGATCCTGGTCGAAAAATCCACCGTACCCGTCGGCACCGGTGACGCACTGACCGCCCATATCAACAAGGCCCTGAGCCTGACCGGGCGCACACTGCAATTTGACGTGGTGTCCAACCCGGAGTTTCTCAAGGAAGGCTCGGCCGTCACCGATTGCCGTCGCCCGGATCGCATCATCATTGGCTGCGCCCGCGAAGAAGTCCGCGAGGTCATGCGTGACCTCTACGCACCGTTCAACCGTAACCATGACCGCATCATTTTCATGGACCTGCGCAGCGCCGAACTGACCAAGTACGCCGCCAACTGCATGCTTGCGACCAAGATCAGCTTCATCAACCAGATTGCAGAACTGGCCGAGCACCTGGGCGCCGACATCGAAGCCGTACGTCTGGGCATCGGTGCCGATACCCGTATCGGCTACCACTTTATCTATCCGGGCTGCGGCTACGGCGGTTCGTGCTTCCCCAAAGACATGCGCGCGCTGATCCACAGTGCCCAGCAGGTCAATTGCTCAAGCGATCTGTTGCAAGCGGTTGAAGCCATCAACGAACGCCAGAAGCACAAGCTGTTCGATCGCATCAATGCGTTCTTCAAGGGCGATCTCAAAGGCAAGACCTTTGCCCTGTGGGGTCTTGCGTTCAAACCCAATACCGACGACATGCGCGACGCGCCGAGCCGGGTATTGATGGAAGCCTTGTGGGCAGCCGGAGCCAATGTACGGGCCTTCGACCCCGAAGCCATGCAGGAAACCCAGCGTCTTTACGCCAATGAAGAACGCCTGAGCCTGATGGGTACGCCGGAATCCACCCTCAGCGGCGCCGACGCGCTGATCGTGTGTACCGAGTGGCAACAATTCAAGGCTCCGGATTTTGAGCTGATCAAGCAGCGCCTGAACACCCCGGTGATTTTTGACGGGCGCAACCTGTACGACGGCGAGCGTCTGGCCAAGACCGGCTTGCAGTACTTCCCGATGGGACGGGGTGAATCGTGCAACCTGCCGGTTTCCCACGGTTCAACAGCCATTTGATGATGTGATCACGCCGCCATTGGTAACAATGGCGGCGTTTTTTTTGCGTGCTCCGAGGAGTCAAGGAGACTCAACATGCCTGCCGATTTCACCCCCACAGCCCTGCTCACCCTACGCAGGCAATCCCTGATACTGGGCGCGCTCGCATTAGTGCTGTTTATTCTGGGCAACCATCAAGAGGCGGCGATCGGTTTTGATTCGCGCTTTGTCATGTTTGCCAACGAAATGCTGCGCAACGGTCCCGGCTTTTTCCCGACGACCTATGGCCAGCCCTACGCCGACTACAGCGCAACCTCGACCGTGTTCACCTGGTTGCTGTCGCTGCCCTTTGGCAAAGTGACCAGCCTGACGGCGTGGCTGCCCACGGCCATCGCCAGCGCAACCCTGGTGACGTTGATGTATCGCCTGGTTGCACCGCGATCCACACTCTGGGCGTTGGTCAGCGTGGCCCTGTTGTTGCTGAGCATGACCTTCGTGACCGAAACCCGGGCCGTTTCCCTGGACCAGATGCTGGCAGCCGTCAGTTTCAGCGCGTTCTATCTGGCTTACGCCCACGACAACTTCGGGGCGCCACGACGACATGTCTGGCTACTGGCTCTACTGGTGCTGGGCTTTGCCATTCGCGGCCCGATCGGCCTGGTGATTCCCACCGGTATCCTGTGCAGTTACTACCTGCTTGGCGGCCAATGGCGACGCCTGATCAGCGTTGGGCTACAAGCGCTGGCGTTGTTGATCGCGTGCATTGGCACATTGCTGATGCTGGCCTGGCTCAGTGGTGGCGAGGCGTTTGTCCACGAAGTGATCCGCATGCAAGTCACCGGGCGCATGGACGGCACCGAAGGCGCAAGCAGCGTGCTGTATTACTTCACAAGCTCCGTGGGCAACTACGCCCTGGCTTACCCGCTGGCCGTGGTGGTGCTGGTGGCAATCCTGATTGCCGGGCGCAAACAGTCGGGACCGTCGCTGCAACTGGTCAAATACTGTGTGGCGGCCGCGTTGGTGGTCATGATCGGCCTGTCGATTCCTCAAGCGAAAAAAGCCCGCTACCTCCTGCCCATGTTGCCAATGGCCGCGATCATTGCGGCTTATCCGTTTCAAGTCATGAGCGGTCGGGTGTTTGGCGTTTTACGTTGCTTTATTCAAGGACTGTTCTTGATCCTGCCGGGCTTGCTGATCATCGGCCTGATCGTTGCAGGCAAGCGTTTTGGCGAGCAGTTGCCGCCCTTGACCGCTACCTTCGTCATCCTGGCGGTTCTCCAGGTTCTGGCCCTGGGCCAGTTGTTCAAAGCCCGGTGGCGTACTCAAGGGTTGGCGGCGTGTGCCGTGCTGGCGCTGTGGAGCAGCTATATCACCGTCTTTGAACCGGCAGAGCGCACTCTGTATGACACGCGCACCTTTACCCTCAAAGCCCTGCAACTGATCGATCAGGCCCCGGCGCCCGTGGTGCTGCACGGCATGGGCAAAGACGCCAAGGCGATCAAATTCATGGTCAACGTGGACCGGGATCTGCTACCGCTTTTCACCCAGTCACCTGCTGAGCTGACAGCACTGCGCGCACCGGCCTGGATCGTGATGGACAGAAAGGACTATGAGGCCTTGCAGGGCAGCGAGCCGGGCAGCATTGCACCGGCACTGAGCGGGCGCTTCGACAAGAATGATTACGTGCTGCTGCATTTGCGTTGATCGTTATTGTGTGACGGCTCTGGGGACAAATCGCAAAATCTCGTCGCGCTGAGTACGAGCCTGTTTGGGATCTCGACCAGCGCGCAAATCTTTACTAGACACATCTTACGCACCTCTCAGATGCCTCCTACGGCCTATCGGTCTTCTACACAATAGACTGCCAGGCCGACAAGAAGGAGATGCATCTATGGCTAACAATGGATATATGACGATTACAGGTAAGGCTCAAGGCTTGATTTCAGCTGGCTGCTCAAGCCAAGACTCAATAGGCAACAAGTGTCAGTCCGGGCATATCGATGAAATCATGGTGCTGTCTTACACTCACAACATGGTCAACATCGGCAATATTAATAAGCCAACGCATCGACCAATCCTCATTACCAAAAACGTTGATAAATCCTCGCCGCTACTCGCTCAAGCACTCTCAACCCGAGAAGAGATAAAGTGCACAATCAACTTTTATCGTGTTTCTTCTTTTGGCCTGCAAGAAAAGTTTTATTCAGTTTCGATCAATGGTGGCGTTATTGCTGACCTGACACTTGAGATGCCCCACGTTATTTTGCACCACGACGCCGAACCACAAGAGCATATAGCCATCCGTTACCGAGATAAGGTTGCTACGCGAAGAGGATTCTTCTTCGATAGATTTACGGCCGTTATAACTGCAAGCACTGTGTATGGCGCGTGTAACACGCCTTAATGAGTAACTTCATTTTTTATCCCGTATTCGTGCTAATAACGGCACTTATGTACTTGCCCTCCTACTGGGCATACTTCGCATTTTCAGGCCGTAACTTTTCCCCCTGCAAGTTTTGGGCAGTTGCTATCTACAACATATTCTGTGGATCTATACATGTTTTTTTGTGCAAGACGGCACGCTCCTATTTCTGGGGCGCGTAGATAATACCGTAATGGGCTGGATATCCCTTGTTATGATTTTTGTCTATGCGTTTACTCTTCCCGCTAATTGGGACCGGAAACGCTGGTTTTCACAAAAGTAACCTTGATGGCGCGTTTAAGTCAGGCCCAGCATCTTGGTCAGTGATGCGGGATAGAAGATTTCACTATAGCTAACTATTAAGTCTCAGCTATCCACCTGGCACTGAACAGCGCTGGTGCGGATACTTAACACTAGGCCTTTAGCGTGTACAGTCGATGTGAATCGAGCACCTAGATATCTCAGAGCTGACTGTGTAAGACCCTACAAAGACATGGGCGCTGGCGCTATAGGCTTCGAAATATATACCGACTTCCCAACAGGACAGCAAATATACAAAGAGGCTGAAAAATGATTGTGCTGATTTTTTCTGCATTGGCAGCGTGCGGGGTTTTCTTAGCCTACTTCTTAAAGATACAACTCTCGGGAAGAAACTTAACCCCCGCAAAACTCTATTTCCGCCTAATATTAAACGGCTTCTTTGCTGTACCTTACATTAACATTATAGAGCATAATGACTTTCTATATCTTGGGAGTCGCCCGGATATAATTTCAGAGCACCCGGTTATTGGCTGGATTGCCTTTGCCTGCATTTTGCTACATTTATTTTCATTTCCTGTTAAACGGAATGTTAAGTGGTGGTTTTCACGACAGTAAACGCTGAGGAGTGGAACGAATCTGCGTTCGAATTGGTGCGCAAACCTTTACTAGACACATCTTACGCACCTCTCAGATGCCTCCTACGGACTATCGATCTTCTACACAATAGCCTGCCAGGCCGACAAGAAGGAGATGCTTCTATGTTTGTTCAGGTATGTAAAAAGGGACTATGTAAGAGGGTATAAGGCCGCCACGCGGAGAGGGTTTTTCTTCGATAGATTTGCCGTCGTTATAATTGCGAGCACTGTGTATGGAGCGTGCGACAGCCTTGATGAGTAACTTCATTTTTTATCCCGTCTTTATACTTATAACGGTGCTTTTATACTGGCCTTCCTTTTGGGCGAACTACGCGTGGTCAGGTCGTCGTTATTCCGCTTTCAAGTTCTGGGGGGTTGGGAGCTACAACGTACTGTGTGCGGCCATTCACAATTTTTATGTGCGAGACAGCACGTTACCATTTATGGGGCATGTCGATAATGCCGTAATGGGCTGGATATCCCTTGTTATGATATTTGTCCATATCTCTACATTTCCGGTTGAATGGGAACGAAAACGCTGGTTTTCACGACAGTAAACGCTGATGAGTGGAACGAAACAGCGTTCGAGTTGCTACCGCTTTTCACCCAGTCACCTAAGCAGTTGTCAGCATTGCCTGCTCCGGCACTAAGCAGGCGCTTCGACAAGAATGATTACGTGCTGCTGCATTTGCGTTGATCGCGACAGGCCGTTTTGCTAGCTCCCACAGGGGCGGCGCAATACCTGTGGGAGCTGGCTTGCCTGCGATGCAAACGCTGCGGTCTGTCAGGTTGAACTCAGTGATGCCATCGCGAGCAAGCCCGCTCCCACCTATTAGCAGCTACAACCCCCACAAATAGGTACAATTCCCGCCCTTCACTTTCTTCCAAGGAATCCCAATGTCAGGGCTTGAACTGTTTGCCGCCGCACTCGGCGTCATCGCCGTCTGGTTAACAGTCAAACAAAACCCCTGGTGCTGGCCCATCGGCCTGGTGATGGTGCTGCTGTACAGCTGGATTTTTTTCGAGATCAAACTGTATTCAGGCATGCTCCTGCAGGTGTTCTTTGCCGTGCTGCAAGTCTATGGCTGGTGGCAGTGGACCCGCGCAGGCTCGCAACATGAAGGCCGCGTGGTTTCTCGACTCAGTGCCTTGCACGTGCTCTTCGGCCTCGCTATGGGCGTCATAGGCAGTGCTGCTTTGGGTGCTGCAATGGCCCATTGGACTGACTCCAGCTTCCCTTGGCCTGACGCCACGTTGACCGCTTTCAGCCTGGTCGCACAAGTGTGGATGGCGCAAAAACGCCTTCAATGCTGGGCGCTGTGGTGTGTGATCGACGTGCTCTATATCGGCTTTTTCGCCTGGCAGGATCTGTACCTCACGGCCGGCCTTTACGCGCTGTTTACCGTCATTGCCATTCAAGGCTGGCGTGACTGGCGCCGCGACCCGGCGCTACGCACATGAAGGTGGTCGTACTGGCAGGGCCGGAATCGAGTGGTAAAAGTTGGCTGGCAGCGCTGCTCCAAGAGCGTTTTGGCGGCATTCTGGTGGGCGAATATGTTCGCTACTTTATCGAGCAAAACCCTCGCGACACCTGCCTGGCGGATATTCCACAGATCGCTCGCGGCCAGCTCGAATGGGAAGACCAGGCACGTGCCAAACGGCCCGAACTGCTGATTCTGGATACTCATTTGCTGAGTAACATCCTGTGGAGCCAGACGCTGTTCGGCGACTGTCCGGACTGGCTGGAAACCGAGCTGCTAAAGCGCGAATACGATCTGCATCTGCTGTTGTCCCCTGACGATGTGGAATGGACCGCTGACGGCCAACGTTGCCAACCCTCACTGGTTGAACGCCAGGCGTTTTTCAGGGCCAGCCATCAATGGCTGACAGACCACCACCAACCCTTGCAAGTCATCACGGGCGATTGGCAGGCTCGACAACAACACGCCTGCGAGGCGGTCAATAAATTAATGAGCGCTCAGGAAACTTATTCAATAAGTATTAGTCAGTAAGTTATAGCCCAATAAAAAGTGCAATTCATTAACCAACAACTTAATGGATTCAGCACTTTTAATATGTCCACTGCTGTTACATGCAACCCCCCGCAACACCGCTAAAACACCGACCTGCGGCATAAACACGAATAGTGTAACGCTCATGAAACAGGCCCTGTCGGCCTCTAAAAATAGCGCCTGCCCAACAGATAAAGGCGCTGACCGGCTCTTTGTTATCTCACGCTCGTTACACTTCGGCTTAACCGAAATTGCCATCATGCTGCCAGCTATTGTTTTACAACGTTAATTCAAAAGCGGCACAGCTCATGCTCTTTCCTTATCACGCTGGCTAGGGCCAGCGTCGAAAAGGGAGCACAGTCATGGGGCACTTATATCGTGGTAACCGTTACCTGCTGATGGCTTGCAGCCTGAGCGCCTTGATGGGCGTGTGCAGCGCAGTACAGGCCGCAGGTAGTGGCGAGATAGTGCTTGTACGTACTGTCCAACCCCAGCCGGTGGGCACCCCCGCCATGCATCCCGATCCCGACCCTGTTACCGCCAATGCCAGCCCTCTGGCACAAGTAATGGGCGGTACCCGCGAACTCAATGATGGCGATTTTGCCGGTGTCAGCACCGGTACCTCGATCAGGCACACCATGATGCCCAATGGCAACAGTCTGCCAGGGCTCAATACCAGCAACGGGCTGCCAGGCATGACCAACGGCCATGGCGGTGGGAGCGGCGGCACCATTTCCGACACCATCGGCAACAGCATTAGCCAGGGCATGCGTCCGCTCTCTGTACTGAGCCAGGGGAAATAACATGACTGCCTACAGCCTGCCTGTGGTGATTGCCGCCCTGCTTGCCAGTTCAAGTGTGCTGGCGGCCTCTGACAACAACGCCGAGATCAACAACTCGGGTGCCAATTACCACGGCAACGTCACCATCAACCAGGCGGCGGGCGACCAGCAGCAACAAGTCAACATCCGCGCCATTGCCATCGGTACCGAGGCCAAAGCCTCAACGTCCGTTACCCAGAAAATCAATACCCCGGCCGACCCTTCGCTTAATGCCAAGGCAGTCATTGGCGGCAACTCTTTCAGTAATGGCAGCGGTGTGATCGGTATCAACCAGTCCGCCGGAGCCAACAACCAGATGGCCAATATCGTGCGAGTCGGCATCAGTGCCCAACCGCAAGGTATGGACGACAGCGCCCTGTCACAACAGAACGTGGCGCTGGTACCAAACTCGGGAACCGCATCCCCCGCCAACGGCAGTCGCCAGGTCGTTACCAGCGATCAGGCCTTCACCGGCAGCCGAGGGGTGGTGCAGTTGAACCAGAGTGCAGGGGTGGGGAACCGCATGGCTAACACCCTGAATATACGGGTTGCTGACTGACCCGATAACAACGCAGTGCAATTAGAAAGTGCCAACACTTAACACACTAATGAAGCACGGAGAATCACCATGAAACCTTCAATCGCTCTGAAACCTCTGGCTTTCGCTATGGCCGCACTCCTGTCAGTAGCTGCACAAGCCGGTCACAACGATGGCCCACCACCACCTCCATCGAATCCACCGTCCTACACACTGGACCCTTATGCTGCTGCAGCGGCTGTTGTGATTGACGTGCAAAACAGTCACAACAACAAAGTGACCAACAAAGCGATCAAAAACACCGCAACCGTCAAAGACTCGGTCAAAGGTGCTGAAGGCAACATGGGCGTCAACGCCGCCGCTGGCTCGGGCAACCAACAAGACAACGCCGTTGCGATCGCAACCGCTGACGAAACGTTTGTCTTTGGTACTGCTGCGTCCCTGACCAGTGCAACCCAGACCAACAGTCACAACAACGATCATAACTACGGCACCCAAAACAACGCCATGCTCAAAAGCTCGGGCAATGGCAGTTCAGGCAACGTGGGTATAAACGTGGCTGCGGGCGACTTCAACCAACAGAAAAACAACCTGGCCATCGCCGTATCCAACGGCCGCATCGCTTCCGCAGGCGCAACTGCCAACCAAACCTCCAATAACCTGTCGGTTATCAACGAGGCTGGCGCGTCTTACCTGAGCAATGTGAACACCTGGGGCCCAAGCTGGAGCCACAACAAAACCCCGGTCATCAACAACGCCACCATGGACCATTCGTTCAATGGCATGTCGGGTAATGGTGGTGCCAACATCGCGGCTGGTGTAGGCAACCAACAAAGCAACTCGCTGTCCATCGCTGCAGGTTGCAAAGTCTGCATGTAATAGCGACGGTAAAGGAGGGTCTCGTTTACGAGACCCTTTCTCTTCATACAAGGCGTATCAATCATGCGTATTGTCGCCCTCGCCCTCATGCTTGGCTTGACCGGGATCTCCGGGATGACCCAGGCCGCACAAATGTCCGTCGCCGCCATGCCTGGCGGCAATCTGGTTTTCAAACAGGTACAGAGCATTCGTGAGCGGCGCTTCAAGGACATCGTCGAACAAAAGACCGACTTCAGTTGCGGCGCGGCAGCACTGGCCACCGTATTGCGCCAGGCCTACTGGCTGGACGTCGACGAAGACCAGATCATCAAAGGGATGCTGAAGAACGCAGATCAGGACCTGGTGCGCGTTCAGGGTTTTTCAATGCTCGACATGAAGCGCTACGTTGAAAGTATCGGCATGCGCGCCCGGGGTTACAGAATTCCTGCGCAAAGCCTGGAGAGTGTGAACATCCCCGTGGTGGTACTGCTGGAGATCCGTGGCTACAAGCATTTTGTCGTCCTGCAACGCACCCAGAAAGACTGGGTTTACATCGGCGACCCTGTACTTGGCCACAAACGTTATTCCCATGACGATTTTATCAAAGGCTGGAATGGCATCGTGTTTGCCATCATCGGCCCCGGTTACGACAAAACCAACGCCCTACTGTCGCCCCCTGCTCCGCTGACAGCTAAAAACCAGCTGGACGGGTTCAGTCCGGTAAAAGATGCAGAGCTCATGGACTTTGGTTTTATTCAAAGCGACTTTTTTTAGGTGCGCCAAGCATGACTACGGAGCTGCGCGCTCCTGGAGCAGCACATGAAAACTCCAATCTGGCTGATTGCCGCCTGCCTGGCTGCCAGTCTGCCCGCCCAGGCCGCATCGACCTTTAAACCGGTCGAATTGAAAGACAATGAAATGTCCGAGTTGCGTGGACGTTATGTCATGCCCGGACGAATCATCAGTTTCGGCATCGTAATGAACAGTACTTGGACCAGCAGTAATGGCGGCGTAGTGGGTGCCAGCACCTCCATGTATGTGCAAAACACCATTGAGCCCAAGTTCTATGTCTCCACTTACAGTTCTGCCGGTAGTGGCCCAACCGGTTCACCCGGTACCGGCTCGGTGACCGGAGGCGTGGGCTTGACCACGGGCCAGGGCGTGACCCAGAGCGTGCGGGCTGCGGGGGATTACAACAGCGCTTACAACAATGTCGATATCAATGTGACCGAGGCCAATCAGGCACCTGCGGTTAACCAGCAAGGCGTGTTGCTGACCGCCAACAACCCGATTACCCAAACAGGCGGCGCAGGCAACTTGACGGTGTCTGCTGTAAACGGAGGCATCCAACTAGCGATCCAGGCTAACAACAATCAAGGCAATTCACTGCAACAAATAGCCCAAGGGGGCGTATTGCAGAGCACAACACTGTTGGGGGGCGGCAACATGGTTAATAACATGACCCAACTGAATGTGGTGTTGCGCAATAACATGCCCAGTCCCGGTGCACTCGATTGCAATCTTAGCCAGCTAAAAGGACTACGCAATATGGGATATTGAACTACGCTCAGGTCCTACGACTTGGCTTATCTGGACGGCTTATTTCATGCACCGATCGTTTACCTTTCGCGCAGTTGTATGCATGAGCACTATTTTCCCATCAGCACTGCTGTATGCAGCACCTGGTTCGGACGTAGAGCTACTAAAACAAGAATTACTGGAGCTACGCCAACGTTACGATCAGCAGCAAAAAGCCCTGGCTGTGCTTGAGCAGCGTGTTCGTCAAGTGGAAGACCAGCCCGCAACACCTGCTCCCCGTCGCCTGGCCAAATCTCCAGCCGACATGAAAGGCAATCAGACAGTTGCAGGCGCCAGTACCACAGGTGCAGCCGTTGCTGCAGGCGGCAGTTCCTACGGGACCGCCTTGAAGGATGACTCCGCACCGGCCCAGAGTGTGGTCAACCTGTACGACGAAGCCAGCGGCTTCTTCGGCGGTGGCAAGTTCAGTTTCGAAACAGGCGTTACCTATTCCCGTTATGACACCCGCCAACTGATCCTCAACGGTTTCCTGGCCCTGGACTCGATCTTTCTGGGCAACCTGAACCTGGACCGGATCAAGGCCGACAACTGGACGCTGGATCTGACCGGCCGCTACAACCTCGATAACCGCTGGCAGTTCGACGTCAACGTACCAGTGGTCTACCGTGAATCGACTTACCAGTCCGGTGGTGCCAACGGCGGTGATGCCCAGGCGACTTCCGAGCAAACCGTCACGCGTGACCCGACCATTGGTGACGTCAACTTCGGTGTCGCCTACAAGTTCCTCGATGAGTCGGTAAACACCCCGGATGCGGTGTTCAGCGTGCGGGTCAAGGCCCCTACCGGCAAGGATCCGTTCGGGATCAAGCTGGTTCAGTCGCCTGACAACACCAACGTATTCACCCCTGAAGACCTGCCGACCGGTAATGGTGTGTGGTCCATCAGCCCGGCTATCTCCCTGGTCAAGACCTTCGACCCGGCCGTACTGTTCGGTACCCTCTCCTACACCCACAACCTTGAAGAGTCCTTTGACGACATCAGCTCAACGCAAAATCTGAAGCAGCCTGGCAAGGTCAAACTGGGTGACAGCTTCCAGATTGGCGCGGGTGTGGCGTTCGCCCTCAACGAGAAGATGAGTATGTCGTTCTCGGTGTCTGACCTGATTCAGAAAAAGAGCAAGCTCAAGCAGGATGGCGGGGACTGGCAAACAGTCACCACCAGTGATGCCAACGCGGGCTACTTCAACGTCGGCATGACGGTTGCCGCCACCAACAACCTGACCATCGTGCCAAACCTGTCGATTGGCCTGACGGATGATGCACCGGACTTCACCTTCAGCCTGAAATTCCCGTACTACTTCTAAGCCGCACAAAAAGGCCCGCCGCGTTCAAACGCGGCGGGCCTTCTGTTTTTCAGCGGATATTGTGCTTGTGCAACAACCGGTAAAACGTAGGTCGCGACACCCCCAACACCCTCGCTGCCACACTCAGGTTATCGCTATGGCGGTGTAACACCTCGCACAGGGCCTGGCGTTCCGCGCGGTCCTTGTACTCTTCAAGTGTGCTCATTTCACCGACAAACAGCGGGCTTGAGTCCAGCCCCAGGTCATGGGCCTCGATCTGGCGACCTTCAGCCAGTACCAATCCACGGCGCACACGGTTGGCAAGCTCGCGCACATTGCCGGGCCAGCCGTGATTGCCCATGGCAATCAATGCATCATCACTGAAACTGCGCGGCCGACGGCCCGTCTCCAGGCTGTAGTAACGGGCAAAGTGACTTGCCAACATGGCCAGATCGCCATGACGTTCACGCAGTGGCGCCGTGATCACCTGCAATACATTCAACCGGTAGTACAAGTCTTCCCGAAAGCGCCCCCTCACAATGGCGGCCTCCAGATCGACGTGAGTGGCCGCAAGGACGCGCACGTCAACCGGGATCGGCTGACTGCCACCGACCCTCTCAATGTGTTTTTCCTGCAAGAAACGCAACAGATTGGCCTGCAGCTCCATCGGCAGATCGCCGATTTCATCCAGAAAAAGCGTGCCGCCATTGGCCGCCTCTATCCGTCCGATCTTGCGCTGATGAGCGCCCGTGAACGCGCCTTTCTCATGACCGAAGAGTTCCGACTGGATCAAATGATCGGGAATGGATCCGCAGTTGATCGCGACAAAAGGTTTGCCATTGCGCTGGGATTGCCTATGCAGGGTGCGCGCGACCAGCTCTTTACCGGTGCCGCTTTCACCCCGAATCAAGATGGGAGACTGGGTGGGGGCAAACTTGCTCAAAATTTTGCGCAGATCGCGCATGGATCGGCTGTCTCCGAGCAGCTCATCCTCCTGGGGCAAAGTGAGCGGTGAGGCCTGACCCCGCAAGCAGGCCATGCCAAAGGCCCGGCCAAGCGTGACCTGAACCCGCGAGACATCGAAGGGCAAGGTGTGAAAGTCAAAAAACCACTCACAGACAAAGTCCCCCACGTTCTTCAGTTTAAGGACGTCAGGGGTCAGCACCGCAATCCACTCGGTGCCGCTGCGACTGATCATGTCTTTAACCGCTTCAGGACGCTCGAGGTGGGACGGCTGAAGCCGGAACAGGCCAACATCACACGAACGGTCAATAACACCTGCCAGCGTGCAACTGTCCACCGACCAGCCTATGGTTCGCAAACCAGGGAGTATTTCATGGCAATCTTCACAGGGATCAACGACCAGCAGACGTCGGGGAGATGACATCGTGAGCATGACTGTTCCTTGGCGCCAAAAAATTAAAAAATCAATAAAAACAGTCCTTTGTTCCATCCAAGCGTAACGTTAGCAAGGCTGTGGGAGCTTTCAGGATCTTTTCTTTATATCCCTAATAGCCAATTGAGCGGTGTGCACTCAATTGGATAATCAAAAGGGTGTTTGCGAGCGCAAAAAATTGATTTGGATCAGTCGGGTAAAAAAACTTTTAAAAAAGTAGGAAAAGTGTGTGACCTGATGCCGGTCTGAGGTCATCAGTACAAGTAAGCAACCGAACGGTAAGCCCAGCCGACGGTTAATCATTTGATGGGCATACTTGAGAGAAAACCCTATGAACGCCCCGCTCCGTTTCAACGAAGCACTTTTGATTGCCGGCCACGCCTTTGAACCGTTTCAATGCGTCGCCTGGGCTGCACAAGACGGTCACGGTGAGTTGAGCCTGACGGTCATTGACCGCACCAACACCCGTATCGGCCGCAAACAGATCCCGCGCAGTGCCTGCGCAGACGCCGCCCAACTCGAAAGCCTGCTGGCTCAAGCCCGCGCCGAGATCAGCAGCGAAGGCTACACCCTGCAACCCTGGGTAATGCCTGCATAAGGCTGCCAGATTGCCCCTCCTTGCGGGAGCAGACTTGCTCCCGCAGGGGTAGTTGGCCTCTAGCCATCAATGTGCAGGTAGTCTGCCTTCAACTCCGCCGCCAATTGAGGCGCGCGACCGAGACGAATCGGGCCCCGCTCGATATCGATCAACAGCCCCGGGCAGCTGATTTCGGGCAACGCCGACCACTCTTTCAAACGGCCATCGGTCACTAGCAAAAATCGCTGCTGCTCCTGCGGCAACTGCTTGCGCCGCCGATCAAGCCACTTCGCGACTTCCTGCAGGGCCTGCAGCAACGGTGTACCACCACCGGCGCCCAGCTGGGCCAACCACTCATTGAGCGCCGCCGAAGCCTTTACCCCCGTGACCTGCCACACAGGCGAATTGCCGCTGGCTGTCATCACGGCCACCCGGGCACGCTGGCGATACGCATCCTCGAACAACTGGGCGAGCAGCCCCTTGGCATCACTCAGGGCCTGATGCCGCCGGGTTGAAGCAGATGCATCCACCACCACCAGCCACAGTTCCTGGGCGGCGCTTTTGCGGGTTTTATGGCGCAGATCTGCGCGCAGACGTGGACGGCCACGGAGCAAGGTTTGCACCCAATCGACCATCCCGCTGCCGGCACTGAGGCTTGCGCCCAGTTTGCCCGTTGCGAGATGACCCGCCTGGGGTCTGGCATCCGCCCCCACATCGGATCGGGGACGAATGCCTAAGGCTTTTTTGGCCAGCTCGGCACGTCACGGCGCGCACCCATCGCCTGGGCCTGTGCTGGCAACTCGCCCCACTGGCCCTGGCCGGAACCGGATGAAGGCGTGCTGGATTGAGGCTGTGAATGCGGCTGCTCCGGTGTCGGTGCCTGGCCCGTCTGCTCGCGCCGCCGATGACGCAAGGCAAATTCGGCCACCGCATCGATGTCTTCAAGGCTGATTGCCGTGGCGCCACGCCAGGCGGCATGGGCCCGTGCAGCACGCAGCCACACCAGATCGGCACGCATACCGTCGACCGCCGCTGCAAAACAGCGCTCGGCAATCACCGCGAGCGATTGATCGTCCAGGGCGATGCTGGCCAGCAATCCCCGTGCATGCTCGCAACGCTGGCGCAGGGCCGTCTGCGCCTCTGCCCACTGAGCGCAAAACCCCTGGGGGTCCGCGTCAAAGGCCAGGCGCCGACGGATAATGTGTGCCCGTTCGGCCGGTTGCGGCAGACCGCTCATGACCACGTTCAGCCCAAAGCGGTCGAGCAGTTGAGGACGCAACTCCCCCTCTTCCGGGTTCATGGTGCCGATCAGGACAAAACGCGCAGCATGCCGATGGGAGATGCCATCGCGCTCGACCACATTGGTACCGCTTGCAGCCACATCCAGCAGCACATCCACCAAATGGTCTGCGAGCAAATTCACTTCGTCGACATACAGCACACCGCCATCGGCCTTGGCCAACACACCCGGTGAAAACTGCGCCTTGCCTTGCCCGAGTGCGGCGTCCAGATCGAGGGTGCCGACCAGACGCTCTTCAGTGGCACCCAGTGGCAGGGTCACGAACTGGCCGCTGGCGAGCAGATCAGCCAGCCCACGGGCCAGGGTAGATTTGGCCATGCCACGGGGACCTTCGATCAGCACGCCGCCAATCCTGGGGTCGATGGCCGTGAGGCACAGCGCAAGCTTCAACGAGTCCGCGCCGACCACCGCCGATAACGGGAAATGCGGGGTGTCAGTCATGTTTTCGGGTTCCAAATCGTAGAATGTTGATCGACTTCAAAAAGCCCTTCACTCTTCTTCTATATCCAGCAGCAGATTTTCCAGCGCCGCCTGATATTCCCCGGGCTCACTCCAAAGGCCGCGCTGCTGAGCCTCCAGCAAGCGCTCGGTCATGTCACGCAAAGCGTGCGGGTTGTGCTCGCGAACAAACTCGCGGGTATCAGGGTCCAGCAGGTAGGCATCCGCCAGCAAGGCGTATTGATGGTCGTCGATCAAATGCGTGGTGGCATCGAACGCGAACAGGTTGTCCAGGGTCGCGGCCATTTCGAACGCGCCTTTATAACCGTGGCGCTTGACCCCGTCGATCCATTTCGGATTGGCTGCCCGCGAGCGGATCACCCGGTTCAGCTCTTCCTTCAGGGTGCGAATCTTCGGCAAGTCCGGCTGGCTGTGATCGCCGTGATAGCTGGCTGCAGCCTCCCCGCGCAACGTCTCCACAGCGGCCAGCATGCCGCCCTGGAACTGGTAGTAATCATTGGAATCCAGCAGGTCGTGTTCGCGATTGTCCTGGTTTTGTACCACGGCCTGCATCTGCCCCAGACGCTGGGCAAACTGGCCGCGGGCCGCCGTGCCTTCATCGGCCACGCCATAGGCATAACCGCCCCAGTTGAGGTACACCTGGGCCAGGTCATCACGGCTTTGCCACAAACGACCGTCAATTGCGTTCTGCACCCCGGCACCATAGGCGCCGGGCTTGGCGCCAAACACCCGCCAGCCCGCCTGGCGCGCTGCCAGTTCGGGTGAGAGTCCATCGCGCTCCAGCTGCTCACGCTCACTGCGCACCTTGGCTGCCAGCGGGTTCAGATCATCCGGCTCATCCAGTGCCGCCACGGCCTGCACGGCGGCATCGAACAGGCGAATCAGATTGGCAAACGCATCCCGGAAGAAGCCCGAAACCCGCAGGGTCACGTCCACCCGTGGACGGTCCAGCAGGCTGACCGGCAGGATTTCAAAGTCATCCACCCGCTGGCTGCCTGTGGCCCATACCGGGCGCACGCCCATCAGTGCCATGGCCTGGGCGATATCATCACCGCCTGTTCGCATGGTCGCCGTGCCCCACACCGACAAGCCCAGTTGGCGCAGGTGGTCGCCGTGATCCTGCAAGTGACGCTCAAGAATCAGGTTGGCCGACTGAAAGCCGATACGCCAGGCCGTCGTAGTCGGCAGGTTGCGCACATCCACTGAAAAGAAGTTGCGACCGGTGGGCAGCACATCCAGGCGTCCGCGACTCGGTGCGCCACTGGGCCCCGCCGGCACAAAACGCCCTCCAAGGGCATCGAGCAGGCCCTGCATCTCGGCCGGCCCGCAGGCATCCAGACGCGGCGCGACGACATCAAGCAGCGCGTCGAAAATCCCCCTGACCTCGGCCCATTGCGCGGTGTCGGGCAATTGCAGCGTGCCCTCCAAAGCCTGTTCAATCAGTTGCGCCGCATATAACTCCAGACGCTCGCGGGTGTCCCCCGCCGTGCGCCAGCGCTCAGCAGTGACGGCCTGCAGCACCGCGGGTTGGCGCGCCGTCCAGGGCTCGGCCAACGCGCAGTCCAGCGGGTCGAAGCCCAGCTCAAAGGCTTTGGCCAGCGCCCGCAGAATGCTCGATTGCGCGCCACGACCATCGCCGCGAGGGATACGCAACAACGCCAGCAAGGTGTCGATCCGCAAGCGTCCGGCAGGCGACTCACCAAAAATATGCAAGCCATCACGGATTTGCGACTCCTTGAGGTCGCACAGATAGGTGTCCAGCCGTGGCAGCCAGATCGCAGCGTCGGCATCGCTGTCCAGCTTCTCGTCCAGTTGCAGCTCACGGTCGATACGGGTTTCACGCACCAGGGCGAGAATGTCCCGTTGCAACTCACGGGCGCGTCGGGGGTCGAGCAACTGCGCTTCGTAATATTCGTCGGCCAGCAACTCCAGATCACGCAGCGGCCCGTAGGTTTCAGCACGGGTCAGCGGCGGCATCAGATGGTCGATGATCACCGCCTGGGTGCGCCGCTTGGCCTGGGCGCCTTCGCCCGGGTCATTGACGATAAAGGGATAGACGTTGGGCATCGGCCCCAGAATTGCGTCCGGCCAGCAGTTTTCGGACAGTCCGACGCCCTTGCCCGGCAGCCATTCCAGATTGCCGTGCTTGCCCACATGCACCACGGCGTGGGCACCATAGGTGTTGCGCAGCCAGAAGTAGAACGCCAGGTAGGCGTGTGGCGGAACCAGATCCGGATCGTGATACACCGCACTGGCATCGACCTGATACCCCCGCGCCGGCTGGATCCCGACAAAGGTCAGGCCAAAGCGCAGACCGGCAATCATCAGCCGCCCACTGCGAAACATCGGATCGTTTTGCGGCTCACCCCAACGTGCAATCACCGCCTGGCGATTAACCTCGGGCAAGCCATTGAACATCCCCATGTACTCATCCAGCGCCAGGCTTTGCAGGCAGGGACGCAGATCCAGGCTGTCCAGATCATTGCTGACGCCCCCCAGCAGAGCCTGGATCAGCGCAGTGCCGGTCTCGGGCAGCTCGCAGTCCACGGGATACCCCTGGGCCTGCAAGGCACGCAGAATATTCAGCGCGGCCGCCGGGGTATCCAGCCCCACACCGTTGCCGATCCGGCCATCGCGGGTCGGATAGTTGGCCAGAATCAGCGCAATCCGTTTTTGCGGGTTCGCCACACGGCTCAGCTCAACCCATCGCCGCGCCAGTTCTGCGACAAAATCCATACGTTCGGGATGGGCGCGATAACACACCACATCCGACTGGCTGCGTTCGCTGCGCCATGCCAGATCCTTGAAGCTGATCGCACGGCTGATGATTCGCCCATCCAGTTCGGGCAACGCGATATGCATCGCCAGGTCCCGAGGCCCCAGGCCTTGCTCGCTGGCTTGCCAGCCGGGCTCGTTGTCCTGGGCACAAATGGCCTGGATCACCGGGATATTGCGGCGAAACGGGCGCAAATGCGGGGTTTCCGGACTCGACTGGGCAAAGCCCGTGGTGTTGAGGATCACCCCGGCCTCAACGTCGTCCAGCAGGTCCTGAACCACGGTCAGGCAGCCCGGTTCCTTGAGGCTGGCCACGGCAATCGGCAAAGGGTTGAGCCCGGCGGCCTGAAGGCGCTGGCAAAACACATCGACAAACGCGGTATTGGCGGCCTGCAAGTGCGAACGATAAAACAACAGCGCCGCAACCGGTTGCCCGACGAGCCATTGGGCCTGCCAGTCCTTGAGTTGGGCATTGGCGTGCACCGGATGATAAATCGCGGTGCGCGGCAGGGTTTGCGGCTCATCCCATTCATAATCGCGGCCCAGCCATTGACTGGCCAGGCAACGATAGAGCTGTTGGGCGTTATGCCGCCCGCCCTGGCGCAAAAAGTGCCACAGACGCTCGCCCTGCTCGGCCGGGACGGTGCTCAGCGCGCTGAGTTCCGGGTCGGGGCGGTCGTCGCCGGGTACCAGAATCAGGGTGACACCACGTTCAGCCAACTGCACCAGGCGCTCGATGCCGTAGCGCCAATAGCCGATGCCGCCGTGCAACGACAGCAAAATCACCTTGGCGTGTTGCAGCACCTGATCGACATACAAGTCGACCGAGCCATGGTTTTGCACCTGCATCGGATTGGCCAGACGCAGGCTTGGATAATCTTCAGGCAACTGCTGTGCCGCTTCGGCAAGCAGTGCCAGGCTTGAATCACCACTGCACAGGATCACCAGCTCGGCGGGGGTCTGCCCCAAGTCGGCAATATTGTCATCCGATACAAAGCCACCGGGCTGGGTCCTGAGCAAATGCATGGTTTATACGCTCAACGCTGTACGCAGGGTGGATTCGAGCAGTGCAGCATCGAGGTCCTGACCGATCAGCACCAGCTTGGTGGTGCGCGCTTCGTCACGGCCCCAGGCGCGGTCGAAGTGCTTGTCAAAGCGCGTACCCACGCCCTGAATCAGCAGACGCATCGGCTTGCCCGGGATCGCCGCAAAGCCCTTGACCCGCAGAATGCCGTGCTTGACCACCAACTGGGTCAGCGCTTCCATCAGTACACGCTCCTCGCCCTCCGGCAGCTCGATGGAAATCGAGTCGAAAGCGTCGTGGTCGTGATCGTCGTGGTCATCATCGCCGTCGTGGTGATGGTCATGGTGGCTGTGGCGGCCATCGATATGATCTTCAGAGCCTGCGCCCAGACCCAGCAATACGTCCAACGGCAAGCGGCCGCTGCTGGCTTCGATGATCTTAACCGCTGGGGGCAGCTCTTCAGCCACTTCGGCGCGCACTTTTGCCAGGTCTTCAGGGCTGATCAGGTCGGCCTTGTTGAGGATCACCAGGTCGGCACTGGCCAGTTGGTCAGCGAACAGCTCGTGCAGCGGCGACTCATGGTCCAGGTTCGGATCAAGCTTGCGCTGGGCATCAACCTGGTCCGGGAACGCGGCAAAGGTGCCAGCGGCCACGGCCGGGCTGTCGACCACGGTAATCACCGCATCCACGGTGCAGGCGCTGCGGATTTCTGGCCACTGGAAGGCTTGCACCAACGGTTTTGGCAGGGCCAGGCCGGAGGTTTCGATCAGGATATGGTCGATATCGCCACGACGAGCCACCAGCTCACGCATGACCGGGAAGAACTCTTCCTGCACGGTGCAGCACAGGCAGCCGTTGGCCAATTCGTAGACGCGACCGTTGGCTTCTTCTTCAGTGCAGCCGATGGTGCACTGCTTGAGAATTTCGCCGTCGATGCCCAACTCGCCGAATTCATTGACGATCACGGCAATGCGACGGCCCTGTGCGTTGTCGAGCATATGGCGCAACAACGTGGTTTTGCCCGAGCCGAGAAAGCCGGTAACGATGGTGACGGGGGTTTTGGCCAGTGTTTTCATCGGATGCCCTATAGCAAAGCGGCGGGCATACGGGACGACGACCGCAGGCAGTGCGCGGTCAGTCTTCGCCACCGGATCACCCCGCCCGGTTGAAGTAAGAATCTGTCACGAGGCAGGTCTCCTGGCTTACGGCTGATACCTACCTTGCGCCTTCCCGCCTGCTGGGCAGTGGCTTTGCAAGATCAATGACCGTTTACAGTTGCGGGGGCAGCCGCGGCATACCGCGTTCCCTTCTTAGCTTCGCGCTGCGAAGAACCTCGAACACGCAAGGCTACGCAGTGCTTTGTAACAGGTCAATGCACAGGTGCGTCCGGGGAGGCGACTGCATTGATGCGGCCAGGCTTTTTGTGACCAGGCACACTGGCTTGCCTGTATCCCGGGCAAGCCAGTGCCCACAGAGGATTTACGCCGCACTTGTGTTCTAATTGCCGCCTTTTTTCAGCCGCCCTGCTTCAAGGATCTGCCCATGCCTGCCACCTGCCCGACCCGCGTCCTGATCATTGGTTACGTGTGGCCCGAACCGCGCTCTTCGGCGGCAGGCGGGCACATGATGCAAATCATCGAGAGTTTTCTGCAGCAAGGCTGGCAGATCACCTTCAGCAGCCCGGCCGGGATTGGTGAACACAAGGCCGACCTCGCTGCCCTGGGTATTGATGAAGTCACCATCGAGCTCAATAACAGCAGCTTCGATGCCTTCATCACCGAACTGGCACCGGATATCGTGCTGTTTGACCGTTTCATGATGGAAGAGCAATTCGGCTGGCGCGTCGAGAAGCATTGCCCGCAAGCCTTGCGCGTACTGGAAACCTCCGACCTGCAAAGCCTGCGCGACGCCCGTCAGCAGCAACTCAAGGCACGTCTCAAGCACGACACCGAGCAGGACGATTTCAGCAGCCTGTTCGCCCCGGCCCAACGCGAAACCTTTGAACAGATGGCCAACGCCGACCTGGCACAACGGGAGATCGCAGCGATTTATCGCAGTGACCTGAACCTGATGATTTCAGAATACGAGATCGATCTGCTGGTCGAGCAGTTCCACGTGCCCAAGGCCCTGCTGCATTGGTGCCCGCTGATGGTCGACAGTGTGCCTGAGGCGTTCGTGCCCTATGAACAGCGTCAGCATTTTCTGAGCATCGGCAATTTTCGCCACGCCCCGAACTGGGATGCCGTGCTATGGATGAAGACCCATATCTGGCCCTTGATCCGTCAGCAACTGCCCACTGCACAACTGCATGTCTACGGCGCCTACACGCCGCCCAAGGCCACTGCACTGCACAACCCGGCACAGGGTTTTCATGTCCTCAACTGGGCTGAAGATGCCCTTGAAGTGATGAGCAATGCGCGTATTTGCATGGCTCCCCTGCGTTTTGGCGCAGGCATCAAAGGCAAGATTGCCGATGCCATGCTCTGCGGCACCCCCAACGTGACTACCCCGGTGGGCGCCGAAGGCATGCACGGCGACCTGCCGTGGGCCGGTGCCATCGAGCGCAGTGCCCGCGGGATTGCGGCGGCAGCGGTCGAGCTGTACCAAAATCCCGAAGCCTGGCATCAGGCCCAGCGCAATGGCCAGGCGCTGCTTGAAGCGCGCTACCTGCAAGGCGTCCACGGCCCGGCACTGGTCGAGCGCATCCAGGCGTGCCGCGCAGAACTTGAGCAGCACCGGCGCAACAACTTCACCGGTGCCATGCTGCGTCATCACCAGCACAAAAGTACCCAATACATGTCGCAGTGGATCGAGGCCAAGAATCGCCCGCTCTGATCAATGCTCAAGTGACCGCGTTGTTTTGAAGAGATCGGCCATATCGATGACATAAGCCGCCATGCCCGGGATCTGTACGGTTGCCGATAAAGGCGGGAACGTCATGGCGCCCTCGGTCAGGGGTTTATCGGGATTGAAGTTCACTGTGATCCGGGTGCCATCTTCGAACACGGTGCGCTGCAGGCTGCGATCATCGGCCAGCACCTCGAAGCCCACCAATGCCTGGGTAAAGAGGCGCTGGTGCAGGGGAGCAAACACCGCGTTGTAGGCGCCGATAAAGGGCATGTCGCGCTTAAGCACTGCCGCGTTGAGGTGATACATCGGCGGGGTCATGTACAGCAGTTGCAGGAGCGCGGTGTTCTGTTGCTCGTTGGAAAACTTCAACGAGGGATACGCCCAGTGATGGGTACTCACCAGACTGTCGTGCAAGACCCGCTGGTACAGCGGCAAGCGATAGCGGTAAGAACGCACCAATAGTGCCAGCTGCGGCTTGAGCGGCACGGTCTTGAAAAAAAGCGTTGGCGTTTCCGGTGGCCAGTATTGGCCCACAAAGAATGGCGACGCCTCATTGCGGCTCATGTCCGGATCAGTCCAGTCGAAGGGTTGCGTGGCAATGCCGTGACTGTAGGCAATATTGGGAGCAAACGTGGACACTCCGCCTTCGCTGCCGGTCACCAGCCCCAGTGTTCTCGAAGGGTAATCCAGGCGTTGACTGAGCATCCGCGCATTCTCGCGCTCACTGGTTTCTCGGCCTTGGGTGTAGTCCGCCGGTGCCGTGCCTGCGGCATCCACATCAAGAAAATAGCTGTTGAGGCCTGCGGCAGCGGTTACGGCAGCCATGCGTTGGCGGGCATAGTCTTGCGCCGCTACGGCATTGGCAAACACACCTATGCCGTTGAAGCCCTCATGGACCTTGCCGTTGACGTCGCGCTGGCCGGCATTGGCCAGTTCGTCACCCATTTGTGCGGCCGCCCAGGTTTGCGGTTCTGAAAGTGGATGGGCATCAGCATAGTTGTCATACACCGCGACCAGATATCCAGCCGCCTTGGCCTTGGCCACGGCCTGCGGGTGCCAGAAGGCATCCAGCCAATCTTTGGCGCCCAGCCATGCGTGTTTCAGGCCAGCCTTTTCGAGGGCGTTGACCGTATCCACCGATAATCCGCCGCCCCAGCGCTCGGGCGGGGCCAAATAGTCTCCAAAGGCGTTGGCCAACTGGGTTTTGACCAGCTTGCCCCACTGCACTTCGGCGGCCGGATCATGCCCGCCAGCCAAAGGTTCCTGCGGGGGCACCGTAACGATCTGACGAAGCCCCTGGTTGAGTGCCCGCACCAGCGTCAACTGGTTGTACGCTGAAATCTCGGAGGTCCGTGACAAGGTGCTCGACAAGGCCAAATCAAACATTGCACGAGTGGGTTGATCGAACCCCGCCCACAGCCTGGCCGCCAAATGCCCCGGTGTGCCCCGTGCTTTGTTGAAGGCCGTGACAAAACTCGACCAGTTCAGGATGTCCGTTACCTTCAACGGCCCGGCGTCCCACACATAAATATGCGGAGCGCCGCCCAACCGGGCCGTTTGCGGCACCTCCCTGATTTTATCGGTCAATGCGCGGAACTGGCCGTTATCCTTGAGCCATTGGCGGTACAATCCGGCACCGTACAGCGGGTCAGCCGGGCCCGCCGCGATGCTCACCACAAACGGCGCATCAGGAGCCAGCCGGTTGAAGGTATGCACCAGCTGCGGTACCGGGACCTGATTGACCTGCTTGACGTCAAACTGGGTATCGAACGGGGTTTCGACCCTCCAGGTGACTGACAGGTCCTGATGCAATTGACTGAAGAACGGCATGCTCAACGCACCGACCAGCGGGTCGCCGGTGTATCGCTTGACCAGCCATTCGAGCCATTTCGGGTCATTGGCTGGAATGTAACTGCCCTCGCCAAAAGGAATGGCATACGCCTGGATATCGCTTTGCAGGCGTGGCCAACGCAAGCTGACTGGCTGGCGCGCCTGGATCGAAACGCGCAACGCGTCCTTGACCACATTGATGCGGATGCTGAACCGCTGCTCCCCGTCGGTGACGTTCCAGCCTTCTGCAGTCTGCTCACTGACCAGGCTGTCCGGGCTGAAACCGGGACCGCTTAGTACCCGCCCAGGCTTGCCAGCACGCAGCAAAGTGATTTCGAGGGTCGCCGGGTCGACCGCAAAAGTGCCATTTGAATAGGGATAGCGGACAGTGGCTGTGGCCGCGCCGGACATCAGCAACGCCAGAAACATCAACAGTGAAAGCCCTGGCAGTTGTCGATTAAACAATAAGGCGCGTAGTTTTTTCTTCATGGAAAAGTCCTGGCGTTGGGCGGGAGGCAAGCACCGAACACTAACGACTTGCGTCAGAACACATACGTAGGACTTTTCCTAAAAACGTTTAGGAATTGGATATATCTACTATCAACACCCTAAACGCTCAATCAGCCCGCCTGCGCAATAAATACGTGTCCATCACCCAGCCCATGCGCGCCCTGGCCGCGCTACGGGCTCCCTTGATCTGCTCGCACACCTCGCTCAGCTTTCCGGCAAGCAGGATCTCGTCCGCCGTACCTATATAAGCCCCCCAGTAGATATCGACGTTTTCATCGACAAACGCCTCGAAGGCGCAGTGGGCATCCAGCATGACCACCACGTTGTCCAGGTCTTGAGCCGTCAACCGCCTGCCCGTCGTGATCCGAATTGGCTGGCCGATATCATTCAGGGGAATGCGATGGCGGGCTGCCAGCGCTTGCACGCTGCTGATGCCGGGAATCACCTGGTAGTCAAAATCGGTGCAACCGTTGGCCCGTACCCGATCCAGGATGCGCAAGGTGCTGTCATACAGACCTGGCTCGCCCCAGAGCAAAAACGCCCCGCATTCGCCGTCGGCCAGTTCGTTGTCAATCAGCCGCGCAAACAGCAACGCCCGTTGCTCGTGCCAATGCTCAACGCCCTGGGTGTAAGAAGTCGTTGCACTGTCGCGTTTCGGGTCGCTGACCTGAACCACCCGGTAACGCGGCTCGCGAATGTAGCGCTCGCATATTTCCAGACGCAGGCGCACCAGATCGTCAGTGGCCTGGCCCTTGTCCAGAACAAAGAACACGTCGACCCGGTTTAACCCATTGATTGCCTGCACGGTGATGTGCTCCGGATCACCGGCGCCCATGCCTATCAATAACAGTGTCTTCATTGCGTTTGATCCTTGGTCCAGGGTCTGTTGCTGGCAGGAAGTATGAGAAGACGTCATCATCCGCTCAACACGTACATTGAGCAGCCCGCCCATGACTCGACTCGCCAGAGCTACAGACCCGTCGTATGAATTGATGGACGACCACAATGGCCTGTCGATTATTTATCGCCAGCATGGTTTTCCCAGCCCCCTGGTACGCTGGCATTTTCACAAGGAATACGAACTGCACCTGATTGTGGCCAGCAGCGGCAAGGTGTTTGTCGGCGACTACATTGGCAACTTTCACCCTGAGACATTGTTCCTCACCGGCCCCAACCTGCCCCATAACTGGATCAGCCAGGTGGCCGCAGGAGAAGTGGTGGCCACCCGCGACATGCTGGTGAACTTCACCGATGAGCTGCTCGAAAACGCCGCATCGATCTTTACCGAGCTTAAAACCCTGACCCCGATGCTGGAACGCGCCCACTACGGCATCGAGTTTCGCTGCACATCCACAATCCGCAAAGCCATGGACCTGATGCAGAGCATAGCCAGCGCTACGGGCGTGACCCGTCTGGGGCACTTTCTGATCCTGCTGGAACTGCTGGCTGAGTGTGATGACTATCAGCTGTTATCCGGGGTAACCACCGGGCAACCGGCCGACGAGCAGACCATCGACCGTACCAACCGGGCCGTGGACTACATCTTCAGCCACTACGCCCGTGAACTGTCCCTCGAAGAAGTCGCCGAGTACATGGGCATGAAGCCCACCTACTTTTCCCGGGTATTCAAGCAGGCCACCGGGCGCTGCTTTATCGAGTTCGTCAATCGCCTGCGTATCAGCAAGTCCTGTGAATTGCTCGCCGATGGCGAAAAGCCCGTCACCGACGTGTGTTTTGAATCTGGCTTCAACAACATTTCCAACTTCAACCGCCGGTTCCAGCAGCTAAAAGGCATGACTCCATCACACTACCGGCGTCTGGCAGTGCAGCGTTTGACCGAGCAAAACCAGCCGGGACTGAGCGAACGCCTGCGCAGTGCAAAATAGTATCGGTTTGAGTGTTGCCAGTGATTTGTCACGACGGTGATTGAGGGCTGTAATCCGCCCAGGCGCTTGCTCCATGCGAGCCGCTATAAAAACAATAACCGTCCTTCTGGCGCCGTGAGGCCGATGAAGTGGAGTGCTCAATGAATATTCCTGTCAAAGCGTTATGTGTCGCTACGTGCATGACCCTCAGCGGCTACAGCCTGGGCGCGCAAACCCTGACCATCGCCACGGTCAACAACAGCGACATGATCCGCATGCAAAAGCTGGCGAAAACCTTCGAGAGCGAGCACCCCGACATCAAGCTCAAATGGGTGGTGCTGGAGGAGAACGTCTTGCGCCAACGCTTGACCACGGACATTGCCACCCAGGGTGGCCAGTTCGACGTGCTGACCATCGGCATGTACGAAGCCGCACTATGGGGAGCCAAAGGCTGGCTTGAACCCATGACCGACCTGCCAGCCACCTACGCCATCGATGATGTATTCCCCTCGGTACGTAACGGTTTGTCAGTCAAGGGCACCCTCTACGCCCTGCCGTTCTATGCCGAAAGCTCGATGACCTATTACCGCACCGATTTGTTCAAGGACGCGGGCTTGACCATGCCCGAGCACCCTACCTGGGAGCAGATCGCCGGGTTCGCCAAAACCCTGAACAAACCGGACCAGGAGCAGTACGGGATTTGCTTGCGCGGTAAAGCGGGCTGGGGCGAAAACATGGCATTGATCAGCACCATCGCCAACGCCTACGGAGCGCGCTGGTTCAACGAACAGTGGCAACCTGAGTTCACCGGCCCAGAGTGGAAGAACGCCCTCGACTTTTACGTCAATACCATGAAGGCTTCAGGCCCACCGGGCGCTACCAGCAACGGCTTCAACGAAAACCTGGCGCTGTTCAACAGCGGCAAATGTGCAATCTGGGTCGATGCCAGTGTCGCCGGTTCGTTTGTCACCGACAGCAGCCAGAGCAAAGTGGCCGATCACGTCGGCTTCACCTTCGCCCCCCAGGCGGTCACCGACAAAGGCAGTGCCTGGCTCTACTCCTGGGCGCTGGCGATCCCCACCAGTTCCAAAGCCAAGGACGCCGCCAAAACCTTCAGCACCTGGGCCACCTCGAGGGAATATGGCGCGCTGGTTGCCGAGAAAGACGGCATCGCCAATGTACCGCCGGGCACCCGTGCGTCGACGTACAGCGATGCCTACCTCAAGGCTGCACCATTTGCCAAAGTCACCCTCGACTCCCTGAAAGTCGCCAACCCCAACGACCCTACGCTCAAGCCCGTGCCCTATGTGGGCATTCAACTGGTGACCATCCCCGAGTTCCAGGCGGTGGGCACCCAGGTTGGCAAGCTGTTCAGTGCCGCCCTGATTGGCCAGACCACAGTGGATCAAGCGCTGGCAGCCGCCCAGCAAACCACCGAGCGTGAAATGAAACGGGCGGGTTATCCCAAGTAAACAAAAAACGCCCGCTTACCTGTAGTCACTGCCGAAGGCGCCGATGGGGCGCCCAGCGTACCCGGCTTATTGAAGAGCCTGCGGACCTTGTCGCAGCCTTAGGCATCGACTACAGAATTACTCGTTTCATCAGGGACTTAACATGACAACTTCGAGTGCTGTCTCATCGCTGGAAATGTCACAGCCAGCGCGAAAATCACGCCTGCTCAGCCCCGGCTGGTTTCTGGTCACGCCTTCAGTGGCGCTTTTGCTGCTGTGGATGATCGTGCCACTGGGCATGACCCTGTATTTTTCTCTGATCCGCTACAACCTGCTCTACCCCGGCGAAAACCAGTTTGTGGGGCTGGAGAACTTCACTTATTTCCTCACCGATTCCGGCTTCTTGCCCGGAGCGTCCAATACCCTGTTGCTGGTAGGCAGCGTGCTGCTGATCAGCGTGGTGCTCGGCGTATTGATCAGCGCCCTGCTTGAAGCCAGCGAATTCATGGGTCGCGGCATCGTTCGGGTGCTGCTGATCTCACCGTTCTTCATCATGCCCACGGTGGGTGCGCTGATCTGGAAAAACCTGATTTTCCATCCGGTGTCCGGCGTGCTGGCCGCCGTGTGGAAGCTGTTCGGCGCGCAACCCGTCGACTGGCTGGCGCACTACCCGTTGCTGTCGATCATCATCATTGTGTCGTGGCAGTGGCTGCCCTTCGCAATCCTGATTCTCATGACCGCCATGCAGTCTCTGGATCAGGAACAAAAAGAAGCCGCACGCCTGGATGGCGCCGGGCCGATTGCAATTTTCTGGCACCTGACCCTGCCCCATCTGGCGCGCCCCATTGCCGTGGTGGTGATGATTGAAACCATCTTTCTGCTGTCGGTCTTCGCCGAGATCTTTACCACCACCAACGGTGGTCCGGGCTATGCGTCGACCAACCTGGCGTACCTGATCTACAACCAGGCGCTGGTGCAATTCGATGTGGGCATGGCCTCGGCCGGTGGCTTGATCGCCGTTGTCATCGCCAATATCGCGGCCATCATTCTGGTGCGCATGCTCGGCAAAAACCTGACTGACAAGCCGTGAGGGCCCAGTGATGACTCTTCAACAATCCCGCCGCCTGCAAAGCCTGCTGCTCGGCACCCTGGCCTGGGCCATCGCCATCCTGATCTTCTTTCCGATCTTCTGGATGGTGCTGACCAGCTTTAAAACCGAGCTGGATGCATTTGCCACGCCGCCACAGTTCATCTTTACCCCGACCCTGGAAAACTACCTGCACATCGAGGATCGCAGCGGTTACTTCCACTTTGCCTGGAACTCGGTCGTCATCTCGTTCACCGCCACCGCCCTGTGCATGCTGATCGCGATTCCGGCGGCCTATTCAATGGCGTTCTACGAAACCAGACGCACCAAAGGCACGCTGCTGTGGATGCTCTCCACCAAAATGCTGCCACCCGTGGGCGTATTGATGCCGATCTACCTGTTGGCCAAGACCTTCGGCCTGCTCGATACCCGCACGGCGCTGATCATCATCTACACCCTGATCAACCTGCCGATTGTGGTGTGGATGATTTACACCTACTTCAAGGACATCCCCAAGGACATCCTCGAAGCCGCCCGCCTTGACGGTGCCACCCTGTGGCAAGAGGTGGTTCGTGTGCTGCTGCCCATCAGCAAGGGCGGTCTGGCCTCAACCCTGCTGTTGTCGTTGATCCTGTGCTGGAACGAGGCCTTCTGGTCGCTGAACCTGACTTCGTCCAGTGCGGCGCCACTGACCGCGCTAATCGCGTCCTACTCAAGCCCCGAAGGCCTGTTTTGGGCCAAGTTGTCAGCGGTGTCGACGCTGGCCTGCGCACCCATTCTGATTTTCGGCTGGATCAGCCAGAAGCAACTGGTACGCGGCTTGTCTTTTGGCGCGGTTAAATAACAACAATGACTGGAGGCCCATCATGGCCAACCTGAAAATCAAGAATCTGCAAAAGGGTTTCGAAGGCTTCTCCATCATCAAGGGCATCGACCTTGAAGTGCACGACCGCGAATTCGTGGTATTCGTCGGGCCATCGGGGTGCGGTAAATCAACGTTGCTGCGCCTGATTGCCGGGCTCGAGGAAGTGACAGACGGCACTATCGAGCTGGACGGTCGCGATATCACCCAGGTCAGCCCGGCCAAGCGCGATCTGGCGATGGTGTTCCAGACCTACGCCCTGTATCCGCACATGAGTGTGCGCAAAAACATGTCCTTCGCCCTCGATCTGGCGGGCGTACCCAAGGCTGAAGTCGAGAAAAAAGTCAGCGAAGCGGCACGGATCCTTGAGCTTGCGCCGTTGCTGGAGCGCAAACCCAAACACTTGTCCGGCGGCCAGCGTCAGCGCGTGGCCATAGGACGAGCGATTGTGCGTAACCCGAAAATATTCCTGTTCGACGAACCACTGTCCAACCTCGATGCCGCCCTGCGGGTACAGATGCGCCTGGAACTGGCGCGTTTGCACCAGGAATTGCAAGCCACGATGATTTACGTGACCCACGATCAGGTCGAAGCCATGACCCTGGCCGACAAAGTGGTGGTGCTCAATGCCGGTAAAATCGAACAGGTCGGCTCGCCACTGGATCTGTATCACCAGCCGGCCAACCTGTTTGTCGCCGGGTTCCTGGGCACACCGAAAATGGGCTTTTTGAAAGGCAGAATCACTCGCCTCGATAGCCAGGGCTGTGAAGTCGAACTGGACGCCGGCACCCGTATTCAATTGCCCCTGAGCGGCGCCTCGCTGAGCCTGGGCAGCCCCGTCACTCTGGGCATCCGCCCCGAGCACCTGAACCTCGCCAAACCCGGCGAATGCGCCCTCAGCGTCACGGCCGATGTTGGCGAACGCTTGGGGAGCGACACCTACTGCCACGTAATAACCGCCTGCGGCGAACCACTGACCATGCGTATCCGGGGCGATATGGCCAGCCAGTACGGCGAGCAATTGAACCTGCACCTGGACAGTGAGCATTGCCATCTGTTCGATGCTGACGGGCTGGCCCTCACCCGCCCATTGCGCGCTGCGGCCTGACGCTGACGACCTTTTTTGAGATAGCACCATGAAACTTAATCGCCTGAATCTCGATAACCTCACCGACAAAGTGGCCAAGCCCGCCTATCTTGCAAGCCATACCCAACATGGCATTGCACATATCGGGGTGGGCGGCTTTCATCGCGCCCATCAGGCGTATTACACCGATGCCCTGATGAGCCAGGGCCGTGATCTTGACTGGAGCATCTGCGGCATTGGCCTGCGCGCCGAGGACCGCAAGGTGCGCGACGATCTGGCCAGTCAGGACTACCTCTATACCCTCTTCGAACTGGGGGATGGCGACGATAACCAGAGCCGGATCATTGGCTCCATCAGTGACATGCTGCTGGCTGAAGATGGCATTCAGGCGCTGATCGACAAACTCGCCAGCCCGGCGATTCGTATCGTTTCACTGACCATCACTGAAGGCGGTTATTGCATTGACGACAGCAGCGGCGAGTTCATGGCTGCGCTGGCGCCCATCCAGCACGACCTGGCCCACCCCGAGGCGCCGACAACGGTATTTGGCGTGCTCTGTGCCGCCCTCGCCCAACGCAGGGCCAACGGCACCCGGGCGTTTACTGTCATGTCCTGCGATAACCTGCCCCACAACGGCGCGGTGGCACGCAAGGCGCTGCTGGCCTTCGCCGCGCTGAGCGATATGAATTTGCATGACTGGATTGCCGCCCATGTCAGCTTTCCCAATGCAATGGTGGACCGCATTACCCCCATGACCAGCGATGCCCATCGCCTGCAACTGCAGGACCAGTTGGGGATCGAAGATGCCTGGCCAGTGGTGTGCGAACCATTTATCCAGTGGGTGCTGGAAGACAAGTTCACCGATGGCCGTCCGGCATGGGAAACCGTGGGTGTACAACTCACGGATGACGTCACGCCCTATGAAGAGATGAAAATCAAACTGCTCAATGGCAGTCACCTGGCGCTGACCTACCTGGGCTTTCTCAAGGGCTATCGCTTTGTCCACGAGACCATGAATGACCCCTTGTTCGTAGCCTACATGCGGGCCTACATGGACCTGGACGTCACGCCGCAGCTGGCACCGGTGCCAGGCATCGACCTTGCGGTTTACAAAGACACCCTGGTCCAGCGTTTTTCCAACCAGGCCATTGCCGACCAGTTGGAGCGCGTGTGTTCTGACGGTTCGTCGAAGTTCCCCAAATTCACCATTCCAACCATCAATCGCCTGATCAGCGATGGCGCGCAGCTTAAGCGTGCGGCGCTGGTGGTGGCTGCCTGGGCGCTGTACCTCAAGGGTGTGGACGAGAACGGGCAAACCTATGACATTCCCGACCCACGAGGCGTGTTTTGCCAGGCTTTGGTCGCGGAGGATGCGCTGATCGTGCAGCGGCTGTTGGGAGTGGAAGAGATTTTTGGCACTGCCATCGCCCAGTCGGCCGAGTTTGTGGCTGCCTTTGAGTGGTGTCTGAACAACTTGCGTGAAGCGGGCGTGAGCGGGACGCTGGAGAAACTGCTGCACCTTTGAACAGCCCTCACCCCACCCCCTTTCCCCGAGGCGGGGGGTGGTTTTTTGACATGACCCAAAACAGGTTCTGCATGAACACTCGCACCTTATTCCTGGGCATCGACTGCGGCACACAGGGCACCAAAGCGCTGATCCTCGACAGCCACAGCGGCCAGGTACTGGGGTTGGGCACTGCGCCCCATACGTTGATCCAGGGTGAGCACGGACGCCGAGAGCAAGACACCGAGCAGTGGTTGCAGGCACTGACGTGTGCCACGCAACAAGCACTGAGCCAGGCCGGTGTCAGCGGCCAGCAGATTCAGGGCATTGGCGTCAGCGGCCAGCAGCACGGGCTGGTGCTGCTGGACAAGAACGGGCATGTTTTACGTCCGGCCAAGCTCTGGTGCGACACCGAGTCGGCTCCCGAAAACCGCCAGTTACTGGAGTGGCTGGGGGGCGAAGCCGGTTCAATGCAGCAGTTGGGGCTGGTTATTGCACCGGGCTACACCGTTTCAAAACTGCTATGGACCAAAATCCATCATCCCCGGGTATTTGCGCAGATTGCCCATATCCTGTTGCCCCATGACTACCTCAATTACTGGCTCACCGGCCGCTGTTGCAGCGAATACGGCGATGCCTCGGGCACCGGTTATTTCAATGTGCGCAGCCGCCAGTGGGACCTCGATATCCTGCGCCATATCGACCCGGATCGCCGTCTTGAACAGGCGCTGCCTGAATTGATCGAGTCTCACCAGCCGGTCGGTTGCCTGCGTCCACAGATTGCCAGGCTGCTGGGGCTCAACCCCGATGCCGTGGTGTCCAGCGGTGGTGGCGACAACATGCTCGGCGCCATTGGCACGGGCAATATTGAACCGGGGATTATCACCATGAGCCTGGGTTCATCAGGCACGGTGTATGCCTTTGATCCGCAGCCCCAGATCAGCCCCGACTCGTCGGTGGCCAGCTTCTGCTCGTCAAGCGGCGGCTGGCTCCCCTTGATCTGCACCCTCAACCTGACCAATGTCACAGGCGCCGTACGGACATTGTTCGGGCTGCCCCTGGAGGCCTTCAATCAACTGGCCAGCCAGGCACCGATTGGCACTGAAGGGGTCAGCCTGCTGCCCTTTCTCAATGGTGAACGGGTGCCCGCCCTGCCCGATGCCAGCGGCAGTTTCCAGGGCCTTACCCTGGCCAACATGACCCAGGCCAATCTGTGCAGAGCCGCCATCGAAGGCACCACCTATGGCCTGCGCTACGGCCTGGACCTGCTGCGCAAGAACGGGATGCAAAGCCGCACCATACGACTGGTGGGCGGCGGTTCGAAAAGCCCGTTGTGGCGCCAGATCGTCGCCGACATCATGAACACCCCGGTGGTCTGCACCGAACAAAGCGAAGCTGGCGCCCTAGGCGCGGCAATTCAGGCCGCCTGGTGTGTGGGTGCTGGTCGTCAAACGCTGGCACAGCTGTGTCAGCGTTGCGTGCGCCTCGACCAGGCGGGCGAAACCCGCCCCGTTGCAACGAATGTGCAAGCCTATGAACACTTCTATCTACGCTACCGACAACAGGTCGCGGCCTTAACCGAGTAAACGTTATGTATGTGATATGCGGAGAAGCACTGTTTGATTTTTTCGCGCAAGCGCAAAGCTGCGCACAAGCGAACAAAGTCGAGTTCAAGGCCATTGCCGGGGGGTCGCCGTTCAACGTGGCCGTGGGCCTGCGTCGCCTGGGCATCGACACCGCACTGTTTGCCGGATTGTCGACGGACTATCTGGGCCAGCGCCTGAAGCAAGTCCTGCTGGACGAAGGCGTCAGTGACCAGTTCCTGATCAGGATGGACGCCCCTACCACCCTGGCCATGGTCGCGCTGGATGCCAACGGCTCCCCTGCCTACAGCTTTCGCGGCGAAGGCTGCGCCGACCGGCAGTTGCACACCCGTCATTTGCCCCAGTTGGGCCCTGAAGTACGCGGGCTGCATGTCGGGTCTTTTTCATTGGTGGTGCAACCGGTTGCCGATACCTTGCTGGCACTGGTCAAGCGCGAAAGCGGGCGGCGGCTGATCAGCCTCGACCCGAATGTGCGCCTCAACCCTGAACCGGATATTGAAGTATGGCGTCAGCGCATCAATGAACTGATCCCCTATGCCGATGTGATCAAAGTCAGTGATGAAGACCTGGAGCTGCTGTACCCGGGGCAAGACCCGCAAGAGATAGCCCGGTCATGGTTGAGCCATCGCTGCCAACTGGTGTTTTTGACCCGTGGCAGCCAGGGCGCCAGTGTCTGGAGCCGCGAGCATGGCCTGCGCACGGCGGCGGCCACCCGCGTAGACGTTGCGGACACCGTAGGCGCGGGCGATACCTTTCAGGCGGCAGTGATCGCCTGGTTGACCGAGCATGGGCTGGACTCCATCGAGGGTCTGCAGCAGTTGAGTGCCACCCAACTCGACACCCTGCTCGACTTCGCCAGCCGCGCCGCCGCCCTCACCTGCAGCAAAACCGGCCCGGACTTACCCTATCGCGCGCAGCTGGTCTGATTCATAGATCCGCACTACCTGTGGGAGCGGGGCCTGCCCGCTCTTACAAAGATCCGTAACACCCGCGCGTCACCAGATCGACAGGTTATAGCTGACGATCAGGCGGGTTTCATCCACGTCACGGGCGAACTGGGCGTAGCTGGTCCGGTAGGTCGCATTTCGCAAGCGCAGGCTGACGTCCTTGAACGTGCCGCTCTGCACGATGTACTTCAGCTCGCTATCACGCTCCCACTCCTTGCCTTCTTCGGTGCTGCCAACCACTTTGATGTGGTCGCCATTCACATAGCGCGTCAGGAACGACAAACCGTCAATGCCGATGGCCTTGAAGTCATAGTCATAACGCAACTGCCAGGAGCGCTCCTGGGCATTGGCAAAATCGTTGACCTGCAAGTAGTTGACCAGGTACGGGTTGCTGCCATCCAGATACGGCATCGACGTGTCACCGTTCATGCGCTGCCAGCCCGCGCTGACCTTATGCCCGCCCACCGAGTAACCGAGCATGACGCCCAGGGCGCGGTTGTCGATGGTCGAGGCCTTGGCAGAACCCGCGTCATCACTCTTGAGCAAGCGCACATCGGCTGAGAGCACGCCCGGACCCACCGGCTGGCTGGCGAGCACACCGACAAATTGCTGGCGGTAGATGTCTTGCAGCTCCGCGTAGTGATATTGCGCGGTCAGGCGATCGTTAACCTTGTAGTCCAACCCGAACAGAGTGAAGTGATCGGCGGTGACATTGCAGGCATAACGCTTGTTCTTGCAGTTCAGGCGCAGGTCCTGGGAATCGGTGGAATCACGGGCGGTATAGCGATCAAGGCGCGAGGCCGTGAACTTGAGGTCCCTGATTTCCTGGGAGACCAGCATGGCACCGTTGAACTGGGTGGGCAGCAGTCGGCCATCGTTGTACTTGAGCAGCGGCAGGTCAGGCAGCAGCGCACCATACTTGAGTACGGTCTGTGACACGCGCATCTTGGCCGTCAGCCCGAACTTGGCGTATTGATCCTTGGAACGACGCGGATCATTGCCGGTCGAAGGTAGCAGGCCGCTGTTGCTGTCGGCAGGGCTGGAGTCCAGTTTCAGACCCAGCATGCCCAGCGCATCGAGGCCAAAACCGACGGTGCCTTCGGTATAACCCGATTGCAGGTTGAGGATAAAACCTTGAGCCGTTTCATCACGCTTGGAAGCGCCCTGGGGATTTGAGCTGCTGCCATCGCGAAAGTCACGATTGAAATACACCGTGCGCGCTTCCAGTTTGGCGCTGCTGTCTTCGATGAAACCGCCGGCTTGTGACTGTGCGGCAAAACCGGCACACACTGCCAGCGCACCCAAGCGTGATACCCGGCACTGCGCCAACACTGTTAAAGGAACAACCATCTACAAGCTCCAGCAGCCAATCAAGGCAGGATGAAAGCGATCGAAGGCACACGGACTATCACGTGGGCACATTCAATCGAAAAAAAGGGGCGCAATTGTACGAAAGGCTTAGCCTGAGCCTCATTGGACCTTAGTCGCAGTGTCAGGGACGCGGCTTGCAGCAACGTCGATAGCATTGAGCCGCTATCCGGCATCCAATAGACTTATTGAGTGATTTACTCCAGGACTTACCATGGCAACCAAGAGTTCAAGGCGCTACCAACGCTTGCAGGCCAGTGCCACCGAACAGGCATTGCTGGAGCTTAACGAGACCCTTGAGGAACGCGTGGCCGAACGTACCCGGGCGCTGGCCGAGGCCAACCTGCAGTTGCAGCGCGAGATACAGGAACGCGCTCGCGCCGAGGAGGCCCTGCGCCATGGGCAAAAAATGGAAGCCGTGGGCCAGTTGACCGGCGGTATCGCCCACGACTTCAACAATATGCTGACCGGGATTATTGCCAGCCTGGATTTAATGAAGCGCTATATCGCGGCTGGCCGTATCGACGAAGTAGAGCGTTTTGCCGATGCCGCCGTGTCTTCCGCACAACGGGCAGCCGCACTGACCAATCGCCTGCTGACGTTTTCGCGCCGTCAGTCACTGGACCGCAAGCCCCTGGACCCCAATCAGCTGGTGAGTTCGTTGCAGGCGCTGTTCAGTAACGCCACGGGCGCGCACATCGATCTGATCCTGGAGCTGGGGCCGAACATATGGCCGATCAACACCGACACCGGCCAGCTTGAAAGCGCCCTGCTCAATCTGATGATCAACGCCCGGGATGCGATGCCTGAAGGTGGCACCCTGGTGATCAAAACAGCCAACCACTATCTTGACGCCAGTGATCTCAGCACCCTGGAAGCGGTCAGCTCAGGGGATTACGTGATGCTTGAGGTGAGTGACGACGGTACGGGCATGACCCCGCAAACCCTTGCCAAAGCCTTTGACCCCTTTTTCACCACCAAGCCCGTGGGCCAGGGCACGGGGCTGGGGTTGTCGATGATTTACGGGTTTGCCCAGCAGTCTGGCGGGCATGTCAGCATCAGCAGCCAGAGCGGTTGCGGCACCCGGGTGTGCCTGTACCTGCCGCGCTACCACAGCCCCGAAGCGAAAACTCAGGCATAATCCGCGCCCGCGCACTATGCCCTACAGTTCCAAGGTAAAGATCCCATGAAAGCTCAAGCCCGCCATATCCTGGTGAAGACCGCCGAAGAAGCCGAATCGCTCAAGCAACGCATCGCCAAGGGCGAAGCCTTCGATGTGCTGGCGAAAAAATTCTCGACCTGTCCGTCGGGCAAACGTGGCGGCGATCTGGGGGAAGTGCGGCCTGGGCAGATGGTGGGCGTTATCGACCAGATCATCTTCAAGAAGCCACTGCGGGTGGTACACGGCCCGATCAAAAGCAAGTTCGGCTACCACCTTGTGCAAGTGTTCTACCGCGACTGAATTTATCGTGTGGGAGCTGACTTGCCTGCGATGCTGGCGACGTGGTCTGACGGCAAGACCGGGGCGATGCCATCGCGAGCAAGCCCGCTCCCCCACCTTGATCTTGTAGTCATGGACACCACAGATCCTGTGGGAGCTGACTTGCCTGCGATGCTGGTGACGCGGTCTGACGCCAAGACCCGGGCGATGCCATCGCGAGCAAGCCCGCTCCCACATTGACCTTGTAATCATGGACACCACAGATCCTGTGGGAGCTGGCTTGCCTGCGATGCTGGTGACTCGGTCTGACAGCAAGACCAGGGCGATGCCATCGCGAGCAAGCCCGCTCCCACAGTGATCCTGTAGTCATGGACACCACAGAACCTGTGGGAGCTGGCTTGCCTGCGATGCTGGCGACGCGGTCTGGCGGCAAGGCCGGTGTGATGCCATCGCGAGCAAGCCCGCTCCCACATTGATCTTGTAGTCATGGACACCACAGATCCTGTGGGAGCAGGCTTGCCTGCGATACTGGTGACGCGGTCTGACAGCAAGACCGGGGCGATGCCATCGCGAGCAAGCCCGCTCCCACAGTGATCTTGTAGTCATGGACACCACAGAACCTGTGGGAGCTGGCTTGCCTGCGATGCTGGCGACGCGGTCTGGCGGCAAGGCCGGTGCGATGCCATCGCGAGCAAGCCCGCTCCCACGGGTTAAAACTCTATGGCAAAGCGCTCAAGCACATTGAACTGCTCATCGACCACACAACCCGTGCGCCACTTGTCAAAAGTCAGGCAAGGATGGGAGGTGCCAAAGCTGATGATGTCTCCAACGCGCAACTGCGACCCCTCGGCAACGGTCATGAAGGCATGCTGGTCCATCACCGCCGTGACCTTGCACCCGCTGACATCATCGCCCACCGCCGGTATCACACCTTCGCGATATCGCTTTAACGGCAGCGGCAAGCCCGCATCAAACGCCACGTCGCGCTTGCCCAGTGCAATCACCGCAAACCCCGGCTCGGGCAGCGATTGCACGTGAGCCCAGACTTCCAGCGCCGGGCGCAAGCCTTCGTGCAAGTCCTGACGTCGATCCAGTACGCAGCACTGAGCGTCCTTGTAGATGCCGTGGTCGTGAACCACGTAACTGCCCGGGCGCAGCACACTGAGAAAACGCCCGCCAGCCGCCTCGGCCTCGAAGCCTTCAGCAATCAGGTCATACCAGGCCGAGCCCGAGGCGGTAATGATCGGTTGTTCCAGGGCAAATGCACCGTCGGCCTGCAGTCGCAGGGCCAGACGCACCAGTGAAGCCGCAAATTCGCGAATCCCGCTGACGGCCTGTTCTCCATGAATGACCCCTTCATAGCCTTCGATGCCGGTCAGGGCCAACGATGGCTGTAGCTTGATCGCCGCCGCCAGTTCCATGACTTGCTGTTCGGTGCGGCAACCACAACGCCCGCCTGCCACGCCGTATTCAATCATCACGTTCAAGCGCTGCCCACGTTCGGCAAAGTAAGCGCCCAGGGCTGCCACGTTGTCCGGATGGTCGACCATGCAGTGAAATTCGAATGCCGGGTCGGTCTGCAAGTCGGCAATCAACGCCATATTGGCCCGGCCCACCAACTGGTTGGCCATCAGTACTCGACGTACACCCCCGGCATAAGCCGTACAGGTTTGTACCGCAGTGGCCAGGGTCAACCCCCAGGCGCCCTGGTCCAGCTGGCGACGAAACAGCGCCGGGGCCATGCTGGTTTTGCCGTGGGGTGCCAACACCGCGCCGCTGCGGGTGACAAAGTCCTGCATCCAGCGAATGTTGTGCTCCAGCGCGTCACGGTGAATCACCAGTGCGGGCAGGCTCACGTCATGAACCAGGTGATCGCCGGGGCGGGCTGCGCCTTTGAGAATCGGCTGATTGTTCGACGTATTCGACACACTCAACTCCTCAAGTTTCAGCGCTTGGCTTTATAGGCGATGCAATCGATCTCGACCTTGCAATCGACCATCATCATGGCCTGCACACAGGCACGTGCCGGTGCATGTTCGCTTTTGAAGTACGACGCGAACACCTTGTTGAAACTCCAGAAGTCCCGCGGGTCCTGCAGCCATACGCCCGCGCGGACCACATCTTCGAGGCCATAACCGGCCTCTTCGAGGATGGCGACCAGGTTTTGCATGGTTTTGTGGGTCTGCTCGACAATCCCGCCGTTAATGATTTCACCGTTTTCCATGGCAACCTGGCCGGACACGTGCAGCCAGCCATCAGCCTCTACAGCGCGGGCGAAAGGCAAAGGCTGGCCGCCTGCGCCTACAGCGCCGGTACCGAAACGTTTGATGCTCATAAGGGGGAACTCCGGGGTCAAGTAAGGCGCTTCATGCGCCACAACCCCGGCAGTTTGCCATAACGTCAGGCCATCAACCCAATTGCCACCAGCGTGGCAAAAGTTGCTGCACCTTGGGCTCGGCAAAACGGTCATCAATCAGAAACAGCGTGCCCTGATCGCTCTGGGTACGGATTACCCGCCCGGCAGCCTGCACCACTTTCTGCACGCCGGGGTACAGGTAGGTGTAGTCATAACCGGCGCCAAACAGCGCCGCCATCCGCTGCTTGATCTGTTCATTGACGGGATTGAACTGTGCCAGCCCCAAGGTCGCGACAAAAGCACCGATCAACCGGGCGCCGGGCAAATCGATACCCTCGCCAAAGGCTCCACCCAGCACGGCAAAACCCACCCCCTGACCCGACAGGGTGAACTGATCGAGGAACCCCTGGCGCGCCGCTTCATCCATGCGCCGCCCCTGGGACCACTGGATAACGTGGGGATAGCGCTCTGCAAGCAATTGGGCGACCTGCTGCAGATAGTCGAAGCTGCTGAAAAACGCCAGGTAGTTGCCCGGGCGCTGCTCGAACTGACGGGCGATCAGCTCCACAATCGGTTCCAGCGAAGCCTGGCGATGAACAAACCGGGTCGATATCTGGCTGACAACATGCACGTTCAGTTGCTCTGCCTGGAACGGCGATTCGACATCCATCCACACCGTGTCAGCCGCCAATCCCAGAAGGTTGGCGTAATAGGCCTGCGGGCTCAGGGTCGCCGAAAACAGCACATTGCTCTGTGCACTCGCCAGGCGCGGTCCGATAAAACCTGCGGGCACGATGTTGCGCAGGTTGAGCTGCGACACACGCCGCTTGCCGTCTGCACGCAGGCTGACATCGAACAGAAAGTGCCCGTCGAACAGTTCGGCCACCCGATTGAACTGCAGGGCTTCAAAGTAAAAGCCCTGGAGGTTGCCGCTCAACCCTTGCGGGTGATCGTTCAGGTAGTCGCCGATGGCGGTGATACAGGCCGACAAGGCGGCCAGCCATTTTTCCGGAAGCTTGGGGTACACCTGATAGGCCCCCGCCTGTTCCTTGTGCAGCGCATTCCATTCCCGGTTCAGGCGCTTGAAGGGTTTATCGAGGGCGGCCGGGGCCGAGTGACGAACGCTGTTCAAGGTCTGCTGGTCCAGACTTGCGCTGTACATCTGCCGCGCGCGTTCCACCAGATTGTGGGCTTCGTCTACCAGCGTCGCGACCCGCCACTGATTGGCCTGGGCCAGGCCATACAGCAATGCACTGAAATCGAAGTAATAGTTGTAGTCCGCAACGACCACATCAGCCCAGCGGGCCATTTCCTGGCTCAAGTAGTAAGGGCATACCTCATGGGCCAGCGCGACGCTGCGCAAGGTCTGCTGGTCGAGGGAGGACTGGGCGACCGCCTCCAGGCGCGCAGCGGGCAAGCGATCATAAAACCCCCTGGCCAGAGGGCAGGAATCGCCATTGCAGGCGTTCTCGGGGTATTCGCAGGCCTTGTCCCGTGCGACCAGTTCCAGTACCCGCAACGGTACATTCTGCCCCTTGGGATAGAGCACTTGCGCCGCATCGAGGGCCAGCTTGCGCCCCGGGGTCTTGGCGGTCAGAAACAACAGTTTGTCTAGTTGCTGGCCAGGCATGGCCTTGAGCAGCGGAAACAGGGTGCCTATGGTTTTGCCAATCCCGGTCGGCGCCTGGGCCATCAGGCAGCGCCCGGTACTGGCGGTCTTGTACACCGCCTCGGCCAGTGCCCGTTGCCCGGTGCGAAACTGCTCATGGGGAAAGGCCAGGTTGCGGGCACCCTTGTCCCGGGCCTCTCGATGGGCCATTTCCTGCTCGGCCCAGGCCAGGAACAACCCGCACTGCTGCTCGAAAAATTGCTGCAACTCGGCTGCCGACCAACACTCCTGAAGACGTGTTTCCTTTTCGCTGACAATGTCGAAATACACCAGTGCCAGATTGACCTGCGGCAATTGCAGGCTTTGGCACAACAACCAGCCGTAGACGCGGGCTTGTGCCCAGTGCAGCTGGCGGTGATTGGCCGCTATGGCGGCAAAATCGCCGCGATGGGTTTTCACCTCTTCCAGCACATTGGCCACGGGGTCATAGCCGTCAGCCCGGCCACGTACGGTCAACGCCCCGAACTGCCCCTCAAGGCTCAACTCCGGCTGATACAACGCACTGCGCCGCGAGGCCACCGTTCGGTGACCGGCAATCCCCTGCTGCGCCGTGGGTGAGGGCGTGAAGCGCAAGTCCAGATCGCCGACCTTGGCCGTGAACTCGCACAGGGCACGCACTGCAACGCGATAGCTCACCCCTGGGGCTCCTGCCATTGCACGTAGCACACGGTCACCGGCATCCCGTGCTCCTCGCAAAAGGCCAGCCAGCGCAGCTGGTTATCCTGCAGGCGATCACCGGGGCCTTTGACCTCGATCATGCGGTAGGTATTTTGCGCCACAAAAAACTGGATCAAGTCAGGCATGCCGGTGCGGTTGGCTTTGATATCCAGCAACAGACGCCGAAACCACAGCTTCAAATGCGCGGGGGGCAAGCACCGCAAGGCGTCTTCGAGCAGGTCCTGGCTCAGGTAATTCCAGGCGATAAAGGACGTCTGTATCCCGAACTTGGTCGCATAGGCGGCACGGATGGTGGCCAGGTAACGCCCGTCATCCAGTTGCGCGAGGCAATCCTCAAACAGGTCAGCCCTTTGCTGGTAGAAGTCATCTTCCAGCAAATCCGCCGGGCCACTCTGATACGGGTGAAAAAACGCGCCCGGCAGGGGCGCAAAAATCGCCGGCCAGCACAGCAAACCGAACAGCCCGTTGATCAAGGTGTTTTCCACGTAATGCACGGGAGCCTCAGGGGTCTGCAGATGCGCAACAACACTGAGTTCAACGCACGTGGTGTCGTTCCGTGGCAGGGTCAGATCAAGCCGGTCGGGGGCTTTGGGCCTGACAACCGCAAGCGCCGCCAACCCGAGTTTGCGCCGCAAGCGCGGGATAATGCGCAGCAGGTGCTGGTGTTCCGCGTCGGTCAGGGGGGCCTGCAGTGCGACGTCTGCCAGGCTCAGCGCCTGCTCGTAGTGCCCCTGACGCTCAAGCACGCGAATGCCGCGCTGTCGCGCTTCGGGGTGCTGGCTTTGCTGGTAAACCTGCAGCGCCCGGTTCAAGTCTTCCGTGCGCTCCAGATGCTGACCGATCTGAAACAGCAAACGCCCGCGCCGTCGCTGCAGCCAGCGGTTATCCACTCGATAGTCGAGTACCGGTTGCAGCACCTCGTCCACATCACCACTGACTTCAAATCGTTCGCGACAGGCATACAGGTGTAGATAGCCTTCAATATCGGCGCGGCAACGCAGCGCCCGTGACTCATGGCTGAAATCGACTTTTTCGTAGGTGAACAGCCCCAGGTCAGCCAATACCAGATCTGGCCAGCCCTGGCTGAGATTGCCGAAAAACATGAGCCGCAAACGATCGCACAGCGCCCTGTGGTTCAGGGTGTAAAGGGGGTCGGCCAGGGCCGGATGCCAGTGGGCCAGGCTCTGTTGCTGGGTGAAATCGGCAGACAACTCATCCAGCCACTCTGATTTCCTGGCCTTGGGCCGGGCAATATGTGCACTGAAGCGCGCCAGGATTTCCGGCTTTTGCAACACGTCAAACACCTCGACCAGGGCCAGAGGGGCCTGATCGTCCAGCCATCCCTCAGCCACCAGGGGCACTGCTGCCAGTGAAACTTCGCCGATTTCCGGATAGTTGAGCTTGCTGGCCCTGAAGTGAGCCCCCTTGCGCATCACCATGCGTACCCACAACGCTTGGGAGGGGCCGGGCAGCAGGGCAAAACCTGCGATAAAGCGCTGCTCCTCGACACTTAACAGATCGTCATAACGGGCGGCGATCCAGTCGAGCACATGCTGGAAGTTCTTCAGGTAATAAAACGGATCTTCGAGGGGATTGGAAATCACGGGCGCAACGGACCACTGGCTTTAGGTACTGGATATGCGTACAGATATCAGTTTGCCCAGTACTCTGGCAAATCCTATTGGATGAGTGGTGTGCAAGACGGGGCTCGTCAGAGAGGCTGGCGAGCCGTTGAACCTGGAGTGAAACGGCCTCTTAATCCGCAGAGACTGTATGCCCGGGTTTATTGCCGGGGTCATGGGCCCACAAGAGGGAAATCAGGGAATCGCAGTCCCTGAAGTCGATTTCTTGCATGTGATACAGCGCCTGCAAAGACGCAAGGGGAAGCCCGCTTATGGATTCAAGCCAGGTGACATCAACCTGTGACAGCGTGTTCTTGTCCCTCAATACCTGACGAAATTCGTGGATGAGATGCTTTTTTTCCGGGTAGTAATTGTGCAGGAAGTGTTCAAGGCCGCGGGCCTGATTCACAAAGGGCGAACACATCAGGCACCCCAACTGCTCTTCGCTGACACCGTGCAGTTCGCTCAGGTACTGAGTGGCTGCACCATGCAACTGATCCAGTTTTTCCGGCGTATCGAACACCGCCTCCAACTGCTTTATCAATTGGCCCTTGAATCGGTCATTGCACCTGTTTTCTATCGACGCGCGGCGCAAGTAAGCATCTGCTCCAACACTGTAATCCACACCCTGGCGGTAAGCCCCCCGCAAGCCGTGCACATGGGCAGCCACCAAAACCACAGCCGCTTGAGGCTCCTCGATATCCAGGTTTTTTACACGCCAGGGCCCCTCCACAAACATCAGCACCGGGGAGTGTAAAACGTCCATTTCCTGACACAGGCAATCAAAGACATTGATCACATTTATGTCACCGGGAACTTCGCCAGCGCAGGGGTCATTGCAGGGCGCCGCTGGCAGGCGCAATAACTGCCTGTAGTCGTCATCCAGCTTGCAGCACAGTTTGACCGCGCTGTCGAAACCCTGACGGTGCTGGTCAAAGGGGGCATGCCCCTGCAGCTGTGCAACCTGCTGAATCCACGTCACGTATTGCCCAAGGTGGGTGGGCGGGCGCCGGTCGATCAACGCATCCACCCTGCCCCCCCAATCGCAGGCTCGCCGATACAGCCTGGCCCGGCCCAACAGGTCGGCATAAAAAAATGTCGCCCGGGTATCGCCCTGGGTCAGGTGGCCCGACATCAATACCTGTGTTCGATTCATGTCCGAGGGCTGGCTCTCAAACGCAGCCTGCTTATGCAGCCTGGTAGCGCCCTGTTCATCCACCAACAGCAACTCCACGCGGCTGTCGTCATACATAAACAACTCGCTGCATTGGGCCTGAATGCGCGCCATCACATTGACCGTCATCCGCGGCTGGCGCAGTACCGCAATACGCAACATGAACGTGTCTGGCGAGCGCCCCGCAATACTGAGCTGCGCGGCGCGCAAAAAAGCCAGTGTGTAGGCGCACTCCTTGCCCCCCTCATGAACAACCATTACCCGGTAACGCCCAATGCGCTCCACGCCCCCTGCCGCCACTAACAAACGTTGAATCAACAGTTGCAACGCGATGCGCTCGGAGCGGCTGAAAAAACCCAGGAGTCGGTGCAGCACTTGTTGATAGACAGAGCTCATGGCTTGCTCATGAAAGTTATCCATGGGTAATTCCTCCAGATCGAGACACACATTATCGGCAGCTCAATTTGACGCGCCCACACTTACCTCAACTCTTCAGTCCATCACAGACCGGGCGTACGTACGCACAGGAATGGCCCTACAGAAACAAGTTCAAACGAATACACAACGTAATATTTACAATGCTTATGGATAGATTTGAGGGCGTTATCTCGCTCACACCATTGCGGGTGACAAGCCCAGAAAGGTTTCTACGGGCGAAAAAAAACGCCCCGGGACGTGATGTCCAGGGGCGTTTTTATACGCGGCTACCCGCGCGGCATCAGGCAGTCGTCAGCTGCAGCGCGACTCGTCCGCGGCACGGGCAATCGTCCATGTAGCGATGGGCTTCAACAAAGTGTTCAAAAGGGAACACCTTGATCTCCAGCGGAGTCAGGACCCCGTCAGCGGTCAACTGGTTGATGTCCCGCAGGGCGCGCTTCATGGCCTCCTCGTCCTGGGCAATGCCCAGTTCCGGCTTGCCGGTGAAGTTGCCGATGCAATGCACAAAAAACTTGATGTTCTTCTGAAAGCACGCGCACCCCGGGAACCCCGTTTGATTGCCGCCTTGCAGGCCGTACAGCACCAGGCTGCCACGGGGCGCCAGAACGTCGCCCAGCACGGACATTTGCGGGCCGCCAAGGCCATCGAGCACCACGTCCACGCCTTTGTTGTCCGTGATCTTGTTGACCTGCATCAGCAGGTCCTGCTCTTCGGTGACAATCACCTTGTCGGCACCCAGGCTCAGCAGGCACTCGCGTTCTGCGGCATCCTTGGTCGCGGCAATGACCTTCAGGCCAAGGGCTTTGCCCAACTGCACAAACGATGGCCCCGCACAGTGGCTGGCATCGGTAATCAACACGGTTTGCCCCGGTTTGACCTGCGCCAGGTCCACATAGGCAAAGTAGGCAATCAACAACGGTGTGTAATGCACGCTGGCTTCAACCGCAGACAACACGTCCGGGTAACGGGTCAGCGTTGAGCGCGGCATCAGAATCAGCTCGCCATACGTTGGATAGTCGTTGGCACTCTGGCCCGGGAAGCTGGCAACCTTGTCACCGATCGCCAGGTCATCCACACCGTCGCCGACGGCGGTGACAATGCCCGCCATTTCATGACCGATACCCGCAGGCAAGCGGGCGTGGCTAGGGGCCAGGTTTTGCCGCCACAGCACGTCATACCAACTGATGCCAATCGCCTGGACACGGACCTGCACTTCGCCAGGCGCAGGCGCGGCGACGTCGTGCTCTTCGCACTTGAGCACCTCGGCCGGGCCAAACTTGTGAAAACGGATCGTGCGCGACATTACAAACCTCGCCTAATTAATCGCTAATACCACGGGACTTTATCCGGGCTTTGTGCGCAAGACTAACAGACAGCATTAATAGTCGACATGCCTGACATTGATCCGCAGACAGATTCAAAATGGATACAAGCCCTGCAAGCCCAGCAAAACCGCCGTAAATCCCCAAGAAAACACCCGTCCATCCGCCAGGAACAAAATCTACGGAGTGACGAAAAAACAATTTTGCCAGTAAGATCCGTTACCTCACTACCTGTTGAACCCCTGCGAAGCCTGCCTCATGAACCGTAACGACTTGCGTCGCGTCGATCTGAATTTGCTGATCGTCTTTGAAACCTTGATGCATGAACGCAGTGTGACCCGCGCAGCCGAGAAACTTTTTCTGGGCCAGCCGGCCATCAGCGCGGCCCTTTCACGCCTGCGCAACTTGTTCGATGACCCGCTGTTCGTGCGTACCGGTCGCAGCATGGAGCCCACCGCCCGGGCGATCGAGATCTTCGCCTTGCTGTCCCCGGCCCTGGACTCGATTTCCACGGCGGTGAGCAGAGCTTCAGAGTTCAACCCGGCAACCAGCACCTCGGTGTTTCGCATCGGCTTGTCGGACGATGTCGAGTTTGCCCTGCTGCCCCTGTTGCTCAAGCGTTTGCGCGCAGAAGCACCGGGCATCGTCTTGGTGGTACGGCGCGTCAACTACATCCTGATGCCGCCCCTGCTGGCCTCTGGCGAAATATCAGTGGGTGTCAGCTACACCAGCGACCTGCCGGCCAACGCCAAGCGCAAGGTATTGCGACGCAGCCGCCCCAAACTGCTTCGGGCCGACACCATGCCCGGTGCACTGAGCCTGGACGACTTCTGTGAGCGACCCCATGCCCTGGTGTCATTCGCCGGAGACTTGAGCGGATTTATCGATACCGAACTGGAAAAAATGGGCCGCAAGCGCCACGTGGTCCTGGCCGTGCCCCAGTTCAATGGCCTGAGCACCCTGCTGGCGGGCACCGACATCATCGCCACCGTCCCCGACTACACCGCCGAAGCCCTGACGGCAGCAGGCGGCGTGCGGGCCGAAGACCCGCCACTGGACGTGCAAAGCTTTGAACTTCACATGGCCTGGCGCGGCGCCCAGGACAACGACCCTGGCGAGCGCTGGTTGCGGTCACGGATACAGATGTTTTTTGGGGATCCGGACAGTCTTTGACAGATCCCTCTGGAACCGCTCTGGAATGCCTGCTTCAGAGGGTTTCAAAGGCTCTTTTTGATCCGCTGCCATCCGTCGAATTCTGCTGGATTCCCCCACTCCGGGGGCATATTTGGGGGCACGTCTGCCACTTAAAAAACGGCGTGCCCCCAAAAATGAACGTTGCCTAAAGCTACTTCTTGTCTACGGCGTCTTTGACCTTGCCAACCACTTGCTGGGCTTCACCTTTCTTTTCCTGGATCTTCCCTTCGACCTGCAGTTTCTCACTTCCTGTAGCCTTGCCCACACCTTGCTTCACATTACCGATTGCTTCGTTGGCCAGGCCTTTGATTTTGTCTGAAGTGCCACTCATGGAGTTTCTCCCGGTTAGAAATAGGTGTCCTGTCTGGACATAAAAATTGACTGGCGGTCGTGGGTGGGAGTTCCACTTTTATGAAGACCGCCCGTCACGTTCTCGGCAATGGTTTCAAACCAGCTCGCCACATCCAGAATTCAGGGGCTTGCCCCATTTATGGAAGACCGTTTTGCACGCTTGGCGATAACGTTCCAAGTGAGCGCAAATTAGACTTGAGGGAGTTAAGTCCATGCCGTGATCGAGGATTAGAGCGTGCAAGAAATTTTAAGCATCAACTGGCTGCTTTGGCTGTCGACCATGGCCCCGCTGACCCTGAGTGCAGGTCCTGGCAACTTGATGGTTGCAACCTCCGGTGCACAGAGCGGTGTACGGCGTTCAGTCCGGTTTATCGCAGGCCTGGACATCACGTACTTCCTGCTGGCGATGCTGGTCGGGCTAGGCCTTTACCACACGCTGATGAACAACCCGAGGCTGGTCTGGGTACTGCAGGTGCTGGGCAGCCTTTATATTCTGTGGCTTGGGGTGCGGCTGCTGGGTCGCCCGCTGAAGGCACCCGGCGACAACCCCATACACTTGCAGTTTCGAGATGGCATCGTCGTGCAGTTGGGCAATGTGCAAGGAATCGTGATGTTGCTGGTGATGTTTTCCACCTTCACGCCTTCTGGTGAGACAAGCAGCAGCGTCGTGTTGATCTTGAGCGCGGCCCTGATTTCGCTGAATTTCTGCTCGCACGTCATCTGGGTATCGATGGGGTCGACCGTGCAGAAACTGATCCAGGCGCGGCCCAGGCTGCTGGTGTTCCAGAACGTGGTGTTTGGGCTGATGCTGATCGCGGTAGCGTTCTGGATTTTCCTGCGCACGGTGTCGTTTTAAGCCGTCTCCATGCCCCCGCGGCCAGAGGTTGCTACTGCATGACGGCCGTTTTGCTGTGCAATAGCTCAATCAGATAATCCACCACTTGATCGACGCGGCCTATGCCTTGCGTAGCCTGATTGCGCAGAAGCCAGATTTCGGAGCTGTGCAGGGGGCGATCGGCCAGGACCTGGCGCAGGCCTGACTGGCGTGCAACATAGGTCGGCAGCACGGCAATGCCAAGACCCGCTTCCACAGCCTTGAGCTGGGCAGTGAGGTTGGGTGCGCGCATCCAGAGCGTCTGGTCGCGGCTCAGCTCCTTGAGCCATTGCGCGAGCGGCATATAGGCCATGTCCTCAGTCCAGCCAATCAAGTGATGGTGTTTCAAGTCTTCAGGCGTTTCGGGCAGCCTGTTGGCAGCGGCATAACCTTCAGAACAAAAAAGACCCTGCATCAGGGTCCCGACCCGGCGCATGGTGAAGTTGCCGTTTTCAGGTCTGCGCAATCGGACAATGATGTCGCTGTGGCTTTGCGTGAGTTTTGAAGACACCGCCGTGTTGACGAAGTCGAAGCTGATACCGGGGTATTGATCCCGAAAATCCGCCAGCCCGGGAATGATCAGGTGCGTGCCCATCAGCTCCGGGCAATCGATACGCACCTGCCCAGCCATCCGATTGCCAGGCTGCGACATCTGTCGCTCAATGAGCTTGAAACGCTCCTGCGTCTCTAGCGCCAGTGGAAGCAGTGCCCTGCCAGCTTGCGTCAGGAAGTAGCCGTTGGTCTTTTTCAAGAACAACACGGTACTGAGCGAATCTTCAAGTGCGGCGATCTTGCGCGACACCGTCGATGCCGAAACATTGAGCGAGTGTGCTGCCTCGGTCACGTTGTTCGACTTGGCGACGAAGATAAAGACTTTCAGATCATCCCAGTTCACGCTGACGAAGTACTCAACAATGGAAAATCGATCCCCACATGTTTCTGTGCGGAAGAATGTGAGGTCACGTTAATTTTTTGTAAACCCGCCTGTCATTAAGCGCAACGCTGCTCAAGTGTGGGAGCGGGCTTGCGCGCGATGGTTTTCAGAGCGCCGCATTGACTCAGTCAATACGCGTCATCGTTAACGACCATCGCGAGCAAGCCCGCTCCCACAGAGGCATAAATCGCTTATGTGAACAACATTGCTGTCATTAAGCGGGATTTTTTATGGCTTTGCCAGACTGCCCTTGAAGAGTCAGCCCATGGGTTTGTGGCAATGCTTAAACATTAAGGCGCGCTAAACACCGGCTCACCCAGGTTCAACATCAGTCGATTGGCCCAGGCGAAAATCGAGATCGCGTGGATCAGGTCCAACACCTGTGCGTCGTCCAGCCCTTGGTCGCGAAGCGTTTGGATGTGACGGGCGCTGAGCGACGATGGCTCCAGGGTCAGGTCAATGGCGAATTGCACAATCGCCTTTTCCCTGTCTGTCGTACCCGCCGTTGCAGGGTCGGCAAACACCTCGCTGATCACGTCGTTGCGCTTGGCCAGTTGCTCGAACCGCTGGGCATGCACCGAGGCGCAGTACACGCATCGATTGACCCGCGACACGACGGTGCTCGCCAGTTCACGTTCGGCACGGGACAAACCGCCCGGTGCATACATGATGGCGTTGAATGCCTGGGAACGCTGGCGAAGGACCTCGGGGTGATGGGCCAGTGTCAGGTAGTAGTCCGATGTCAGGGCCTGGGGATGGCTCTCTTGCAACACGGCCACTTGCTCGTCCGTGGCGCTGCTCAAGTCGACAGTGGGTAGCCAGGCTTTCCAGCCCAGTGTTTCGTTGGTGAATCCGTGGCTGCGAATAAGGTCGCTCATGTGGCGGCTCCCGCTGACAGTAACGCGTCGAGCCCGGCGGCCAGACGTACCTGATAGGACATGAAGGCAATCAGTTGCGCCAGCACGACGATTTCGGCAGTGCCCAGGCCTTCCTGTTGAAGCGCTTGCAAGGCCGCCTGATCACCGTGAACCGGAGACTCGATCAAGGTTTGGGTGAAGCGCAAAATCCCCCGCAGGCGCGCATCGCCGAGTGCTTCAATAGCCCCCGAATCGATGGCCGCCTGCACGGTGTTATCCGCGCCCAGCACGTGCAACTGCTCAAGGTAGTGTGCGGTCAACGTCCCGTGGGGTGTCAGGCGCGCGGCGTAGTAAGCCACCCACAGGCGCTCGGTCAATGACAGGTTGTTTTCAAGTGCCGGATCAAAAAACACATCGTGGCTGCCCTGTGTCGCCGAGGCGACCTTGCTCCGGGCATGGCGTACGGCGTGCAGATGAGTTCCGGGCTGGATGTGCAGCAGGCTGTCGAGCAAATCTGCAGCGGGTTCAACGGTTGAGGTCATGACACGTCCTTCAAGGCTATGGGGCGAGCGTTGCGCACAGAGCCCTTGAGGCTCTGGCGCAAAACGGTTCAAGGTTGTTCGGTCACCATGGTCGCCGCCGTGCGGTCGCTGACCAGCGGCTCGACTTTCAAGCCTTTGCGGGCCGCCCAGATGTTCTGGTAGTGGAACAGCGGGATGATGCCGACGTCGTCACTGACCACCTGGACCGAGTCCTGAAGGATCTTGCGGCGCTTTCCTTCATCAAACTCGGCGGTCGAATCCAGCAGCGCCTTGTCCACCCGCGCATTGCTGTAGTGACCCCAGTTGGAGGCGCCCTGTCCTTTGTTGCTGTCTACCGCGGTCAGGATGTTGGTCAGTGCATACGCCGCTTCGCCCGTGCCATTACCCCAGGCAATCACACTGATCGCCAGTTCATTCTTGTTGGCTTTACCGGCATACACGGCCCACGGCAATACTTCGAGCTGGACCTTGACCCCGATCCGCGACCAGAACTGTGCCACCGCCTGCATCGTTTCCGGTGCCTGCGGATAGCGATCACCCGGAACATGGACGGTTAATTGAAAGCCTTGAGGGAAGCCTGCCTGCGCCAACAGTTCCTTGGCCTGTGCGGGATCGTATGGAATGTTCTTCACGTCCGGGTTGTAGCCGAAGGTGTTGGCGGGCATCCATTGGTTGGCCTCGGTGACGGTGCCCTGCATGATCCGGTCATTGATGGCCTGGCGGTTGATAGCCAGTGACAGCGCCTTGCGCACCCGCACATCACGCAACGGGTTTTCAGCCAGCGGCTGGCCTGCGTTGTCACGAATGAACGGGTTGGGGCCTTCGCGAAAGCTGGGCTGGATGATCAGCGCACGCAAGCCCGGATAGGCATAGACACTGACGCTCGGTGTTTTGCGCAGGCGCTCGACATCCGTCGGCGAAACCTTGTCAATCACATCCACGTCACCAGCCAGCAATGCTGCCGTGCGGTTGGCGGCGTTGGCGATGAAGCGGTAATCGACCTTGTCCCAGGTCGGTCTGGCGCCCCAGTACGCGTCGTTGCGCTCGAAAATCGTCCGGTCACCCGGCACGTAGGAGACGAAGCGGTAAGGCCCAACGCCCACCATCGCCTTGCCCGAGTTGTAATCGGCGCTGCTTGCAGTGGCACCAGCGTGACGGCTGACGATATAGATCGAGTCCACGTCCGGCAGCAGATTCGCGTTCGGCGTGCGGGTCGTGATGATCAACGTGTGAGCGTCTTTTGCCGAGACCGATGCCACCGTGCGTGTCGCCCCGGCATACGACGCCACGCTGCCTGGAACACTGCGGGCGCGCTCGAACGAGAACACGAAATCATCGGCGGTCAGAGGTGTACCGTCCTGCCATTTCACATCGTCGCGCAAGACGAATTCCCAGGTGGTGTCATCAATGACTTTCCAGCTCTTGGCCAAACCCGGCAGGGTTTTGTCGTCGCGGCGACTGACCAGCGACTCGAAGGCATGCAGCGCCACCGACCGGTCACCGGCGTAATTATTCAATTGCGGATCGAGGGACGACACAGGGTCGGCGTAACCGATACGCAGGGACTGGGCGCCAGCAGTACCGGCCGCCAGGATAAGCGCCGAGGCTAACAATGAACGAACAAGTGGCTTCATGGGTATTTCCTTGCACGCAATGGCAATGAGCATGACGAGCGTCTTGGCGCTCGTTCAAAAGTGGTCGTTGAGGTGACACGCGCTCAGGTGGTTCGGCGAAACCTCCCTGAGTGCTGGAGCTTCGCTGAGGCAGCGCGCGGTGGCGTGCGGGCAGCGAGGATGGAAATGACACCCGGCGGGCGGGTTCAGCGGGCTGGGGATTTCCCCTTTGATCGCGTCATAACGGGTACTGCGGACATCAAAACGGGGAATCTGCGCCAACAGGGCCTGGGTGTAGGGATGGTTGGCACGGGCAAACAGATCATCCACCGAAGCGCTCTCGACCACTCGCCCCAGGTACATCACTACGACGCGGTCGCACAGGTGCTCAACGACGCCCAGGTCGTGGCTGATGAACAGATAGGTCAGGCCCAGCTCGTCGCGCAGGTCCATGAACAGATTGAGAATCTGTGCCTGGATCGACACATCCAACGCCGCCACTGACTCGTCGCACACCAGCAGTTGCGGCTGTACCGCCAGTGCTCGGGCAATGCCGATACGCTGGCGCTGGCCGCCACTGAACTGATGGGGATAGCGCTGGCGCAGTTGCGGGCTGAGCCCGGCCCGTTGCAGTTGCGCACTGACGTAATCGTCGAAACCCTGCTTGTCGGTCAAGCCGTGCAGCAACGCGCCCTCGCCGACGATCCGGTCCACCCGCAGACGCGGATTGAGGCTCGATGACGGGTCCTGAAAGATCATCTGCACCTTCATGCGAACGGCCTGGCGCTCATCGGCCGTCAGGTTGTCCAGGGATTTCCCGTCCACCAATGCGGTACCTGATGACACCGGCAGCAACCCCGCCACCATGCGCCCCAGGGTTGATTTGCCACAGCCGGATTCACCCACCAGGCCCACCACTTCCGAGCGGTTGATGCGCAGGTCAACGCGATCGACTGCATGGGTGACGGGTCTGGGGCGAGTCAGGTGCAAACGTTGCAACAGGTGTTGAACTGAATGCTCGGCCACGGGCGTACCAAATGTCTTGCTGACCTGCTTGAGTTCTATCAGGGGGACGTGATCACTGCGCATGGCCAGCTCCAGGGTGAAAACAACGAACGGTCTGGCCCGGTACGATCTCGCGAGGTTCCGGTTCCTGTGCACAGGCCGCGGACGCCCGCGTACAGCGCTCGGCGAAGGCACATCCAGGCGGCATCGAGAACAGGTCCGGCGCCATGCCGGGAATCTGCCGCAGCCGCTGGCCACGCTTGTTACGGCTGGGCAGACTGTCGATCAATCCTTGGGTGTAAGGGTGTTGTGGACGATCAAGCACGTCGGCGACCGGTCCCTGTTCGACGATACGACCGGCGTACATCACGGCCACGTCATCGGCCAGCCCGGCCACCACCGACAGGTCATGGGTGATCCAGATCAGCGACGTGCCCTGCTCGCGCACCAGCTTTTGCATTTCACTGAGGATCTGCGCCTGGATGGTCACGTCCAGCGCCGTGGTCGGCTCATCCGCGATGATCAGGTCAGGCGAATGCAGCAGCGCGATGGCGATCGCCACCCGCTGGCGCATGCCACCGGACAACTGGTGGGGATACGCCCGCAGGCGTTCTTCAGGACTGGCGATGCCCATCAGCGCCAGCGTGCGGCTGGCGTGCTCCCGGGCGTCGCGCTTGCTCAGTGGGCGATGGGCACGCACCGCTTCGATCATTTGCGTGTCGACCCGCAGCACCGGATTGAGGGTCATCATCGGGTCCTGGAAAATCATCGCGATCCGGTTGCCTTGCAACGCGCGCAGTTCGGACACCGAGAGTTGTGTGAGGTCGCGCCCCTTGAACAACACCTGGCCGCCACTGATGCGGCCAGGCTCATCCACCAGCCCGAGAATGGAAAAACCGGTCACTGATTTGCCGGATCCCGACTCACCCACCAGCCCCAGAATTCGACCTGGCTGCACGTGCAACGACAAGTCGCGCACCGCTGGAAGCACCCCGGCCCGGGTATAAAACGAGGTGCAGAGACCACGCACATCCAGGGTTGGCTGCTCCAATGCCAGCGACGACAACGACATTTCAGGCAGGCTCATCGCTGCAACCTCGGGTTCAGGACATCACGCAACCGGTCGCCGACCAGATTGATGGCGACGATGGTGATCAACAGCGCCAACCCCGGAAACAGGCTGATCCAGTATTCGTTGCTGAGCATGTACTGGAAGCCGTTGGCGATCAGCAAGCCCAGGGAAGGCTCCGTGACAGGCACACCCAGGCCCAGAAACGATAACGTCGCTTCCAGGGTGATCGCCCGGGCGATCTGCAATGCGCCGATGACAATCAGCGGCGGCAGGCAATTGGGCAGGATATGCCCGGTGACGATGCGCCACGGACCAATACCCTGGCCCCGCGCGGCGTCGACGTATTCGCGCCGACTTTCGGTCAACGCCTGGCCGCGTGCAGTGCGGGCGTAATAGGCCCACTCCAGCAGGATCAACGTGAGCATCACATTGCCGACCCCCTTGCCCAGCCACGCAAGGATCATCAGCGCCATGAGAATCACCGGGAACGACAGCAACAGGTCCACCAGGCGCATCAGCAACACGTCTACCCAGCCCCCGACATACGCCGACACCAGGCCCAGCAGCGTGCCGATAAACGCCGCGATCAACGCCGACCCGATACCGACCCACAAACTGATGCGCAGGCCATACATGATTGCCGAGACCAGGTCGCGACCTTGACCATCGGTGCCAAGCCAATAGGTGTAGCCACTGTCCATGTTGGTGCTTCCCGGTGCCAGGCGCGCATCCAGCACGTTGAGCTGCATCAGGTCGTAGGGATTTTGCACCACGATCCACGGGGCTAGAATCGCCACCAGGACAATCGCCACCAACACCACAAGCCCCGCGACTGCCGTTGGCGAATTCATGTACTCGACGGCCACTCGACGCCAGGGCGACTGGGCCTGCAATGGCATGCGGGTCGGTAACGCTTTTTCAACGGCACTCATCGGGAGGCCTCGATCCGCACGCGGGGGTCAAGCAGGTAATACAAACCGTCGACAATCAGGTTGAGCACGACAAAGATCACCACGACCACCATCAGATAGGCCACCACCACCGGACGATCCAGGGCGTTGATGCTGTCCAGAATCAGTTTCCCTGCGCCGGGCCAGGAGAAGATGCTTTCGGTGACCACCGCGAAGGCAATGGTCGATCCCAATTCCATGGCCAGCACCGTCACCAGGGGAATCATGGTGTTGCGCATGACGTGCATGAACATCACCCGCATCGGCGAAAGGCCCTTCGCCCGGGCAAACTTGACGAACTCTTGTGGCAGCACTTCCCGAACGCCCGCACGGGTCAGGCGCAACACCAGGGAGATCTTGAACAACGCCAGGTTCAGTGCGGGCAGAATCAGGTGCTGCAGGCCGTCCAGGGTCAGCCACGACCACTGCACCCCCAGCCACTCGCGGGTTTCGCCACGGCCGCTGGCGGGCAGCCATCCCAGCTTGATTGAGAACAGCATGATCATCATCAACGCCACCCAGAAAGCCGGGAGCGAAAAACCGATGATGCTGCAGGCCATCATCAACCGCGACAACGGATGATCCGGATAGGTACCGGCAAAAATCCCCAGGGGCACGCCAATCACAACCGCCAGGAACAACGCACTGAAGGCCAGTTCGAGGGTGGCTGGCAGCCGTTGCAAAATCAGGCGCATGGCGTCTTCGTGATAGACAAAACTCTGCCCGAGGTTGCCGTGGACTGCGCCCTTGAGAAAGATCAGGTATTGCTCCCACAGCGGCTTGTCCAGCCCCAGGTGTGCGATGGCTTGCACCCGTTCGGCCTGATTGAGGTCTTCCCCCACCAGGATGTCCATGGGATTGCCAATGGCATTCAGGCCGATAAACACCACGAGGGTCATCAACAGAATCACCAGCAACGACTGAGTCACTCGTCGCAGCGCCCAGCCGATCATCGCCGCAACTCTTCAGCGGTGGGCTGGCTGGCCACCCACTCATCGCCAAACAGTTCGGGGTCGGCAAACCGTTGCATGGTGTCGAAATGCAGTGAGATGTCTTCGTTGAACAGTTGGCCGACCAAGGCCTGGGCCAAACGTTTTGAGCCTTCACTGATGGCCGGGATATCCCCGGAAACTGCGCCGTAGTTGAGGGCTGCGGGATAGCTGAAGCAATGGATATGGTTCAGCCCCGGGCAACTGCCGGGTATTTTTTCCTGGAATTCGAAACGGCTGCCCAAATCCGGCAGCTCGGACAATTCGGCATCCCGCTCACTGGCCGGGGCCTCGAAGCGGTCCCGCCAGGTGCGAATGTGCGAAGAGAACGGCGCAAATTCCGGGCGCTGTTCAAAGTCGGTGCGAAAACCGGTGGCGAATACCACAAAATCGGCTTCGATCCGGGCATCAGGCGTGTTCAACCACAGGCCGCCCCGAGGATTTTTCTCCACCGAGACGACGGGACTGTTCAGCAGGAACCGCGCCCTTCCCGAGCCGGAAACCCTGAGCGTACTGGCGCGGGGCGGAGGTACTTGCTGAGTATTGAGGTAGTTGCGAATACGCCATTTCCAGGCATCCGGCAGACGCCAATAGCCATGAACCATTCCCGGATGACTGGCGCCCTTGCCTTTGTTGATACGCGGCAGTTCGGCACGCCGGATCAGCAGGTCAACCCCTGTGGCGCCCGCTTCCAGCGCGGTTGCTGCACTGTCCATCGCAGAGGCCCCGCCCCCGATGACTGCCACACGCTTGCCTTCGAACCAGTCGTCCTGCAAACCATCCGCTGAATGCGCCCACAGATGATCCGGTAGCTGGTGGGCGAGTTCAGGCACCCAAGGGCCGCCCAAGCCGTCACGTCCGGTGGCCAGCACGACATGCCGCGCCAACAGATGCACGGTTTGTACAGGGGTTTCGATGGCCAGCTCAACCAGTGCATCTGCCCTTGGCGCAACCCGGGTGACCCGGTGTTCGTTGCGCACATCCAGCGCAAGCACTTTGCGATACCAGCGCAGGTAGTCGGCCCACTGCAGTCGCGGAATTTTGTCCAGCCCGGCCCAGCCCTCTGCACCGAATTGCGCTTCGAACCAGGCACGGAAGGTCAGCGCGGGCAAGCCGAGCGCGGGTCCGGTCAGGTGCTTGGGAGAGCGCAAGGTCTGCATACGGGCGGTGGTTGCCCACGGCCCTTCAAAACCTGCCACTGACTGATCGAAAATCACTGCATCAACACCGAGATGCCTTAACTCGGCAGCAAGGGCCAGGCCCGCCATACCGCCGCCGATGATCGCCACATCGAGCACCGGGGCACCTTCGTTGAGGCGTGGTTTGACCCACTGACTGGCGGGAAGATCGAGCCAGGCCAGATCCTGGCGCAAGCGTGCTTCGAGGGCCGCAAGGCCTGACAGTGAATTTTCTTCGGACATTGATCGCTACTCGATGACGATCGAGAGCACATCACTCGACCCTTGATCCAAACACTTGAAATCCTCAACAGCAGACCAATTTGAATTCTTGATGCCGTTGAATGCTTAAAGTGAATACTAAAAGGGACTGTTTATTCTCGCAACGCGCAAAAAAACATATTGATATTCTTATTTGGAATTAAAAAGAATCGGAATGTGCTTTCCCATCTGCGTAGACACTAGGCACTGATCCTTCGTCGAGCCACGCGCACAGCCGATTAGCATGGTTTGTCTCTTGGAAGACTTTTATCTTCAGCGTCCTGGAGAACGATGGGCAACTGCGTCAGGTGCGTACGCTTGTCTTCAAGGAACTCGACTTTATCCAGACCCTCTATGAAGCTACAGACTCGCCACCAACTCCTTGTTGTAGTCGATGACGAGTAGAACGAGGCTGCGATCGAGCGCGAAGCGGTCGCAAGACCGGAACACGCGGTTTGCCTGATTAACCGTGCAAGCTGACTTTACGACTGCTTCGCAGCCGGACGCAGCCTCGCACGGCTCGTCAGCGACTACAGATTCGCCACCCACCCGCGTGTAGTAGCTGACGAGTAGAACGAGGCTACGTTCGAGCGCGAAGCGGTCGCAAGACCGGAACACGCGGTTTGCCTGATTAACCGTGCAAGCTGACTTTACGACTGCTTCGCAGCCGGACGCAGCCTCGCACGGCTCGTCAGCGACTACAGATTCGCCACCATCTCCGTGTTGTAGTCGCTGACGAGTAGTACGAGGCTGCGATCGAGCGCGAAGCGGTCGCAAAACCGGTACACGCGGTACGCCAGATTAACCGAGGAAGCCGACTTTACGACTGCTTCGCAGCCGGACGCAGCCTCGCACGACTCGTCAGCGACTACAGATTCGCCACCCACCCGCGTGTAGTCGCTGACGAGTAGAACGAGGCTGCGATCGAGCGCGAAGCGGTCGCAAAACCGGTACACGCGGTACGCCAGATTAACCGAGGAAGCCGACTTTACGACTGCTTCGCAGCCGGACGCAGCCTCGCACGACTCGTCAGCGACTACAGATTCGCCACCCACCCGCGTGTAGTCGCTGACGAGTAGAACGAGGCTGCGATCGAGCGCGAAGCGGTCGCAAGACCGGTACATGCGGTGTGCCTGATTAATCGTGGAAGCCGACCTTACGACTGCTGCGCAGCCGGACGCAGCCTCGCACGGCTCGTCAGCTGCTACGAATTTCGCAACTCATGCCACTGCGTAGCAGTTGACGAGTAGAACGAGGCTACGTTCGAGCGCGAAGCGGTCGCAAGACCGGTACACGCGGTGTACCTGATAAACCGAGGAAATGGACTTTACGACTGCTTCGCAGCCGGACGCAGCCTCGCACGGCTCGTCAGCGACTACATTCGCCACCCACTTCATTGAAACGCCAGGGGATCATGAAGGGTGTTTCAAGCACTGTTTTCGAAACCCCTTTCCGCGGACCGCTTGCGTTCTGAACGCCCCCTGCGTGGCGCATCCCGTCACTCGGCATAGATACTTTGCAACAGCGCGTCATGGACACTGGCTTCGTGCATGACCATGTGCGGCAGCAACACTTTTGCCGATGTGGCGATCTCATCGATCAGCACTCGCGTCACGTCGGACAACGGGCTGGCCAAGGCTGAAATCAAACCGAAAAAGAACGGGACGTTGCAGGCAATCGGGCGCACTACCACGCCTTCCAGTGGCACCCCCATGGCGGTAAAGGGATCGACCAGCGCAATGCCCAACCCGACTCTGGCCATCTGCATGGCCACCAGTGAGGTATTGGTGTCGAGCATATGGGGCATCGGCCCGCCTGCATCATGGAATGCCTTGTCCACCCGCCGACGAAAACGATACGGATTGGCCATGGTGATCAGCGTCTGCTGTGCCAGCAATTCCATCGGCAGTTCTGCGTACGAAGCCAGTGCGCTGGTGGCTGGCAGCACGGCGACGCACGGCGCCTCGCCGATCCAGTGAATGTCCAGGCCGCGATGTTCCAGCGGCAGGCTGACAGCGCCCAGGTCCATGGTTTTGGACAGCACCGCCTGCACCACATTCTCCGGTGACATGCTCTGCAACTGGATCTGCTGCGGACGCAGGTTCTCAGGCAGACGTGCCAGGGCCGCCGGCAACAAGCCTGCAGCCAGCGCGGAAATCGCGACCAGTTTGATTTGATGATTTTCATCCCGAACGATGTGTTCCGCGCGCAGCCGGATGTTGCGAACCCCTAGCAGGGCGCTTTCGACTTCGGCGTACATCATGAACGCTTTGTGGGTGGGCGTGACCTTTGGCCCGCTGCGCTCGAACAGCGCAAACCCCAGCTCCTGCTCCAGTTCTTGAATGGCCCTGGTCACCGAGGGTTGGGAGCGGCCGAGCATCTTTCCTGCGGCAGTGACACTGCCCGCCGACATCACAGCAGCAAACGCTTCGAGCTGACGCAGATCCATAAACACGCCTTAATCAACACAGAGACTGGCAGGAGCCGGAACACAAGACTCCCTGCCCAGAAGCGAGAAAGTCTACACACAGTTCACCCATTAATCGCGTCAGCAGTCCACTGTGCCTGCTCTGTGGATGACGACTCCCTGCTTGCAGTCATCCGTTACGACCAGCAGGGAACGCCCGCCCTGTCCCAGAATGCTTCGGCCGACTTGCTCAGGGTTGCTTTGGGCCGGGTCAGATGAATGTCCAGAGGGATGTCCCAGCTTTCATCCAGAGCCCTGACCAGGCGCCCATCCAGAATTTCTTGCTCGGTGAGGCTCTTGGGCAACCACGCCACGCCTTTGCTTTCCATGGTCATGGACATGAGTACCGCGGCCAGGTGGCTGCTGAACAGGGGTTTGAGGTGAAGATAATCTTCCTTGCCTCGCAGCCTGTGGGCGACGATACGCCCCAGTCCAGACTCGTGGGTGTACGCCAGGTAGGGCAATGCTGCCGGGGAAGTACCGAAGTTGGCGAATGCACTCGCAAGCGGAACAAGAACGTCCTCCCCCACTTTCTTGCTGATGAACTGATCAGGTGCCAGCAAAGGCGGAACGTCAGGATGGCGATGGCAGAGCAAGAACTGAACCTGGCCATGTATCAGCATCTGTTCACAGACAGCCATGCTATCGGAATGCAGCTGCACAGCCTCAATGGGGGCACCGTTTTCTGAGCTTCGAAGCCACCTGGGAAAGAATGTAAATGACAGGGAGTGGGTGGCCGCAAATTGCAGCGACCTGGCGGCCATTCCTGCGACCTCTTGAGCTTCGTTACGCATCCGGTACAAATTTCTGGCCGCTTCCTGAGCGCTCGGCAAGATTTGCCTTCCTGCCTCGGTCAGCGTTGCGCCCTGGGGGGTGCGCACAAACAACTCTACCCCCATCCAGGTCTCCATTGAGCGAACCCTGCGGCTGAAGGCCGGTTGAGTGACATGGCGCGCTTCAGCGGCACGAACAAAGCTGCCGTACTCCGCAAGCGCTGAAAGATCTTCGAGCCAGACGAGTTCCAAGGGGCCATGCCTCCTGTGCATAGGGTCCGGCATTAATAGCATTGGGCGGGTGTCATCGCAAAGCCTAACGTGGGCCCACAAACAACAAGAGGAACCCGTCATGCGTATCGTAGACATCCGCGAAAAAACCGTTTCCATTGCCTCCCCGATTGCCAACGCCTATATCGACTTTTCCAAAATGACCTGCTCGGTCGTCGCAGTCATCACGGATGTGATTCGCGACGGCAAACCCGTCATCGGCTACGGTTTCAACTCCAATGGTCGCTATGGTCAGGGCGCTCTGATGCGCGATCGCTTCCTGGCACGCATCCTGGAAGCTGATCCGGACACCTTCGTCGACCATGACAACAACAACCTGGACCCGTTCGCCATCTGGAAAGCCCTGATGACCAACGAGAAGCCCGGCGGCCACGGCGAGCGCTCGGTCGCCGTTGGCACCCTCGACATGGCGGTCTGGGATGCCGTGGCCAAGATTGAAGGCAAACCGCTCTACCGCCTGCTGGCTGACCGCTACCGTAACGGCGTGGCAGACGACAAGGTCTGGGTCTATGCCGCAGGTGGCTACTACTACCCCGGTAAAGACCAGACCAAGCTCAAGGCAGAAATGCAGAGCTACCTGGATCGTGGCTACGACGTCGTCAAAATGAAAATCGGTGCAGTGCCGCTGGACGAAGATATCCGTCGCATCGAAGCGGTCCTTGAGGTGGTTGGCGACGGTCGTCGACTGGCGGTCGATGCCAACGGTCGTTTCGATCTTCAGACCGGTATCGCTTACGCTGAAGCCATCAAGAAGTACAACCTGTTCTGGTACGAAGAGATCGGCGATCCTCTGGATTACGCACTCCAGGCGGAACTGGCCAATCACTATGAATTGCCCATGGCAACCGGTGAAAACCTGTTCTCTCACCAGGACGCCCGGAACCTCCTGCGCCACGGCGGTATGCGCCCTGATCGCGACTTCCTCCAATTCGACTGTGCCTTGTCTTACGGGCTAGTTGAATACATGCGCACCCTGAAGGTGATGGAAGAAATGGGCTGGTCTTCCCGCCGCGTCGTTCCCCATGGCGGTCACCAGATGTCCCTGAACATCGCAGCAGGCCTGCACCTTGGCGGCAACGAATCCTACCCGGACGTTTTCCAGCCTTTCGGCGGGTTCGCTGACGGCATCCGTGTCGAAAATGGCTACGTCGGCCTGCCGGATATTCCGGGGGTTGGCTTCGAAGCCAAGTCCGCCTTGTACGCAGTCATGCGTGAGCTGGGCGAAGGCTGATCACCTTCAAACTGCGGTCTCTTTTACCGAGGCCGCAGCCTCGGGCCGTCCCCCACTGACGCCCGGCCACATGCCCATCACAACAATAAAATGAGGTGCTTTCGTGGAAATATCCAAGTCCCGCTGGTACAGCCAGCTGTATGTCCAAGTACTGATCGGTATCGTGATCGGTGCAGCCATCGGTTATTTCATGCCTGATATTGGCGCCAAGCTCCAACCTTTTGCCGATGGTTTTATCAAGCTGATCAAAATGCTGTTGGCGCCCATCATCTTCGGTACGGTTGTGGTCGGTATCGCAAAGATGGGCAGTATTAAAGAGGTCGGACGCATCGGTGTGAAAGCGCTGATCTACTTCGAGATTCTGTCAACCATCGCCCTGGTTGTCGGCCTGATTGTGGTCAACATCGTGAAGCCTGGCGTCGGCATGAACATCAACGTCAACGCCCTGGATGCAAGCGCAATCAGTAAATACAGCCAGGCCGCCAGTGAACAAGGTGGCACTATTGAATTCTTTCTCAACATCATCCCGCACACATTCATCGGCGCATTTTCCAATGGCGTGATGCTTCAGGTCATCCTGCTTTCGGTATTGATGGGTGTTGCCCTGGTGCAAATGGGCGAGACCAGCAAGCCGCTCATCAACACCATTGATCTGTTCCTGCAAGGCCTGTTCAAGATCGTTGCCATGGTCATGCGCCTGGCGCCGATTGGTGCGGGGGCTGGCATGGCCTTCACCATTGGCAAGTACGGGATTGGCACCTTGCTGTCGCTCGGTCAATTGCTGATCGCGCTTTACATCACAACCTTGATTTTCATCGTAGTGGTGCTGGGGACGGTTGCCAGATGGTCGGGGATGCCCCTCATGCACTTTCTTCGATATTTCAAAGATGAAATTCTGATCACCCTTGGCACCTGCTCAACCGAAGCGGTACTGCCGCGGATGATGGTGAAGCTTGAAAAGCTTGGCTGCAAAAAATCAGTCGTGGGCATGGTGTTGCCAACGGGGTACACCTTCAATGCGGACGGCACCTGCATCTATCTCACAATGGCCGCCATTTTTATCGCCCAGGCGACCAATACACCCTTGACGTTCGTGGACCAGATGATTCTGCTCGGTGTCTTCCTGCTCACGTCCAAGGGCTCGGCTGGCGTGGCGGGCGCAGGGTTTGTGACGCTGGCTGCAACGCTCACCACCATCCACTCCATTCCTCTGGTCGGGCTTGTCTTACTCCTGGGCATTGATCGCTTCCTGAACGAGGCGCGGGCCGTGACCAACCTGATCGGCAACGGCATCGGCACCATCGCCATTGCAAAGTGGGACAACTCGTTCGATGTCGAGGCCTGCGAGCGCGAAATCGCCGCAATGCAACACGAAAAGGCACAACGGAAAGCCTTGCTTGCGCAAAAATAGCCCGCACTGCACTCCGGTCGCGGCGCGTCAAAAACGGCTATGACCGGAGTGCGTTACAGCGTTCATTCAATCAACGGGCGATCACTCTTTACTCAAATCTACCAACGGCGTCTGCCGCACTTCGGTCCCTCGTCCGTCCTGGATCGATTTGACCTGCTGCAACGCCTTGTCCACCGCCGGTTTGTCAGCCAGCAACGAGTAACTGATGCTGAACTGGCGCTGTTCTTTGGGGCCAATGGTCGGGACCAGGTTCAGCGGCCTCTGGTAACGGCGGTTGTAGGAAAAACTGGTACCTGGCTCAAGCCCGGTGACATAGCCCTGGCCCTTCGTATCAGTGTTTTTCCATAGCGAGAACACCGGCAACTGCTGGACATTGAAGCCAACCGAGACGCCGAGGCTGGCGTCCTTGTTGTGCAGCACCGTCAAGGTGTTGCCCTTGGCATCACCGTAAGGCACCACGTTGTACACGGTTTCATCGTAGTCAGGAGTCGGTGCGCGATACGTCTGCCAGTCGCCCAGGTCAGCTTTGGCCTTGTCATTGAAAGGAGACACCTGTTTGACCGGTGCCGCAAAACGGGCGCCCTCCTCCAGAAACGGCGTGCTGAAGTTGCTGTGGTACAGCGCCTGGTATTCTTTGGGGTAATCACCGTTGTTGGTCAACGTGTCATTGAGCACAAAGCGCGCCGCACCCGGTTCAGTGACCAGCTCCGTTTGCACGCTGAAGTCCACTTTTTTGAACGCCTGCTCTTTCAACTCACCGCGCACATGAATGGCATAGGGCGGGGTTTCGTCGATATGCACAGTCACCTTGCTGGCAGGGATGTTCGCCGCACGACCGTGTAAGGTCAGCAACTCGCCATTGTCCATGCCCGGATGGCCTACCCATTCGTAGCCACAGCGGGCGACCAGTTCGTTGAAACCTTCAAGCCAACCCAGGCCACCGCGACCGTTAAGCTCTATGAACGCGGGATTGACCACGTCCTTGACCGGCGAATCCCACCCCATCCGCGCACTGCCGACCTGGGCACTGAGCACGTTCATGCCCCGCGTCGGCACCACCGTCAATTTCATCGTGCCGTTATCGATATCGATCAGACTCACGCCTTCCTGACGACCGCCGTGCAAGGTGCGCAGGGTGATTGAAAAAGGTTTGTCGACCTTGAGGCCGAGCTGCTCGCTGGTAATACGCTGATTGCTGGCAGGCTTGTCGCTGTCGAGCAGCACAAAATCCCAGGCAAACGTGTGAGTTCCAAAGGACAGGGCTGCAATGGCGCAGGTCACGGGAAGCAGTTTCATGGGCGGATCCTTTCTTGGAATTATAATTCGCCGAATTGATGAATCGTTTCAGCTTGCAGCGAGTCTAGCTCCATTTTCAGCGGCGGTGTAGCCAGGATGAGGTGATGAGCGATGCAAGCGCAGCTTGCGAGACATGAATGGGCCAGTGATATCTGAAGGTCTTTCCGAGCGCACGGGGCGCTCGTCAGACTCATTGCAACGTCAAAATGGGGCGCCTTGCTCAGCCCGGCACATACAACCTGGCCATCACTTGCAACAATCGATCATCGTCACCCGCCGCGCCAATCACCTGCAGCCCCACCGGCATCCCCCTCACCTGCCCCGCAGGCAGGCTGATCGCTGGCAACCCTGTCAGGTTCCAGGCACTGGTGTGGCTGAGTACCGCGGCACGCACATCAATATCCTGCTCCCCTACCCGAACTTCACGGGCATCAACCTCAGTCGCGGTGATCGGCACGCTGGGCGAAACCAGAAAGTCATAACGTTCAAACAAACGCGCCAATGCCGCCTTGTACTGAGCCTGACTGGCCTGGGCGCGGATGTATTGCCAGCCCCTGACCTCCCGGGACAACTCCAGTCGCTCGCGTACTTCCTGATCGAACAGTTGCGGGGCCTCGTGCATGCGCTCGGCATGCACGTCAAAGGCTTCGGCACGTTGCAGGGTCAACAGGGTGTCTTTCATCTCGGCCGCCAGGGGTGCCAGTTCGTCAGTGTCCTGCAACCCGTTGCCAAACAGTTGCTGCGCCACCTGATAGACCTGCCGGTCCACTTCGGCATCCACCGGGCCGAAGCAGCCCGACGTGATCCAGCCCACCCGCAGCGAATGCACGTCGGGCGCCTTGGCGAGCGGGCGACCGGCGATGACTTCAAACAGCAGCCGCGCATCCTCGACACTGCTGGCAATCGGGCCCACATGGTCGAGGCTCGACGACAGCGGGAAAACCCCATCCAGCGGCACACTGGCAAAGGATGGCTTGAAGCCGACCGCTCCACACAACGCCGCCGGAATCCGGATCGACCCTCCGGTGTCGGTGCCCAACGCCAGCGGCACCATGCCGCTGGCCACCGCCGCCGCGCTGCCAGCGCTGGAGCCTCCCGTGATGCAACGGGCATCCCAGGGGTTACGTGCCGCACCTTGCAATGAACGGTCGCCGGTCGGGCCGTAGGCAAATTCGTGAGTCAGGGTCTTGCCGACAATCACGGCACCCGCCTCACGCAAGCGCTGCACGCACAGAGCATCCCGCCCCGGTGTGCAGCCCTCGAAATGTGCCGAACCATAAGTCGTCACGTAATCAAACGTATCGATATTGTCTTTGACCGCTATCGGTATGCCTTGCAGCGGCCCCAGGTCCCGGCCTTGGGCAAACAGCTCATCGGCCTTGCGGGCCTGGGCCAGTGCGACGGGTGCGTCGACCTGAACGAAAGCATTCAGGACCGGATTCAGGCGCTCGATGCTGTCCAGGGCTGCCTGGGTCAGTTCGACACTCGTCAGGCTCCCCGCGCGAAGGCGCTCGGCCAGCGCGATGACCGATTGGCCAAGGAAATATCCAGCGTGGGTAGGCTTCGCCAGGTTCATACACTCAACTCCATCAAACAACTGCAGGGATAGGGGGCGTGACCGACTGCCGACCGCCCGGACGCACCATCAGCATTGCGCTCATGCCCAGTGCCGTCGCCACCGCAGCCGCCACGAACATCGACGAGTAGCCGTATCGAACCGTCAGGTAACCGGTGAGCATCGGAGCGATGAACGAAGCGGTGTTGGCGATGAAGTGGGTCATGCCGCTGTAGGCACCGACCCGGTTGGAGGGGGCAGTGTCGATAACAACCGCCCAGTAGACCGAGTTGGGCAGCGCGTTGAGGGCGTTGGCCAGGGTCATCAGGGCAATCACGCCCCATACGGTCTGGGCCTGGGATACCAGAATGAAACACAGCGTGGTCAACAGCAGGCAGGTCGCGGCCAGCCAGCTGCGAGCCACTTTCAGATTGCCGGTGCGGCGCAGCAGCAAGTCGGAGATCTTGCCACCCAGCAGCACGGTGAAGCAGGCGCCGGTCCACGGAATCATGCCCATGTACCACAGCGACGAGAGGTTGTAGTGAAACTCGTCCTGCAGGTATTTGGGGGTCCAGGTCAGCAACAGGAAGGTCACGTACACAAACGAGAAATACCCGATCGCATTGAGCAACAGATCCTTGTTTTTGAAGAAGTGCCAAACCGGCGCGACACTGGTGGTCGGTGTCGAGGCATTGACGGCCTCGGCGCGCTCCTTGCGCAGGAAATCGAGTTCAGCCTTGGACACACGCGGGTTTTCATCAGGGGTGTTGGTGAACCGTGTCATGAAGAAAATCAGCAGCGCAAGGCTGACCACCCCCAGCACCACGAACATGCTGCGCCAGTCCCCGGTCAGGGTTTGCAGGCCGACCGCTACCGGAGCGGTCAACAGTGCGCCCAGAGGTGTACTGAGCAGGCCGACCGAAACCACGAAGCCCCGCTCCTTGGGTGTGGCCCAGTTGGCCACGCTCTTGTTGATGACCGAGTAGGCCGGGCCTTCGGCAAAGCCGAACATCACGCGGATCGTGGCAAAGCCAGCCATGGCCGAACCGCCCAGAAACGCCAGCCCGAAGTCGCCGGCAAAGGCGGTGGCAATTTCGAAAATCGACCAGGTAGCCCCCGCTATCAACCAGATGCGTTTGGCCCCATAGCGGTCGGCCAGGATGCCGCCGACCAGCGCGCCGAGGATGTAACCGTAACCGAAGTAGCCCAGGACATTGCCCCAATCGGCCTTGTCGAAACCGTACTCGGGAAGAATGCTCGCCGACGCATAGGCAATGGCGCCGCGGTCAATGTAATTGAGCAGTGCCATGAGCATGATCAGGAAGAAAATCTGGTAGCGAAAAGACGGGATAACGGGGCTGTTCATAGGGGATCTGACTCTTCAAGTGATGGCAGAAGTCAAAAAGTCGGCCGGTGTCCACTGATGCCGGTCAGTGTTGGGTGGAGCTCCACCTCTCCCCTGACTGACTGGCATTAGCCGGTGTCGGCGTATTTTTATTGTTTTACCCAAACGTTTGGGTTGGCGAAATGTAGAGCGCAGAAAAGTTTTAGTCAAACGTTTGGGTAAAGATTTATTTCCGGGAAGGTGCGCCCTATTCGGGTAGAATTCGCGCGCTAAACAACGGACTGCCGGAAATCCCCAGAACATGCCAAATCAATCTCGCCCCGCCACCCTGAAGTCCATGGCTACTGCACTGGGAGTGCATGTTTCCACGGTGTCACGGGTGCTCAATGGCGATCCCGCCGGGGTCGAGCGAGCGGCGTCGGCCGAGGTGGTGGCGCGAATTCGTGCATTGGCAAAAGAGCTGGATTATCGACCGAACACGCAGGCATCTAACCTGAAATTGCGTAAAAGTCAGGAAATCTGCGTGCTCATGCCGCGCCTCACCGACCTGGTGATGGCGACCATCTACGACAGCATTGACAGTGCGGCCGAGCAGGCCGGCTACCTCACGTTCGTGTCCAACACCGACGACCAGCAACCGCGTCAGATGGCCCGTGCCGAACACGCCTTGCGCCGCTCGGTGGCCGGGCTGATCGTGGGCGACTCCCATGTGGGAGACACTCAGCCCCTGCTCGACCTGCTGGCACGCAAGCACATTCCCTACGTACTGGTCAGCCGCCAGATCGCCGGGCAACTGGCGGCTTGCAGCGACGATGAGTTGGGCGGCTGGCTGGCGGCCGAGCACCTGTTTCAATTGGGCTGTCGGGATGTGGCGATTCTCGCAGGCGAACGACATGCCTCCACCGGGGCGGACCGTACTCGCGGTTTTACCCGTTATTACCGCGAGCAAGGCATCACATTGCGCCCGGAGTGGACCCTCAATGGCCCGTTCGACAGCCTCACCGGGCATAAACAGGGCGAGTACCTGCTGGGGCTCACCCCACAACCGAAGGCGTTTTTCGCGGTCAACGACTTCCTTGCCATCGGCTTGATGGGTGCTGCGCGCGACAAGGGCTTGATGCCCGGCAAAGACATTGCCGTGGTCGGTTTCAACGACATCCCCTTGGCCAGCGAACTGATGGTGCCGTTGACCAGCGTGCGCCTGCCTTTGTCAGAGATGGGGCAACATGCCGTTGAACTGCTGCTCAAGCGCATCCGGGGCGAGGCTGCCGAGTCCATCACCCTGACCCCGCAGCTTCAGGTGCGGGCGAGTTCTGCGCGGGTTGTTTGAACCACACGCTCAGGTCGCGTTGACCCCAACGCCTGCTCTGTCCCATTCAATCCTTACTTCTTCTGCCCTTATCTGAAGAAGCAATTTCGAACACCTGAAAATTCTCTCCTTCTTTAGGAAGCGTCTTACATCAATCCGTTTGGTGCCCTGCTAGCTTGCACGGCACTTTTGAGCCTGCTCAGGCTCAGGTATCGCAACGCCCCTTTATCCCCCGCTTAAGGACAAGCATATGTTCGCGCCGGCGAATACTGCGCATTTCACGCTACTGATCCCCTCTGTTCGCAACGACTTCAAGGTCCTGGCCTTTGATGGCACTGAAGCCATCAGCTGCTTGTATGCGATCCACATCGAACTGGTCAGCGAGTACCCCGACTTCGATCTGGAGAGCCTGCTCTGTCAGCCCGCTTTTCTTCAGTTTGGCCTCAATGGTGAGGGCATTCATGGGCATATCGAAGAGGTCTTCGTAGGCGAGTCCGGTCGACGCCTGACCCGTTATCAATTAACCCTCGTGCCTGCCCTGCACTACGTGCAGTTCAGCCACAACCAACGGATTTTCCAGCACCTGACGGTGCCGCAGATCGTGGCCCAGGTCCTTAAAGGCCATGGCATCCAAGCCGATGCGTACACCTTCCATGTCAACACCAGCCCGGAACGCGAGTACTGCACCCAATACGGGGAAAACGACTTCGAGTTCATCCAGCGGTTATGCAGTGAAGATGGCATTTCATGGCACCACCAGCACAGTCAGGATGGCCACCTTCTGGTATTCACCGACGATCAGACCTATTTCCCAAAGCTGGGGGGTACGCCCTACCTGCAAGGCTCCGGTCTGGTGGCGGATCACCCGGTCGTCAGCCAGTTCTCGATGCGTTACAGCACCCGAACCAGCACCAGCACACGCCGGGGCTATGATCTAAAACGCCCAAGCCTGTTGCTGCAAAGCCACTTCACAGCCGAGTTCAACCCGGCGCTCGAAGACTACCGTTACCCGATACCGCACGAGAATGAAAAGCTCGGCAAGCAGCGTGCACGGCAAGCCCTGGAGCGGCACCGCACCGACTACCAGTTAGCCGAAGGCAAAAGCGACCAGCCGACTCTGCGCAGCGGTCACTTCTTCGACCTGACCGAACACCCCCGTAAAGCCTGCAACGACTTGTGGCTGTTGCTCAGCGTGACGCACACAGGCAAGCAACCTCAGGCGCTGGAGGAAGCGATCACCCACGACGTTAACCCCGAAGACGGCTTCACCCAGGGTTACCGCAACACCTTCAGTGCGATCCCCTGGGACGTGTTCTACCGCCCTCCGTTGGTCACGCGCAAATCCGTATTGGTCAGCCAGACAGCCCGCGTTACGGGGCCTGTAGGGGAAGAGATTTTTTGCGATGAATACGGCCGGGTCAAAGTCGAGTTCCATTGGGACCGCGCCGAGCTGGGCAGCGACAAGAGCAGTTGCTGGCTGCGGGTGTCATCCAGTTGGGCGGGGGAAGGTTTCGGTGCGGTGACTATCCCGCGCATCGGCATGGAAGTCGTCGTGACGTATCTGGAGGGGAATCCCGACCATCCGCTGATTACCGGTTGCGTCCCCAACAAGGTCACACCGGTGCCCTACCCCTTGCCCGCGCACAAGACCAAAACGGTACTGCGTAGCCACAGCTCACCCGCCAATGGCGGCTACAACGAACTGTCGATTGAAGACCGGGCCGGGCAGGAGTTGATTCACCTGCGGGCGCAGCGCGACATCGAACAGGTGATCCTCAACGACAGCGACACCCGCATCGGTAACGATCGGCGCGAGCACATCACCCGGGACAGCCACAGCCTGATCAGCAACGACCGCTTTGAGCAGGTGGACAACAACAGCTCCAGCCTGATCAAGGGTGACGAACTGCACACCACCCAAGGCCTGCGTAACACGGTGATCGGTGGCAACGAACTGATCAGCATCACCGGCAACAGCAGCACGACGGCCGACGGCACGCTGGTGATTCAGGCCGGGGCACACGCCCATGTCACTGCCGCCCATGTGGTGATCAATGCCGGCATGAGCCTGACGCTTCAGGCCGGTGGTCAACACATCCTTATCACTGCAGGCGGCATTTTCAGCAGCGTGGACATTGTTCAGGGGGGTGCGCCCGTGGCGGGTGTTCCACCGCTGCAAGCCGCCCAGGCGCGCTCGGCACAGCCCATGTTCGCTCCGACACTCACCGCCCTAATGGCGGGAACGAAAGTTAGAAACATGGACGCCTGCCCGATTTGCGTGGCGTGCAAAGACGGGCTTTGCCTACCGAATGGAGTGAACTCATGAAGATTGCCTCTGTGCGGCAATGGATGGCAGAACAGCTAACGCTCGGCCACTCGCTGTGCTTGATTCTGGACTCTGAAGGCGAGCGTGCTGCCCGCCAGGCCCTGCTGAAAAACCACGGCCCGGAGCAATACTGCAGGGTGTACAGCGAGACTCCGCTCGCAGACCTCGCTGATGCAGGGCCCGTCATCTTCCTCATCAACAGTCCCGATAACGAACACATCAAAGCGCTGCTTGAGGTGCCTGAACGTAATTGGGGCTGGCTGGCCAGTATTGGCAGAGATGACCTGCCTGCGCTGACCCGGCACTGGCGCGAACGCGTGATTACCGGCACTCGACCCCATCAGGCGCTGTACCGTTTTCACGATAATCGAGCCCTCACCCGTGCCTTGGGGCATATCCCTGAAAAGGCCCGCCCTGAGTACCTGGGGCCTGCGATCAGCGTGTGTTTTTGGCAGGGTTCACAGTGGGCAGTCATTAACAATCCTGCTCCCGGAGTGCATCCGGTACCTGCTGACCCGGCGTGGCTGAACGTCCCAGTGCCCGCGAGCCAGACGATGGCGATGCTTCATTCCAATATCTACCGGTATCTGTGGGCAGAACACAGCGACGAGCTGATACGACTCAGCCAGCGCCAGGACCCAAGTACCTGGCTCGCAGAACAACTCTCCCAGGCTCGGCAATGGGGCTGGTCCACCCCTGAGCAACTGCACTTTTTGATCATCAATACACTCAAGCCACCCTTGTTGAGGAGCTGGCTGCCACATGGCGACGAAGACCCGCAGGTTCACTTCGAGCGCCTTTTGAATGAAGTGAAGTTCTGGTCAGGAGAGCAATCAGCATGATGAACGAACGAGATATGTCTCCCAGGTTCCTGCGGGTCTTGTTTGTGAATGCAATGGCCTTTGTCGTTTCGGGCTGTTCAATGGCACAGACCGAGAGTTTTACCTTTCAAGCCGAGATGCCTGAAAACTTCACCATTAGTCCAGTGGCGTATTACGCATCGACCTCCGGCGATTCATGTTCCAGTAAAAACCGTATCCAAAGCGGGCAATCCATAGGCGCGCGCCCGGTTGAGTTCAAGCTGCCGCTGACGGATACAACCAGGGGTTGTTCAATGGTTTTGACAAACGTGGTGCTGCATATCAGAGGTCAGTGGGGCACTCGTGAGCTGGACATGAGTCTGCAAAGGGCCGGTATTTCCATTCGTGATGAGCCAACAGAAAACCTTCGCCCTTTCCCCACATCCGGACCGCTGGTCTTTCAGGGTCAGTGCCAATGGTTTTTCCGCACGATGGGTCCATACCGTTACATCGTGAAAATCCTGCAGTGTCGGGCGCTCGACGCGAATGGCGTCGTGCAAAAAAGCTTGGCGGGCGAAGCGCTGCAGCGCGATCAGTTAGCGGGCAAGACTGTGAAGTTGGTGCTTAGTGTCGCGGATAAAGAGGAGCCTTATTACAACGGGTGGTGGCTCGAAACGCCCAAGGGCTGGAAGGCCTGTACTGGTTTATGGGGAACCAATAACGAAGAGCCATGTGTCAAGCCATACAAGTTCATCAAATCTTTCAAAATGCCTGATGGGCGGGACTGCACCGTCTATCCCAACTGCACCGAATAAGGACTTCAAAGGATGAGTTCGTATAAATCAATGGAAGATGTAGATAAGCCGTATTTTAGGAGTGAAATATTTAAAGACCAAAGCACTTGGCTTATAGAACAACTCCCCCAGGCTCGGCAACGGGGCTGGCCCATGCCTGAGCAATTGCATTTATTGATCATCAACACACTTAATAAAGCCCAACCGCCGCGCTTAAGAAGTTGGTTGCCTCATGCTGGAAAAGCACCGCAGGTTCACTTCGAGCGGCTTTTAAATAAAGTGAAATTCTGGTCAGGAGCGTATTCAGCATTATGGACATACAACACATTACTCCTCGGTTACTGCGGGTCTTATTGGTGAATGCAATGGCCTTTGTCGTTTCGGGCTGTTCAATGGCGCAGACAGAAACTTTCACCGTCCAGGCTGAGTTGCCGGAAAATTTTACTGTCAACGGAACGGCTTATTACGAACCAGCACTTGGAGAGAGGTGTATGGCCCCTTCAGGAGAAGAGCGCCGAGGTCCAGGGCGGAAGTTTTTCAAAAGCGAGCAGCCCAAAACGGATCACCTGCTTGAGTTTAAGGTGCCGCTGACGGACACCGCCCATGGGTGTTCAATGGTATTACAAGATGTTGAGTTAGCTATCAGAGGGCAGTGGGGCAAACGTGATCTCGACATGGGGCTTGACTCTGCCGCTTTAGCGATCACCGATGAACTATTAGAAGGCGCTCCCTCTTTGTCCACTTCAGAACCTTTGGTCTTTCATGGCCAGTGCCAATGGTTTTTCCGCACGGTGGGTTCGAAGCGGTATATCAGGAAAATATTGCAGTGCCGGGCACTCGACACGAATGGCGTCGTGCAAAAAAGCCTGGCGGGCGGAGCGTTACAGCGCGACCAATTAGCGGGCAAGACTGTGAAATTGGTGCTCACGGAGGCGAAAGAAGAGCTGCCAGCAGTTGGTGATAATTGGGTTAAGTTTCCAACTGGTTGGAAGCGTTGTATGGGGAAAGGACTTGATGATTTGTACGGATTTTGCCGCGGAAACACTACGGACTTCAAACCTTTCAAAATGCCTGATGGACGGGATTGCACCGTCTATCCCAACTGCACCGAATAAGGACATCAAAGGATGAGTTCATATAAACCCATGGCAGATGTGGACAAGCCAGCTTTCAGCGGAAAAATGTTTGCCTGCCCATTAAAAGGTCACTGGTTTAGTTTCCAGTTGGTGGATGAGTTCGGTGATGGCAAACCCTATGCAGGTCTTGCCTACACCCTTCAAGACAGTGCGGAACAGCAGTATATGGGGGTGCTGGATGCCCAAGGTGTTGCCAAGATTGAAGACTGCTATCGCGGGCCCGCTGTACTCCGCGTTGACACTAACTATGACGGCGGCGAAGACTTGTATCGTTATTTGATGAGGCGTTTATCATATCCCCTCCCAATTACCGAACTTCAAGTCCGCGCCGAAAAAACCCGTTTTTTTCACAAAGACGGTTTCCCTGTCGACCACAATCCCGCGCAAAAAGCGGGCGATCAATTCATCCAGGTTGAGGTGCGGGACCTGGTTAAGCACAGCGCGCATTTACCTCCCCCGGTTGACCGCAAATACCCGCCGGATGACATCCTGGTCAGGGCGCTTGATGAGCTTCGGTATGGTCCGCAGCCATTATCCAGTACGGGCGTTGGGCTCCTGCCGAACCGGCACACACTGCTACAGGTGCGTCCACTGCGTGCGCTAAGACCCATGCTTTCTACCGATGAAGATTTCTGCGCGCTGAACCTGTATCAGCTTGCGATCATGGCGAATTTAAGCTATTCCGACTTCGGCCAGCACCCTGCCCAAAACCCTGTAGACGGGGTGAGTTTTCCACTGGACCCCAGCGTGGGTCATTTTTTTGGTGATGCTCTTTCAAGCTACCGGGAAAGTTGGAGGGTAGACCGTTCACAGTCGTCAGTTCACCGCTACTTCCCACTGTATGAAGATGTTCCGTACTCGAAGCGCTTTGAGATTTTGCCGTTCGACCCAACGTTGTATGAGCAAAACAAACCCAGCAGGGGTAAAAAGCAAGAGCACCCTTCCACGCTACACTTTTTTGATGACACGAATGAATATTGGTTTAGTGGTAAGAGCACGCAGGCCTTTATCACGCATCATGATGAGGTGATACTGATCGCTATCCGTGGAACACTGGAATTATCAGATTGGTGGCGTGATGCAGATGCGGCACAAGTTCCCTTCAGCGAGGGTAAAGGGAAAGTCCATAACGGCTTTTACGATGCCTATCAAGCCTTGAAAGAGTTTATTCAGGTTTATTTAGATCGATTTCACGTCGGACAAAAAATCATTATCAGTGGCCATAGCCTGGGTGGCGCAATTGCATTGCTGCTAGCTGAAGCTCTGCGCAACTCCACTGATAACGATTACAACATTCTCCTTTACACCTATGGATCGCCCCGCGTGGGTGATGCCACTTTCGTTGCGGCGGCCAAGCCACTGAAACATCACCGCATGGTCAACAACAACGACATGATTCCCGGTGTCCCCGCACCCTGGATGAACGCACGACGGTCCATCTGGATTCCTGGGCTTGTGGGGCTGTTTGTGACTAACCCGATTTTAGGCCTTTTGATCTTTGTGTCAGGTCTTGTTCGTGTGGGGGGTGCGCCTTATGAGCACCATGGCGAGTTACACCACTTCATGCCGGTGGATTTTAACGCCACGCAGAAGTCGTCGATTCTCTGGAATCCGGGTTGTGCCTCCGTAGAAGAAGCGGCCTGCACCCGGGCGCTCGCCAAAGACGGTGATCTGCCATTTCGTGGTGGTTTGATCGATCAGGCCATGAATTTAGGTGATCACAGCATACCGGGCTCTTATATCCCGTTCTCCTGGGCAACCTTGCGCCGCTGGCAACAAACTCAGGAAGCAAACGGGACGGTAGTCACCGACCGTGAATACAATTTGGTGGAGGCGGCATTAAGTACGATGCGCCTCAAGGTACAAGATAAGCGCAAGCAAGTAGTGGACACGCTGGGCTATCACAAACACGATCCCGAGTACCTGCAAACGGTGAGTGAATTGTCCGGTGAGTCAGGCAAGCTTGCTGATTCGCTGCAACGGCTCAAGGCACTCCGATTTCGTCGGCTCAAGCCTGCAGATGTCTACGGCAGTGCCGCGCAATCTCCCGACCTGCAAGCCGCTCTGCTTCGCTGGAAAGACCAGAGGGAGAACAACCTGCAGGTGCAGATTGCAATGATTCCCCAGCAAGATGACGGCTATTTGATGTTCGCCTCCCGCAGCGGTGCGCCCAAACCATTTGATATCGACTCTATGCTTTAGCGGGCGTGTCTGCTGGCTTGTGCGTGGATTACGCGCAAGTCAGTCACGTCTAGACAGGGCCAGTCGTTGAATCTTCACCTTGAACACTTACCTCGTGACCGTCCCCACCAGTGTGTTTTTGTCCGCTCACGATTAGAGTCTTGCGGTGAGCCCCGTCTCGTGGTCGACCGATTAATTCACCAGATTCCCCCATGAAGCACTCAAGCTCAGTCCCCGAATACCTCTATCCCTGTAGGCCATAAGTAAAAACCACTCAATCACCTAATCGACGGACTACACGAGAAACAGAATCCAGCGACAGACGCTCTTGCTGACAACTCTTCTTACTAATTACCCGCCATGCGAGGCGGGCCAATAAAAACAAGAAGAGGTGTCAGTCATGAGCGAATCTGTCGCAGTCAGTGCGGTGCGCGTTGCGGTGGTGCAATTCGATCCGCAAGTAGGCATTCACAACATCCAGAGCAATCTGCAAAACAGTCTGGACCTGGCCCGGGAGGCGGCCATGAACGGAGCGGATCTGATTGTGCTCCCGGAGCTGGCCAACACCGGCTATCTGTTTGCCAATCGCCAGGATGCCTTCGACCATGCCGAAACCATTCCAGACGGTCCCAGTGTCAAGGCGTGGATCAATTTTGCGCAAAAACACCAGGTCTATCTGGTGGCCGGTCTTGCCGAGCAGGACGCCATGCAGCTGTTCGATACGGCGGTGCTGCTCGGCCCGGACGGCTTTGTCGGCAAGTACCGCAAAGCGCATTTGTGGAACAAGGAAAAGCTCTGGTTCACCCCCGGCAACCTTGGCTTTCCGGTGTTTGAAACCTCCATCGGACGCATCGGCCTGCTGATTTGCTGGGATATCTGGTTTCCCGAAGTACCCCGTCTGCTGAGCCAGCAAGGCGCCGATATTATCTGCAGCCTGAATAACTGGGTCTGGACCCCACCGCCGCTGTTCGACGAGACGGGCAAGTGCATGGCTTCGTACCTGACGATGACCGCTGCCCACGTCAATAACGTGTTTATTGCCGCGGCCGACCGCATTGGCAAGGAACAGGATGCGCGCTACCTGGGCTGTTCGCTGATTGCCGGAACCAATGGCTGGCCCATCGGCAAAATTGCATCGGCCGACGAGCAGACCATTCTCTACGCTGACATCGACCTCTCGACCGCCCGCAGCGCACCGATCTGGAACAACCTGAACGACCTGCTGCGCGACCGTCGTACCGATGTGTATGACGAGCTGCTCGGCTATTGCCATCACCCGCGCTTGCCGCGTTGAGCGGGTGAACATCATGCAGATCTTTTCCGACAGAGAAACCCGCGGTCCCGCTGCCCGTTTTCTGATCCTGCTGGTCGGCACCGTGCTGGTGTTTGGCGCAGTAACGGCCTGGGTGGCCGTGACGTACTCCAGCGCTGGCACGGTGTATTGGCCCGCCTACAGCGACATGATGGCGAGTATGCCCTCCCCCCTGGCCTGGCTGCGCTGGGTGTTGGGCGATATCAGCGAAGTCGCGTTTTACAAACACGAGCTGGCCTCGCTGGGCTTGTTGCTGGGTGGCGCCCTGGGGTACTGGGCCAGTCGCTACGCCCAAACCTGGCAAGGGTTCAGCATCAGCTATGGCACCGGCTTGTGGCCGTGGCTGGTGAGCAGTTCATTGCTGGGGTTGTTGCTCAGCAATGCGCTGTGGGGCTGGACTCTGACGGCTGACACCTGGCAGCCCACCTTCGCCGCCTTTGTGTCTTTGCCGGCAGCGATGGTGCTGCTGTTTGGCGGCGGCTGGAAAGTCACCCTCAACGGAGCAATCCTCGGCGCCCTGCTCGTCACCCCATCGTGCCTGTTGATCGTCAACTACGTGTGCCTGCCCTTGGGCTTGCCCGTGGTCATCGGCAATGTGCTGGGCATGGCACTGGGGAGCGTGATTGCTTTTGGCCTGTGCCGGGCGCTGCCAGCGCTGGTGACACCCCGTCACGAGCAAAAACCGCCAACTGCGCCTGCACCGCCCGTCAAAACGCCGGACTACGGAGTGATCTGGATAGCACGCCGTGTGCTGGCTGATTTTTCAGAGGCGCCGTTTTATGGCAACGAGTGGGCCAGCCTGGGCATGTTAGCGGGGGTTTTACTGGCCTTCATCTTGAACCCGCTCAGTCCCGCCTATGGTTCCGGCGTGCTGCTGCAGATGGTTGCAGCGCAGGCGCTGACCTCGTTGGTGGGCGTCATTGTGTGGCGTGGCGAATGGCGAACACGTGGCTGGTATCCCACGTACGTGCCGCTGGTTTCCGTTGTGCCTGCGGCGGTGCTCACCTACGGCGCCAGCCCGATGGTGATGATTGCCAGCGCAGTGCTCGGCGCCTTGATCGCTCCGCCCCTGGCGTGCGCCATCGCCCGGCGGGTGCCCGGGTACATGCACCCCTATATCGGCAATGTCTTGTCGATGGCAATCAGCACCTTGCTGATCGTGCCGGTGATTGGCGCACTGGTTGCTGCTTAAATGACTGATTCACACAGACATTATCAGCCCCAGTGCAGAGGTCCCCCCTCAAACAGAATTCGACCGCTGCATCTGTGCGGTATCCTGTTATCACTAACTGTATTTTGTGTATTTTTTGCGCAACGACCAAAACTGTCAGCCCACGCATCTCCAATCTGCAGCGCAAAACTGGCATGGCACCACAATCTTGCCCGAGAGTGACCACTTGAAATTACCGCCACTGCTTCACATTTTCGGGATGTACTGGCTACTGCTGTTTTCATGCAGTTCGTTGGCCAATGACAGCACTCTTCAGTTACATGCACGACAACCCCTGAACGGACTGAAGTTTCAACTCGATGGGCCCACAAAAGCGTGGGCGCAAGAAAAACGCACCCTGATTGTCGGTGTACAAGAGGATAATTACCCGCCGTACCGAATCATCACGACCCGCAATGAGCTGGAAGGTATTGCCGCTGACTACTTGTCGGCCTTGGAGCGTGAGTTGTCGATGACCTTGACCCTGCGCCGCTTTGCTACAACCCAAGCGCTCTACGAGGCCTTGGGCAAAGGTCAGATCGACCTGGTGGCTGTCGCGACAGACGCTGATGCCAGGCACTATCAAGTGCAATTGAGCCCACCCTATGCCTTCACCGAGCTGGCTTTGTTTACCGAGGCCGGAGACCTGCGCGACTACGATATGCAGGCCAATGCAATGCAGATTTCCAGCGTCGATGCACAGCTTGTGGCGCTGTACAGGCAGGCTGGCGGTCAGGCAGCCATTACCCGCTACCGATCACGGCGCGACGCAATGTCAGCGGTCCTGAAAGGACAATCCCAAGCCTATCTGGGCGATACCTTCTCCACCCGTTACTTGTCAGCCCAATTATTCAGCAACCAACTGGTCGTCAATCAGAGCGCCCGGCTGCCAGAAATACCAGTGGGCTTTGCCTACAGCGCATCCAGCACACTGCTCGGATCCCTGCTCGATCAAGCGCTGGGCGGTCTCTCGCGATGCAATCTGGCAAGCGCCATGCACACCTGGGGTGACACCGAGGCATGCGACTTGAGCAGCTTTCATCAACGCCTCAGTGAGCCCGAGCAAGCCTGGCTCGACAAGGCAGGCGTTGTGAGACTCGTCGTCAGTGAGGATGTGGCCCCTTACAGTTTTTTTGACAACCAGGGTCGATTCAACGGTATTGCCTCAGAGCTTCTGGACATCGTAAGGCGTAAAACCGGCATGCGCTTTGAGATCAATCGTGTCAGTTCACTGAGCGATGCCCAGGACCTGCTGAGCCAAGGGAAGGCCGACCTTGGTGTCTTGTTCCAGGACAGTGCTAAAGCAGATGCTTATCTGTTCAGCCGGCCTTTCGTGACAGCGCCCTACCTGATCATCACTCGGCGAGAAGACCGTCAATTAACCTCACTGAGCACGCAGACGGTCGCCGTACTGGCAGTCGCAGAGCGCCAACTGTCACCCGAGTGGCTGCGCAACTACCCCAACCTGCGCGTGATAGAAACGGCCACAACGGCCGATGCACTTAACCAGGTGCGCGATGGCAAGGCAGATTTCTCACTGGTACCGGCCAACATGGCGCGCTACTACCTGTCCTACAAGTATGAGAAAACCCTCAAGGTCAACGGCCTGGTTAACTATCATGATGCGCAAATACTGTTTGCAGCGCCGTCGCAAGATCCGTTGTTGATGTCGATCCTCGACAAGGCGCTGGCTGAGATAAGCCCCGAACAGACCCTGCAGATCACCGGGCGCTGGCAGGCCAACGCCGCGACTGACGACAAGCATTGGGAGGGGCTGGCTTCGACCACATGGAAGACCCTGGGCGTACTGTGCACACTGCTCCTGGTGGCGGGACTGCTGATCATCGCTCAACGCCGGCGAATCATACGCAAACAGCTCGACTTGCATCAGCGCCAACTCATCCTGGACGAACTGAAGACCACCAAAGAGGCTGCCGAAAAGGCCAACCGCAGCAAGACCGTATTTCTGGCGACCATGAGCCATGAAATACGCACTCCTCTGAACGCCATTATCGGCATGCTGGAGCTGGTATTGACCCGCAAGGCCGATCCCTCGCTCAACACTCAGTCAGTGCATATCGCTTATGAGTCGGCCCACAACCTGCTGGGGCTGATTGGCGAGATCCTCGACATCTCCACAATCGAGTCAGGCAATCTGACCTTGCGCCCACAAATCACCTCGCTCAAGCAATTGATCGAATCAGTGGCCAATGTATTCGCAGGTCTGGCGCGCCAGAAACACCTCAGTATCCGCCTGGAGCTGGATCAAAGCGCTGAAGAGCGGTTATGGATCGATGAGCTGAAGTTCAAACAGATACTCTCCAACCTGTTGAGCAACGCCATCAAATTCACTGACAAAGGCGGCATCGTGATCAGTTGCCAAGGCCAATGCGTTGACGAACACACCGTGCAATTGCAACTGAGTGTCACTGACACCGGCAAAGGCATCGCTGCATCCCAAATCGACAAGGTGTTTACCCCTTTCTTTGAGCTCGACAGCGCCGTGAACAACCTCAACACCGGTGCCAGTCTCGGTTTGTCGATCAGCCAGGTGCTCAGTCAGTTGATGGGGGCCAGTCTGCGGGTCGAGAGCGAGCCGGGGGTGGGCACCTCAATGATTTTCAACGCCCGCTTCGAGCGTGTGAGCGCTGAAAGCACTCAGATCAGCGCGATCCAGAAACAGACACCCGCAGCCATAGACCTGCCACTGAACATATTGATAGTGGAAGACCACCTGCCGAGCCAGTACCTGCTTGAACAGCAAATCAGCTATCTGGGCCACCATGGGATCACTGCCAGCAACGGGCAGGAAGGCATTGCGCTGTGGCAAAAACACGCCATCGACATCGTGTTGACCGACTGCAACATGCCGCACACCAACGGCTATGAAATGACCCGTGCCATCCGGGAGCTTGAGTCCAGCCTGGGCATTGAGCCTTGCATGATCATCGGCATCAGCGCCGATGCGCAACGCGAAGCGCTCGAACAGTGCCTGGCGTGCGGCATGGACGAAGCACTCACCAAACCCGTCAGCCTAGGCGGGTTGAACCGGTTGATTCCCACTCTCAACCGCGGAGAAAACGAGCAGACTCCGACGCAACCCGACCGTGCAAAAGAGGTTCAGCTTGAAATAGCTGAACACGTTATCGCCAGCAACAATGAAGAGCTGCTGGCGCTGGACACGTCCCTTGGCCTGAACGACTTCGATGCACTGGCGCGCATTGCCCACAAGCTCAAAGGCACTGCCTATGTGCTCAACTCCCAGAGCTTGCTGATGCTGTGCGTCACACTTGAGGAGCTGACTGCCAGCCATGACAGGCCTGATCTCATACGTCAGGCCGTAAACGATCTGATCCAGGCGCTCAACGATATCAATGTGTCGCTGCAAACGGACTGATCAAGAACGCCTTCCCCGGGCAACTTCAAGCAGGTTACTGCGCAGTTTTGCCAGCGCCTGTTCAAGCAATCTGGCGCACTGAAGCACATGCTCTGGCACAACCTGCGAAACGCTGCAGGCCTGCTCCAGCATGTCGCAGTATCTGACAACTACCGAGTCGGCCACGAGCAGCGCTGCCCCCTTAATACGATGGGCCAGGCCTGAAAACGACGCCATTTCATCCCTTGCCAGCATTTCGCCAAGCTCTGCACTGTCTCTCTCGAAACTGTTCAGCGCCTCATGAATCAACACGGTGGTGGCCTCGTGAACACCGCCCGTCAACGTATGCAGACTCGCCGTGATGGATGCCTGATCGGCACACACTCCAGCTTGATTCTCTGAAGCAAAACCGTCGGCCAATGGGGCCTGCCAGCCCGATAAAAGCATCGACAAGGCTTTCAAGTTCAGGGGTTTGAACAAGCAGTCATTCATTCCTGCCCTCAGGCATCTGGCCTTCTCCTCTGGCTGGGCGTTGGCGGTCAAACCCACCACCCAACAAGCCCCCATTCCCCGCTGAACCTCATCCTGACGGATCTGTTGAGCCAAATCGTAGCCACTCATCAACGGCATGTTGCAGTCAGTGATAACCATATCGAAATGCCCGGCCCGCCAAAGCTGCAGCGCAACCACACCGTCCTCGGCAGCGCTTGCCGATTGCCCCAGAAACGTCAACTGCTGGACCAGAAGCAAACGATTCGGCGACTGGTCATCTACCACCAACACTTTCATCGCGCGCGATACCCCGAGGACTTGCTCTCGCGGCGTCACCACGGCAGTCACAGCCTCCAGTTTGTGAAATGACAACGATACTTCAAGTGTTGTGCCCTGCCCGATGACACTGCTGATTTCAAGTCTCCCCCCCATCAACTCGCACAATGAGCGCGAGATCGCCAGCCCAAGCCCCGTTCCACCTCTGCTGGGTACGCCGTGATCCGCTTGAGAGAAAGGCTGGAATAATCGCTGCAGATCGTGCGCGGCAATGCCAATACCGGTGTCTTCAACCGTCAGGCACACCTGCAGGCGCTCATCAACACTGTGCTCGGCACGAATCGATACGCGCACTTCTCCAGTGTCCGTGAACTTGATCGCATTTCCCAACAGGTTGGACAGCACTTGCTGAAAGCGCATGGGATCGACCAGCACATCACCGCCGACGCTGGCGTCGATTTCAAGTTTCAGGATCAGGTTTTTCTGTCTGGCCAGGCCTTCAAACACCCGCGCTACCGACTCGACCAGCTCCCGCAGATTGGCCCTTCTGGGCGAAAGGCTGACATGCCCTGACTCAATGCGTACCACATCCAGAATATCGCCGATCAGTTCAAGCATGCCCTTGGCAGAGGTGTAGGCCACCTCGATCGCCCCGCGATCAAAATCACCCTGATCGGCCCGCTTCAGTGCGAGTTCGAGCATGCCGATCACAGCGCTCATGGGGGTACGAATCTCATGGCTCATGGTCGTCAGGAAGGTGGTCTTGGCCCTGTTTGAGTTGTCCGCCTGCTGCTTGGCCGCACGCAATTGCTCAATAAGCTCACGACGCTCACTGATATCGATCCAGCCGCAAATAACCCCCTGGACATGCCCGCGGGTGTCATGAAATGGCTGAATCCAATGGTAAATAATCAGTGTCGAGTCACCCACATGCAGTGTGCGATCGACCTCGTATGGCTCACCCTGCTCGATGACCCGCATATAACCGGCATGGAACTGCATGGCCTCATCACGGTTGTGCTTGGCACTTTGAAGTGCCGTTTTGCCGATCACATCCTCACGGGTGACAGAAAATGTTTTCAGATAATGGGCATTGCAGGCCACCATTGCGCCGTGACGGTCACGGACATAGATCGGATGCGGGGTGCCGTTGATCAGCGCCTCCATGAACGTCAACTGATCACCGAGGGCCAATTGCGCCCGCTTGCGCTCGCGAATCTGGCGCCGGATGTAAATATTCCAGACCAGGGAGCAAAGAATGAACAGGAAGGCGACGCCAGCCATCTGGTAAATCAGGGTTTGGTAATCCCTCCATTTCATGACCTCAAACACGGCAACCGGCCGCCAGCGATTGAGCACACTGTTGATTTCATCCGGCGCGATACTCAGCAGCGCCTTGTCGATAATGGAGATCAGTTCGGTCTCGCCCCGCTGGGCTGCAAACGCCAATGCCCCGTACTCGCCCTGCAGAATATTGCTGATGCGCAACTTGCCTGGGTACAGATGCTGAATGTAGTAACGGGCTCCATGCAGCGTGGCAAACGTCGCATCTGCCCGACCATCCGCAACCATGGCCAGAGACTCGAGGATGGTGGCTGAATCGATGATTTCGATATCCGTGTACGCGCTCAGTACTGCGCGCTCGGCGGCCATGATCGGCACCGCCAGGCGCTTTCCACGCAGCGCATCGAGGCTCGAAGGCGCCTGCTCCACGTCAGGTGTGACAATCACGAACGAACTGAAAATAAATGCCCTGCTGAACCGAAGGCTGCTCTCACGCTCAGAGGTGTGCGCGGCCATGGTCAAATCCGCAGTGCCATCTGTCAGAGAGCTGAGCAGGTTGGCAAAACTGTCGGTGCGAACCGCCTCGAATCGCAGCCCGGTTCGCCTGTGGATCAACTCCAGCAGCTCTGAACTCATGCCACTGAACCGGCCCTGCGCATCAAAGAAGGCATACGGTGCCAAGTCATCATTCACCACATATCGCACAACCGGATGCTGCTCAATCCAGCGTTGCTCATGGGTAGAAAGCTCTATTGTTTGGGTCGACAGCATGGCTCCGCCACCGGACCAGCGCTTGACGATCTGGTGCAGGTTTTTTTTGTCGATGGCGTTGATCGCCCTGTCCAGGACAGCTTTCAGACGATCATTGCCACGCCGCAGGGCAAACCCGAAGCCAGCACTTGGCATATCGATAAAACGTTCGAGTTGCACATAGTTGAAATAGCTCAAGTTGATCAGATAGTGACTCGACAATCCGTCTCCCAGGTAACCGTCAAGATCGCCAAACGCCAGAGCAGCCAAGGCCAGGTCGCGGGAGCCGTAGGGAATAAACAGGGCATCGGGGTACTGCCTTGCCAATGAGTCGAGCGGCAAATAGCCCTCGGCTATGGCTATGCGCTTGCCCGCCAGGTTGGTTGGCAGCGGTTGCTGATTGTCGTTACGGACAAATAACCCGGGCTGATCCTGCACATAAGGGTTGCTGAGAAGTGCATGTGCGGCGCTGACCTCAAAACCGTTGGCGCTGCCCAGCATATCTATCTCGCCTTGCTCCAGTGCAGCCAGCGCATGGCCGCGATCAGCAAAGCGCTTAAGCTTGAGGTTGACGTGAAGGGTCTGCTCCAGAAAGCACGCTACGTCAGCAGTGATGCCTTCGAAATACGGAGAACTGGCCGTCATTTCAAAGGGCGGAAAATCCGGTTGGGCGACACCCAGGACCAGGGAACGCTTGTTCCTGAGCCACTGCCAGTCGTCATTCGAAAGTGCGACTTGCATGCTTGTGCACTGAGGGCGCACCAATAGCCGTAATGGACTATCGACGGTTGTTGCATGCAACAGATCAAATGGAAGAAGAAGCCACACGACGATTGCCACTATACGTCGAACTGCACAGGCCGGTGCTGCAACAAACCCCATGACAACGCCTCTGAATATCAACCAGGGTGCGATCACGACTGATCAAGGTTGTGCTGCAACCTGAACAACTCTACATCAGTGCGTATGCCCAGTTTTCTGTAAGCCGACTGTTTTTGCCCGCTGATGGTTTTCCTGCTGCGCATGAACTTGAGCGCAATCTGCGAAACCTGCAGGCCCTCCAGGCAGCAACGCAATACCTCGCGTTCTTTGGGAGAAAGCGCAACGTTGCTGACTAACAGGGTATCGCCAGGAGGATCATCGCCATTTGCGCTCGTACGCTCCTGACCGGAGACCGGCTTTTTATCGAGCTCAAAGGCCATCATCGAAGAGAGATAGAGCTGCCCCGAAGCCACGGTACGAATGGCCACAACCAGATCATCAACCGGTTGAGACTTGCCCAGAAACCCGTTGGCCCCTGCGCCGATAGCGAGATTGACAATGGCGGGTTTTTCAGACGAAGACGAAATGAGAATAAGCAGCTGCGGATGTTGCTTGCGCAGCATCCTGATCAGGTTCAAGCCATCCAGCTCGCCCTCGTGCAATTGATAGTCCAGCACCAACAAGTCGATCGTCAGCTCGCGCAAGGATGAAATCAACTCGGCGCTGGTGCTGAACACGCCAACCACCGCAATATCCGCCTCTCGACTCAGCCTCGAGTTCAAGGCCAGTCGAATAAGAGAATGGTCATCAAGCACGGCAACACGTAAAGGTGTGACAACAGACCATTGCATTGTTTGTCTCCGTCATAAGCAGTTGCAAATCATCAAATCAATGAGAAAATTCTGAATGATCTACCAGACGATGGATATAGGTCGTTGTCTCAAAACCACTCTGACTGGAACAGCCAGACACGTCACCCTGCGGGAAGTTTTGCCGTTGGCCATATCGCTGGATCGCCTGTAAAGGCCCAGTTCATCATGTGTGTCTCGCTCATCGGCCGGGCATACAAGTACCCTTGCCCAAGCTGACAGCCCAGCCTTTGAAGGCAGCGTAGCTGCTCAACGGTTTCAATCCCCTCGGCCACCACCTGCATGTTCAACGCTCGCGCCAGCTCCAGGACACCCCTGATCACCGCGACGGGGCGCGGGAGCTTGAAGTCCCGAATAAAACCGGCATCCAGTTTGACTTCATTGAACGGTAGCTGGCACAGACGCTCCAGCGACGAATAGCCGACACCGAAGTCATCAATCGACAAGTCGCACACCAGCATGCGCAGCCGCAGCATGTTGGTCAGGCACATCCCGGGGGCTTGCAACAGACCGGTTTCCGTCAGTTCAAACGTTACGCCTGCGGGCGATGCCCCGTGGGTGCGCAGCACGCGCTCTACCCGGTCTACGAAGTGCGGGCATGCCAACTGTGATGCATCCAGATTGAATGCAAGTTTGAACCCGTTACCACCCGACTGCATAAACTTCTGCAAGCGCAGCCCCTGCTCAAACACGCTGAAAAAGACCGGATCGAGCAATCCGAACTGTTCGACAGCGGGTAAAAATGACCCGGGCGACAACAGCTCACCTGGCGCCCGCTGCCATCTGAGCAGCACTTCGGCGCCCTGGACCAAGCCGCTGCTCAGATGGAACGTGGGCTGGAACCAGGCGCAGAACTCTTGCCGGTCAATACCGGCGCGTAGCTGCTGCTCACCCGGCTGGCACCCTGGACCACAGGCATGAGCAACACGGAGCCGGCTGGGCATGCAGTAAGCTTGTAACAAGGGGCCAAGCACCTCAGCCAGTGCCGGCCGGCCTGCATTACCCAGCCACTCCAGGCCTTGAAGCCTGACGATTTGCGCGACGGTCTGCACCAGCTCCTCGGGGAGTGCACTGCAGATAATGACCGCTTTGACCAGGCCCGCTTCACGGGCCTGGCTCAAAAACGTCAATCCATCCATTGCCAGGGTTTGCACATCGCATAACGCAATATCAACGCCACCCTGCTGATGCAGCAATGCGAGGGCGGCCTGACCGTCAGCCGCTTGCAAGACATCAACGCACCCCATCCCGCACAAGGTATTGACCGAAGCGGTACGCTGGACATCGTGATGCTCGAGCATCAGCAAACGCAATGAGTTCAAGGCATCGTTCCCGCTTGGCATGCACACGCTCAAGCCAGGCGCTGGGGAAAACACCGGTACAAATCAAGATCATTTTTCAGTCCCAGCTTTCGATAGGCTGCACGTTTCTGTGCGCTGATCGTTTTGACGCTTCGGGTGAAATCCGCTGCTATTTGGGTAACGGTCGCCCCGCCAGCGCACAAATGAAGGATATCTCGCTCCCGTGGCGTCAACATTGCCAAGCGAGCACGAACGGCAACGGCATGACCCGGGTGCGTACCGAACGGGTTAACGAGCGACGCTTGAACAATCAGCCTTGGGCAAAAATAAAGTTCTCCTTGAACCAGGCTGTGTATCGCTTTGACATAGTCACAAAGAGGTTGTGTCTTGCAAACAATACCGTGAGCGCCGGATGCCACGAGCATGACCGCTGTAGCCCAATCAGGCTGATCAAGCAAAACCAGGACTCTCAGCTCAGGCTGCTCGGTATTCAGAGCCTTGATCAGCGTCAACCTGTTGCTACCCGACGGCAAGTGCCCAATAAGCAGCAGGTCGAGTTCTTTCTCTCGAACATCCTGTATCGCGTTGGCGTAACTTGCGTAGGAGCCCACAACGGCGATGTCGGGCTGTTCGAGCAGGTGTAAATACAAACCATAACGGGCTATTTCATGGGCATCCAGCACGCCGATCCTGAGCGGATTTAACATTGGAAATCTCCATCTCCCATCGGCCAACCTGCCTTTCACAAAGACCAGAATGGCTAACAGAAGAACTTCAAAAGATGATGTTTATTGCCTTCAAGACGGCACTCAATACGTCCGCCCTTATGCGTTTCGGATGTTTGAAAACAGGGCGCGGCTCAAGATAACGAGTCTGTCGGTTAAAAAAACCAAGACTTGTCTCAAACCCATAAAAAACAGTGCACCCCAAAGGGCTGGGCCATTCGTGCCATTGCAAGTAACGGCAATAATCGCTTTGAGACAAATCTCAAAGACCCTGGCACAACAGCCCCCTAATATGGCTCCCGCAGTTCGCTGAAACACACTTACAACACAGGACACTTACATGAAAAAGTTTTATCTAGCCCTGCTCAGTCTGTCGGTTATCGCCGCTTCCGGCTCTGCTTTCGCTGCGCCTGTTAAAGGTGGCAGTGGCCAGATCAACTTCATGGGCATCATCAACAATGATGCCTGCTCCGTTGATGGCAGCACCGGTAAAGACAAAGTTATTTCGGTTGATATGGGCAACGTGTCAATCAAGGACATGGGCACGGATACAGCGCCGAATGCCGGGCGTATCAGTGCAAATGACTTCAACTTGAAGATCAACTGCAATGCCGGGACCAAAGTATCAATGGTTTTCAAACCAGGCCTGAACGGTGGTTCTGGTCTGGTTACCGGTAAAAAAGTGTTGAAACTGCAAGGTACAGATGCGGCCAAAGGGGTGGGTATTGCGCTTCTTGACAGTGATGGCGCTGTCATCGACCTGACCTCCGATACCGAGGCCATGGTTGCAACCGGCCTGAGTGGTGGTGAAGCCGCAGGTGGTGATGGCACCTTGTCATTCGCTGCAGCCTACGTCACCACGGGTGAAGCGTCAGCAGCCGTTGCAGGTACAGGCAACGCGACACTTCCATTTGTACTTCAGTACGAATAGCCCTGACTGAAGGGGGAGGCCCTCGGGCCTCTTCTCCCTGGGTTTCAGCATGTTTTGGTGAATCATATGATGCGACGTTCAATCCCTGTTTTTCTAAGTTTGATAAGTCTGTTTGTCACCCCTCACGTGTGTGCAAGCATATCCCTGAGTGCTACCCGGGTTATATTTGACGGCTCACGCAAAGAAGCCAATATCACGGTACGCAACGGAAGCCAGACTGTATTGGTGCAGTCATGGATTGACAGCGATCAGGGGGATAACACATCGCTGCCCTTTGCCATTACCCCTCCCCTCGCCCGAGTGGTTGCCAATCAACAGCAATTGCTGCGCATTCTTTACGAAGGCAGCGGCATGCCATCCGACAAAGAATCTGTCGTGTGGCTAAACGTTCAGGAGATCCCGCAAACCAGTCTTTCCGAGGCCAACATACTGCAATTAGCAGTGCGCCAACGGGTCAAAGTTTTTTTTCGACCCCCTGACTTGCCAGGTGAAGCTGCCCAGGCGCCTGCGCAACTAAAATGGAAATTGCAAAAAGAAGGTGGGCAAACGCTATTAACCGTCAATAACCCGGGCAATTACCATGTGTCATTGGCCGACCTTGAGGTGGGCAAGACGGATAAAGCAGAACGCGTTATCAGCGCAACCATGATCGCACCCGGTGAGCACAGAACATTCACCTTAAAAGTCCCTCTCCAGTCTGTGTCGTCACCCTTGAGCTTTGCAAGTATCAATGATTATGGTGCATTGCAAAAGTTTGAAGTCACCCTGAATTTTCAAGAGATGAGTTCGGCAACGCCAGCAGAAGTCAAAGAACAACAATAAACAACCTGCCCACACGGTCATTTACCCGAGCTTTATTATTTGCACACTTCATGACTGCGTCAGTCTGACTGACGACATAGGCTATCCATATGTTTTTCTCCAATAATCATACGCATGATAGTTGCGCAGAAAAACGCGCCCGAATATTCACCACCGAGACACTGGCACTCACCGATCTACCTCGGTGCCTGTTCCTAACTATCACACTGTCGAGCATGGCCTGGGGCGAAGAGCAGGCACATCAGCCCGAAGAGCATTTCAACAGCGCATTTCTTCAAGGCGCAACATCGGTGGATCTACACACCCTGCTCAGCACAAACCGCGTATTACCAGGCAACTACCGGGTCGACCTCTACAGCAACGAAGTGCTCGTGGGGCGCAGAGATATCGAGTTCGCGCCCAACGCGCTCAACGGCAAGGTCGAGCCATGCATGACGGTTGATCTGATTCAGCAATTGGGCGTTGATGTGCAAAAGCTGCACGACCAGAAGTTGCTCGATCCCGAGTTGCCGAACACCTGTCATGACCTCTCATCCATGATTGACCAGGCGACATGGCGATTCGACTCCAGCCGCCTGCGCCTGTATTTCAGCGTGCCGCAATTGGCAATGGCGCGGGGCATGCGCGGCTTTGTGGATCCCGAGCTATGGGACGAAGGCGTTCCAGCCGGGTTTATCAACTATCAGTTCAGCAGCAACCGCAACACCAACCCATACAGCACACAGGTTTCCACCAACCTGAGTATGCGCAATGGCCTCAACCTGGGGCCGTGGCGGCTGCGCAACGAGTCGAACTTCAGCACCAGCACCGGCCATGCAAATACGTTTGAAAGCAATCGCAGCTATGTGCAACGTGACGTCACCGCACTCAAAGGGCAGTTCAGCGCCGGCGAGATCCTCTCCGATACTGAACTGTTCAACAGCGTGCGCTATCGCGGGGTAAAACTGGCCTCGGATGACGGGATGCGCGCCGACAGCGAACGGGGTTATGCGCCGATCATTCGCGGTGTCGCCGATTCCAACGCGGTGGTCGAGATTCGCCAGGACAACTACATCCTGTACACCACCACCGTAGCGCCCGGTCCGTTCGAGATCAGCGATATCTACCCCACGGGGTCCAACGGCGATCTCGAGGTCGTGATTATCGAAGCCGACGGCCGTCGCAAAGTGAGCAAACAGGCTTTTTCCGCCCTGCCCACGATGGTTCGCGAAGGGCAGTTCAAATACAGTGTGTCTGCTGGCCAGTACGCGAGCAACGCCGTGGGCGTCGCATCGCCCTCCTTTGTCAGCAGCACCGCCGCCTATGGTTTGAACAGTAACCTGACGGGGATTGCGGGCCTGCAAGCCAGCGAAAACTTTCAGACGTTTTCGGTTGGAGCCGCGAAAAACACCGTGCTTGGCGCGGTTTCGTTTGACCTCACCCAGTCATCCAGTCGCGCCAAAGGCAAAACCACCAAGGGCAACAGCGTGCGAGCGCTTTATGCAAAGACCTTCACCGGAACCGACACCAGCTTCACCCTGGCCGCCTATCGCTACTCCACAGAGGGCTATCGCAGCTTCAGCGATCACGTTGAAGACATCAGTGAGGGCGTCAGATCGCGCAGTGGCAGCTCAAAAACCCGCACCGACCTGACGGTCAACCAGACACTCGGGGGTACACGGCAATATGGTTCGCTTTATATCAACGGCACCGACCAGCGCTACTGGAACCGTGGTGGCTCACGCACTTTCTCGGCGGGTTACAGCAACAACTGGGGCGAACTCAACTACAACGTGAGCGCCAGCAAGAGTCTGGATATCGATGAGCGCGGTTTGTCGCACACCGATACCCAGGTCAACCTCTCACTCTCTTTCCCCCTGGGCTCTCGCCCCCGGTCGCCCCGGGCCTTTGTGTCAACCACCCGTGAGCGCAACGGCAACAGCTCACAATTGGGGATCAGTGGTTATCTCTCGGACAGCAGTGATTCGTTTTACTCCATCCAGGCCGGCGACAGCACTCAGGGTGGCCAATCCGGCTCGCTCAGTGTGAACACCCGGACATCGATAGCCGATATCGGCGTCGGCTACAGCAAGGGCCAAGGCTTTGACTCCCAGAACCTGAACATCTCCGGCTCGGTGGTCGCCCATGGCGGCGGGGTCAACCTTGGCCAAACCGTCGGTGAAACCTTCGCCCTGGTCGAAGTGGCGGGCATATCCGGCGTCGAGATCAGCACTCACTCAGGGGTCACTACCGGCAACAACGGTTACGCCGTCATTCCCAACGCCCAGCCGTATCGCGTGAACTGGCTGAGCCTGGATACCCGCAACCTGGGTGGGGACGTTGAACTGGATAACGCCACCCAGCAACTGGTGCCGCGCCGTGGCGCGGTGGTCGTGGCACGCTTCGAAGGCCGCAAGGGTCGGCGGATTCAGTTTGAACTGGCCGATGCCAATAACCGGCCGATCCCGTTCGGTGCCTCGCTGGAAGACGCCAAGGGCGTGCAACTGGCGATTTCCGACCCTACGGGCAAAGCACTCGCCATGGTCGAGGACGACAGCGCCACGCTGACCATCAAATGGCAAGGCAAGCAATGCCTGGCCACTTACGCACTGGCGCCAAATCCAGAAAAGGTCAACTACGAACGCTATACGCTTATTTGCTTGCCCGACACCGAGGGGCGTTGATTATCAAGTCACTGCTCTCGGCATATAAGCCCCCTAGGCAAAGTAGCCGAACTAAAAAAGGCACTCTTATGTACAACACAACAATAAAGCGCATAAAGCACTTGCCGTTACTGGCCCTGCTTTTACTTTTCAGACACACAGACTCGTTCGCTGAATGTTATTTTAATTACGGAAGACATCCTACCACTCCGGCTGAAGTTCTGCTAAAAGGACCGGGCGTTATCAGCATGCCAGCCGACCTTGAAAACACTGGTACAGTGTATGAAGGTTCTTATATAGCACGCGAAACCAACGATCTTACGTGTTACGGCACTGCTACGCCCATCGGGCTTTTTCCAAATCCTTTGTTAGGGCCGGCGCCTTCGAGCGGGTCTTTATTCCCGATTAAAGATAGCGGTCTTGCACTGCAGATATTCGACTCCTATACAGAACCCCAATACACAATCAATGTGTTTGGCGACAGAACCGTGTACAGGACAAACTCATGGGGCGCTTACGGGACAAGATTCATTTACAGATTTGTAAAAATCGGCACCATCAAGCACGGCACGTCTATCGGCCCTTTCACGGTCGGGACGATCAATTATGGAACATTGGTCACTCACAACGTGACCATGACCGGCAGCCTGATCATCTCCGCGTCGTCCTGCAAAACCCCCGATGTGTCGGTGAATATGGGCGATTACGTGGCCAGTGAAGTCACGAACAGTCGCGGCCATACCCACCCCGTAAACTTCAATATTGCCCTCAATGAATGCCCCCAAGGCATCAATAGGGTGACCTACTCGCTGCAAGCCAACACCCCCGTTATCGACAGAGAAAGTGGCCTGGTTTCCCTGGACGGCGCCTCCGGCGCAAAAGGCGTCGGGCTACGCATAATGGATGGCGATGGAGTGCCACTGGCTCTGGACAAGGTGCATGTCTTCGACGCTTATGATGAGCGAGGCGGCGACTTCAAAATCCCGCTGCGCGCCGCCTATATACGCCTTGATGATCATGAATTGGGGTTTGGCACGGCCAATACATCCATGACGTTTACGATCAATTATTTATAACTCGCATCCTGCTATTTTATCTAACAACCCGGGGACTACTGTGCAACGCAGACAATCAAATATTCACGCAAACACAACAACAAACATCTTGCCAGGCACAACACAAAAAATTCATGTAGAACACGTGCCGTTACTGGCCCTGCTATTGCTCTTCACGCACACAGACTCATTCGCTGACTGTCGTTTCAATAACGGAAAACATCCCCTCACGCCGTCTGAAGTTCTGCTGAAAGGGCCGGGCGTTATCAGCATGCCAGCCGACCTTGAAAACGACCGTACTGTTTATGGAAGTTCTTATCTGGCGCGCGAAACCAACACAGTTACCTGTTCCGGCATTACGCCCATTGGCCTGGTTCTAAATCCTGCGCTAGGGCCGGCGCCGGCGAGCGGTTCTATATTCCCGATAAAAGACAGCGGCCTTGCACTGCAGATGTTCGGCACCTATGCCGAGCCCAAATACACCATCAATGTGTTTGGCGAAAGAACCATCGGCAATACAAACGTAGCACCTGTTTACGGGATCAGGTTCATTTACAGATTTGTAAAAATCGGCACCATCAAGCACGGCACAGTTATTGGCCCGTTCACAGTCGGGGTGATCAAGTATGGAACATTAATCAGTCACAACGTGACCATGACCGGTAGCCTGATCATCTCCGCGTCGTCCTGCAAAACCCCCGATGTGTCGGTGAACATGGGCGATTACGTGGCCAGTGAGGTCACGGGCAGTCGAGGCCATACCCAGCCCGTAAACTTCGATATTGCCCTCAATGAATGCCCCGACGGTATCAACAGGGTGACCTATTCGCTGCAAGCCAACACACCGGTTATAGACGGGGAAAATGGCCTGGTTTCTCTGGACGGCGCCTCCGGCGCAAAAGGCGTCGGGCTACGCATAATGGATGGCGATGGAGCGCCGCTGGCTCTGGACAAGGTGCATGTCTTCGACGCTTATGATGAGCGAGGCGGCGACTTCAAAATCCCTCTGAGCGCCGCCTATATACGCCTCGATGATCAAGAATTGGGGTTTGGCACGGCCAATACGTCCATGACCTTTACCATGAGTTATTTATAATCACGGGCGAACAGGCCTTCAGCATGAACAACAAAGGGCTGAATAATCCCCACCACAGAGAGCAGCCCATGGTTCTACCACCCCCCCTATTCAGACACGCGACCCCACAGGACGCGGAGCGCTGCTATCAGATCGAAATTTCAGCCTATGAAGGCGATGAAGCCGCCACTCTGGAAAAGATTCGTACACGGATCGCCCAGTATCCCCAGGGGTTTCTGATCCTTGAGCAGGCCAGCCAGGTGGTGGGTTTCATCAATAGCGGCTGTGCCCACGACGTGGTCATGTCGGATGAGGCCTTCAAGGAACTGATCGGGCACGACCCAGCGGCGCCCAATGTGGTGATCATGTCCGTGGTGGTGTCCCCTGAACACCAGGGCAAGGGCTTTTCAACGCTGCTGATGCACGAGTTTGTCGAGCAGATGCGCAGCCTCGGGAAAAAAACCATCCACCTGATGTGCAAAGAACAGCACGTCGGGCTCTACACCCGGCTGGGTTATCAGTACGTTCAGCCATCCCCCTCCGAACATGGCGGCATGGCCTGGCATGAGATGGTCATGGCTGTCTGAGTGTCTGTGCGAGCGCCCAAGGCGCTCGTGATACCCGCAAAAAACACTTCACTGCACACGCTTCAGAAAAGGCGTTGTGTTGCCGTGAAAACAAATGTTATGTTGCTAACACAAAGCAAACAAATGACATACCAATAACAACCACAGTGTCGGCGCGCTCTTATGTCCTTGGAAAAAAACAGCTTTCTTCAGTTGCTGGAACAAGAGTTCTCCAACCTGACACCCACCGGCAAGCGTATTGCCAGTTACTTGTTGGGCAATCCGCAACAGTTGCCCTTCGAGTCCGCTGACAGCATTGCGCAGCAAACCTCTACCACGGGTATTTCCGTGGGCCGTTTCCTGCGTTCCCTGGGTTATCAGAACCTGGATGAGGTCAAGCAGAGCCTGCGCGGTGAAGCCCCTACCTCGTGGTTGATCACCGACCGTATCGGCGCCTTCCGCGCCGAAAACAGCTGCGATGATGCGCTGGACCGTTCCCTGCATCGCGAAATCGAGGCCATCCAGCAGGTCTATGAACTGGCCCGCAGCGAAACCTTTGCCCGGATCGTGCAACGCATTCACGAAGCCGATGCGGTGTTTATCCTCGGCATCCAGTCCACCCGCGGCATCCTGACTGCTTTTCACAGTCACCTTGAGTACATCCGCCCCAAGGTCTACTACGTTGACGGCCTGTCGGGCATCTACGCCGAAACCCTGAACTCCGGTTTCGCCAATCCGTACGCGATCATTGCCGACTTCCGGGCGTACTCCAGCGTGACCCAGACCTTCTGCGACGCGGCCAGCGACAACGATTTGCCCCTGGCCCTGATCACCGACCTGCAATGCCCCTGGGCCCGGGATTACCCGCTGGACCTGCTGCAGATCAAGACCGACGTCGGGCAGTTCTGGGATTCCCCGGCTCCCCTGGCATGCCTGCTGAACCTGATGGTGTCGGCCGTGGCAGAAAAATACGGCGAGCATCTGGATGTACGCCTGGCAAAAAATCGTCAGTTGCAAAAAGCCTTCGGCCAGTTCGAAGGCTGAGCCGATCGCCTCAAACAAATCACAAATGGAGTGTTTGTGTGAACCAATGCGTTGCCAACCCAAGCCCGCTCGTTGAAATCGATGTCGAGCAGTACCAGGTGCAGATCGAAATGATCTACGCCACTGCCGACAACCTGGCCGGCAAAATCATCTACCCGACGGCCCGTTGCCAGTTGCACCGCGATGCAGCCGTCTGTTTGCGCAAGGCCAGCCAGCTGGCGAATCTGGCGAGCTACAGCCTGCTCATCTATGACGCCTATCGCCCGCCCTATGCCCAATTTTTGCTATGGGAGGCATTGCCCAACGGCGACTACGTGCGCGATCCGCATCTGGGCTCTCACCACAGTCGCGGTGTTGCCGTGGACCTGACCCTTGTGGACGACAACGGCCAGCCGCTGGACATGGGCACCGCGTTCGACGCGATGGAAGACAAGTCCCACCAGTTCTACCCCGACCTGCCGGTCAATGTGCAGCGCAATCGCCTGCTGTTACTGGGCATCATGCTGGGCGCGGGCTTCCAGGCGATCCCTACGGAGTGGTGGCATTTCGAGCTGCCCAACGCAGACGATTACCCCTTGCTCCACGAGTAATCCGGCCACGAAACCATAGAGTTTCGATGCCAGTGACACCGCTTTACGACAACAACAAAAACGTTTCAAACATGCTTCATCTGCTACTGCCCGGTTATAGATTCCAAAAATAAACCTACTTCCAGACATCGAATGTTGAAGGAAACCGGCATGACCCTCATCAAGACCGTGAACCGCTCCACCGCTTCCCGTACCCTGAAACTGTTGCCTGGCTTGCTCTGCGCAGCCTTGAGCCTTGGCGCCTGGCAAGCGGCGACAGCAGCCACCGCACAGGACACGCTAGTCATCGGCAAACCCGCCGACCCGCAGACCCTCGACCCGGCCGTGACGTTTGACAACAACGACTGGACCATCACCTACCCGTCTTACCAGCGGCTGGTGGGCTACAAGACCGACGGCGACAAGAGCAGCACCGAAGTCCAGGGAGACCTGGCCGAGAGCTGGACTGTTTCCCCGGACAATCTGGTCTGGGAATTCAAACTCAAGCCCGGCAACAAGTTCGATGACGGCACGGGCGTAGACGCTGCGGCCGTCAAGTTTTCCTTCGACCGTCTGATGACCCTCAAGCAAGGGCCGTCCGGTGCATTCCCGGAAGACATGGTGGTGGAGGCGATCGACCCGCAGACCGTGCGTTTCACCCTCAAGACACCGTTCGCGCCCTTCCTGTTCACACTGGCCCACAACGGTGCCTCGATCGTCAATCCGCTGGTGGCCAACAAAGGCGCAGAGGCCAATGCCTGGCTGTCCAGCCACACCGCAGGTTCTGGCCCTTACCGCCTGAGCAACTGGCAGAAAGGCCAGTCGCTGACCATGGAACCGAACCCCCATTACGCCGGTGCCAAACCTGCGCTCAAGACCGTCGTGCTCAAGATCATCGCCGAGCCTTCGGTACGCCGCCTGCAACTGGAGCGCGGTGATCTGGACATCATCGAAGACATGCCTGAAGACCAACTGGGCTCTCTGGCCAGCAAACCGGGGGTCGTGGTCAAGGAGTTCCCGTCGTTGCGGGTGACCTACCTGTACCTGAACAACAAGCAAGGCCCCCTGACCAACGTCGATGCGCGCCGTGCAATCACCGAAGCCGTGGACTACAACGGCATCGTCAAAGGCATCCTGAAGGGCAAGGCCGAACTGCTGAACGGACCGATCCCGGACGGTATGTGGGCCTACGACAGCTCGCTGCCCAACATGAAGCAGGACATGCCTGCGGCCATGGCCAGCCTGGCCAAGGTGCCAAAGAAAATCACCAACCTGAGCTACATGTACTCCGACAAGGACGCCAACTGGGAGCCGATCGGCCTGACCCTGCAAGCCGCCCTCGCCCCACTGGGCATCAACCTCAAGCTGGAGAAAACCGCCAACGCCACCCTGCGTGAGCGCGTTGGCCAGGCCGACTACGACATCGCCGTCGGCACCTGGAGCCCGGACTTCGCCGACCCGTACATGTTCATGAACTTCTGGTTCGACTCCAAGATGCAGGGCCTGCAGGGCAACCGTTCGTTCTACAGCAACCCGCAGGTCGATACCCTGATCCGCGAAGCCGCCACCACCAGCGACACCGCCAAACGCACCGAGCTGTACCAGCAGGCGCAGAAAGTGGTGCTCAACGACAGCGCCTACGTTTACCTCTATCAGAAGAGCTACACCCTGCCGATGCGTGATTCGGTCAAGGGCTACGTGTTCAACCCGATGCTCGAACAGGTGTTCAACCTGGGCAGCATGAGCAAGTAAACCTGCTGCTGCGTGCGCGCCAGCAATGGCGCGCATGGCGTTGGATTTCTGTCGTTAGAGTGACTGAGGTGCCCTATGGCCTTCCTGACGTTGTTGCGCAAGCGCCTGCTTGGCCTGTTACTGGTCGTGTTCGGTGTCTCGCTGATTACCTTTACCATCTCCCACCTGATTCCCGGCGACCCCGCCCGGTTGATCGCCGGTGACCGTGCCAGCGATGCGCTGGTCGCCGGTATCCGCCATCAACTGGGGCTGGACTTGCCCCTGTACCAACAATACGGCCGCTACGTGCTGGACCTGGTCCAGGGTGATCTCGGCACATCGATCCGTACCAACCGCCCGGTACTGGAAGATCTACAGGCGTTCTTCCCGGCGACCCTGGAACTGGCCCTGGTGGCGTTGTTCTTCGCCATCCTGGTCGGCGTGCCTCTGGGCGTGCTGTCGGCGGTCTACCACAACCGCGCCATCGATCAGATCGCACGCACACTGGCCGTCACCGGCATTTCTACTCCGGCGTTCTGGCTCGGCCTGGGCGCCATCGTGCTGTTTTATGGCCACCTTGGCTGGCTGCCCGGCGGTGGTCGCCTGTCCGAAGGGCTCACGCCACCGACGACCATCACCGGTTTCTACCTGATCGACTCCCTGCTGGCCGGTAATTTCACCCTGTTTTTCGATGCACTCAAGCACTTGATCCTGCCCGCGGCCACCCTCGGCTTCGTGACCCTAGGCGTCATCTCGCGGCAGATCCGCTCCGCCATGCTCGATCAACTGGGCGAGGACTATATCCGTACTGCCCGGGCCTATGGCCTGTCGCGCTGGACCGTGATCCTGCGCCACGCCCTGCCCAATGCGCTGATTCCGTCAGTAACCGTTCTGGGCCTGACCCTGGGCGACCTGCTCTACGGCGCAGTCCTGACCGAAACCGTATTTGCCTGGCCGGGCATGGGTGCCTATGTCGTCAAGTCGATCCAGTCCCTGGATTTCCCGGCAGTGATGGGCTTCGCCATCCTGGTGTCGTTTATCTATGTACTGCTGAACATGGCCATCGATCTGCTGTACCGCGTGATCGATCCACGCATTGGCGAGGTGAATTGAAATGTCGGTCCCCCTTAGCGCAACACACGGCCCGCAATGGCGTGAAAAACTGACCTACCTGGCCTATCAGGTCCGCCGCAGCCCGCTGACCATGGCGGGTCTGGTGATCACCCTGATGGTCGTGGCGTCCATGATCTTCGCCCCCTGGCTGGCCAGCCACGACCCCAACGCCCTGAACCTGGCCGAGCGTCTGGCACCACCGTCCGCCGAGCACTGGTTCGGCACCGATGAAGTGGGCCGGGACCTGTTAAGCCGAGTGCTCTACGGCAGCCAGCAGTCAGTGGGCGTTGGCCTGTTCGTGGCCTTTTCATCGTGTTTCATCGGCGGCCTGCTGGGTTGTTTTTCCGGAGTGATCGGCGGGCGCTTTGACGCCCTGACCATGCGCTTGATGGACATCATGCTCTCGGTGCCGTCACTGGTGCTGATCATGGCCCTGGCCGCCGCACTGGGTGCCAGCCTGTTCAATGCCATGCTGGCAATCACCCTGGTGCGGATTCCCTCCTATGTCCGCCTGGCACGCGGCCAGGCGCTGGGCATCCGCCAGATGGGCTACGTGAAGGCCGCCGAGACGTTCGGCGCCAGGCGCTGGCACATGGTGCACTGGCACGTCGCCCGCAACGCCATGCCGCCCTTGCTGGTGCAACTGAGCCTGGACATCGGCAGCGCCATCCTGATGGCTTCAGCCCTGGGTTTCATTGGCCTGGGCGCACAGCAGCCTACGGCCGAATGGGGCGCGATGGTCGCCACGGGACGCAACTACATCCTGGATAACTGGTGGTACTCCACCTTTCCGGGGCTGGCGATATTGATCACCGCCACCGGTTTCAACTTGCTGGGCGATGGCGTGCGCGATCTGCTCGACCCACGCCAACAGGGGAAATGACCATGACTACGTGCAATCCTGTGCTGGCCATCGACAACTTGAGCCTTGAATTCCCTGCCTACAAGAGCAGCGTCAAGGCGCTGAACGGTGTGTCCCTGCACGTCAATCCCGGCGAAATAGTCGGCGTGGTCGGCGAGTCCGGATCGGGCAAGTCCGTGACCGCGATGCTGAGCATGCGGCTGCTTCCCGAACGCAGCTATCGCATCACCTCCGGCAGCCTGAGCATGCTCAACCGCGACATGCTCAGCGCACCTGAAAAAGACTTGCTGAAAATTCGTGGTCGCGATGCGGCCATGATCTTCCAGGAGCCGATGACCGCCCTGAATCCGACCCGTCGAATTGGCCGGCAAATGCTCGACGTCATCATTCACCACCAGAAAATCAGCGTCAGTGCTGCCCACGCCAAGGCGGTCGCCCTGCTGCGCGACATGCACATCGCCAGCCCCGAGCAAGTGCTGGAAAGCTACCCGTTCGAACTGTCCGGTGGCATGCGCCAGCGGGTGATGATTGCGCTGGCGTTCTCGTGCGAGCCGCAACTGCTGATCGCCGATGAGCCCACCACCGCCCTCGACGTGACGGTGCAACGCCAGGTGCTGTTGTTGCTGCGCGAAAAGGCCCGGCAAAAAGGCACGGCCATCCTGTTGATCACCCACGACATGGCGCTGGTGTCGCAGTTCTGCGACCGGGTCTACGTGATGTACACCGGGGCGGTGGTAGAACAGGGCCTGACCGCCGAGGTCATGAGCAATCCCCGTCACCCTTACACCCAGGGTTTGCTCAGTGGCCTGCCCGAGATGGTCGAGCCTGGACAGCCACTCATGACCATTCCCGGACAAGTCCCCAACCTTTCACAACTGCCCACCGGTTGCACCTTCGCCGAGCGCTGCACACAGGCCATGCCGGTGTGCGCAAAACGCCCGGTGCTGACCGCCATCAACCGGGATGAGCAACGCAAGAGCGCGTGCTGGCTGGCGCAAGAGGAGCTTTCGTGATGAACAGTGCGCTGATTTACCCTGCAATCGACACGGGACCCGAGATTCTCAAGCTGACCGACGTTCGCGTGCGCTTCCCCGTCAGCAATGACTGGCTGGGCCGTCCCCGGGGCTACGCCCACGCACTCAACGGCATCGACCTTCAAGTCCGGGCCGGGGAAACCCTGGGCATCGTTGGCGAGTCGGGGTGCGGCAAAAGCACCCTGGCCCAATTGCTCATGGGCCTGCTCAAGCCCAGCAGCGGTGAACTGAGCTGGGCCAACGGGCAAAATGGCGAGGGCAGCAGCAACGTCCAGATCGTGTTCCAGGACCCTCAATCGTCCCTGAACCCTCGCCTGCCCATCTGGCGCATCATCACCGAACCACTTTATGCCCGAGGCATGCGCTCACGCGAGCAGATGCGCAGCATTGCCGCCAAAGTGGCTGCCCAGGTGGGCATCCGCCCGGAATACCTGGACCGTTTTGCGCACCAGTTTTCCGGTGGCCAGCGCCAGCGTATTGCGATCGCCAGGGCCTTGTCATCAGACCCGGACATCATCGTCCTCGACGAACCGACCTCTGCCCTGGACATCTCGGTGCAGGCCCAGATCCTCAACTTGCTGGCCGAATTGCAGCAGGCGCGCAACCTGACCTACATCCTGATATCCCACAACGTTTCGGTCGTACGCCATATGGCTGATCGGGTGGCGGTCATGTACCTGGGGCAGATCGTCGAACTGGGCAGTGCCGCCCAGGTTCTGGAGCAGCCGCGTCACCCTTACACACGCCTGCTGTTCGAAGCCGTGCCGCGACTGGGTGTACCGTTGCTTGCCGAGCAAGTGGCGGCACCTACCGAGTTGCCGGGCAACAGGAACCTGCCCGAGGGTTGTTTTTTCCTTGAGCGCTGTGGTTTGAACAGAGAGGGCTGCAAGCAGCCTCAAGTGATGCGCGGAAGTCAACACCAGCAAGTCAGGTGCCACGTGCAGGACTGACTGCACTCCTTGTAGCCGCTGGCGAAGGAACGAGGCTGAGTTCGTGTGGGCAGCGGTCGCGAGACCGGTACATGCGGTGTGCCAGATTGACCGTGAAAGCCGACTTTACGACTGCTTCGCAGCCGGACGCAGCCTCGCACGGCTCGTCAGCGACTACAGGTTTCGGGACCCATCCCGGGTGTACCGCGTGTAGCCACTGACGAGTAGAACGAGGCTGCGATCGAGCGCGCAGCGGTCGCAAAACCGGTACACGCGGTGTGCCAGATTGACCGTGAAAGCCGACTTTACGACTGCTTCGCAGCCGGACGCAGCCTCGCACGGCTCGTCAGCTGCTACGAATTTCGCAGCTCTTAACACTGCGTAGCAGTTGACGAGTAGAACGAGGCTACGTTCGAGCGCGAAGCGGTCGAAAAACCAGTACACGCGGTGTGCCAGATTGACCGTGAAAGCCGATTTTACGACTGCTTCACAGCCGGACGTAGCCTCGCACGGCTCGTCAGCTGCTACGAATTTCGCAACTCTTACCACTGCGTAGCAGTTGACGAGTAGAACGAGGCTGCGATCGAGCGCGCAGCGGTCGCAAAACCGGTATACGCGGTATGCCTGATTAACCGTGAAAGCCGACTTTACGTCTGCTGCGCAGCCGGACGCAGCCTCGCACGGCTCGTCAGCGACTACAGATTTCGGCACCCATCCCGGGTGTACCGCGTGTAGTCGCTGACGAGTAGAACGAGGCTGCGATCGAGCGCGCAGCGGTCGCAAGACCAGTACATGCGGTGTGCCAGATTGACCGTGAAAGCCGACTTTACGACTGCTTCGCAGCCGGACGCAGCCTCGCACGGCTCGTCAGCTGCTACGAATTTCGCAACTCTTACCACTGCGTAGCCGCTGACGAGTAGAACGAGGCTGCGATCGAGCGCGAAGCGGTCGCAAAACCGGTACATGCGGTGTACCAGATTGACCATGAAAGCCGATTTTACGACTGCTTCACAGCCGGACGCAGCCTCGCACGGCTCGTCAGCTGCTACGAATTTCGCAACTCTTAACACTGCGTAGCAGTTGACGAGTAGAACGAGGCTACGTTCGAGCGCGAAGCGGTCGTAAAACCGATACACGCGGTATGCCTGATTAACCGGGGAAGCCGACTTTACGACTGCTTCGCAGCCGGACGCAGCCTCGCACGGCTCGTCAGCGACTACAGATTCGCCACCCACCCGCGTGTAGTCGCTGACGAGTAGAACGAGGCTGCGATCGAGCGCGCAGCGGTCGCAAAACCGGTACACGCGGTGTGCCAGATTGACCGTGAAAGCCGATTTTACGACTGCTTCACAGCCGGACGCAGCCTCGCACGGCTCGTCAGCGACTACAGATTTCGGCACCCATCCCGGGTGTACCGCGTGTAGCCGCTGACGAGTAGAACGAGGCTGCGATCGAGCGCGCAGCGGTCGCAAAACCGGTACATGCGGTGTGCTTGATTAACCGTGCAAGCCGACTTTACGTCTGCTGCGCAGCCGGACGCAGCCTCGCACAGCTCGTCAGCTGCTACGAATTTCGCAGCTCTTAACACTGCGTAGCAGTTGACGAGTAGAACGAGGCTACGATCGAGCGCGCAGCGGTCGCAAAACCGGTACACACGGTGTGCCTGACTGACCGTCCGCCCCCCCCCAATTATCAAGCCTTCACCAGCACTCGACTCACTTCAAACTGCCCCACCAGTTTTTGCAGTTTATTGGCATTGAGCCGCACGGTTTCAGCACTGTTTTGCAGCATCACAACAGTCTGGCGCATTTGCGTGGAGCTATGGTCGACCTGCTTGATCGTCCTGCCATAATCGAGACTGCGCATGTTGAGTTGCTGGATGATCGCAAACATGCTTTCAACCGCCTGGTGCAGGTGTACGTTTTCCGAGGACGCATCTTCAGCCAGGCGCAAGCTGTTATCGACGTCCTTGACGCCCTCCTCCATGAAGCTGACCGCTCTTTGCGTTTCGCTCTGCAAACCTTCGACCATGTGCCTGATGTCTTCTGCCGCGCGCGATGTGCGTGAGGCCAGGCTTCGCACTTCATCGGCAACCACCGCAAATCCCCGCCCATGCTCCCCCGCTCGCGCAGCTTCAATGGCAGCATTGAGCGCCAGCAGATTGGTCTGGTGGGTGATGGCGCTGATCAGACCGGTGATGTTGCCAATCTGAGTCATCTTGCTGTCAAGCAACTGCACGCTCGAAGATGAACGCTCAACCACATCCCTGATGGACTGCGTGCCTTCCTGTACGGCAAGAAACTGTTCGCGGGCACGGGCGACAACTTCATCCATTGCCTGCTTCATGTGCTCGGCACTGGCCGAGGCTTGCTGGATCTCGCCCAATTGGTCTTCGACGATAATCATCATGCGATGAACCGCTTCGCCGACCTCGGCAGACGTCACACTGGCTTGCTGGCTACGCCCCAGCATCATCCGGTTGGTGCTGCCGACCGTGCTGCTGGCTTTCACCACCTGACCGACCACCGAGTCCAGATGGTCGATGAAGCTGTTGATCCAGCGCCCCATGTCCCCGGTTTCGTCATTGGCCATTTTCGTGGTGTCCAGTCGCTGGCGCAGGTTGCCCTCACCCTCGGCGATGGTCATGATCACGCCCGTCATCACGTTCAACCTGGCAGCCAGTCTTTTTGGCCCCCACCGGCTGAACAGCACTGCCGCACACACCATGCTCAGAATTTCGGCGGCATCAATCATGTCCTGGCCCAGGCCACTGTAATGCCGGACCACGTAGTTGCAGGCAAACAGACCTGCCATGGTCGCAAGGTACGGCTTCATCAGGCCATAACTGAGGGAGCGCCGACGATAGACTTCCTCCAGGTCGGCCTCGCACATCATGCCCCAGCGATCCGGTGAACCCGGCAACTGAAACGTGACGCCTTTGCCCACCACCGGAATGTGCCGGTAGTCCGAATAACCGGGATAGGTCACGAACAGGTTGGAACCCGTACGGATGGTCTCGCGAACGCCTGCGTGCAGTTGCTGCGTGGCAGGGTCGGTGAAGCGCAGTTCCAGCTCGGTATGGCGCTGTATCTGGACGGTTCTCCAGGGCGTTTGCACCCCGCTTTTGAGGTTTTCTCCATGGGTGAATGTACCGTCCTCGAAGCGCGATCGGGACAAGGCGGTCCCTGGCGCAATGGCCGGGTCAAAACGGGACTGGGCCATGAACAGGTAGTTGTCACCGGACTCGGCAAAGATGTGCCCGGCCTCGCGCTGGATCAGATCACCCAGCACATCGTTGGGTACGCGACCGCACAGGCACCCCAGCACGGTGGCGCCAACCTTGATCGGCTGATAGAACATCAACGTCACTTCATCGTGAAAGCGGGAAGAAGACGGGCCGATCTGCAAGGTCAGCGGGTCGCAGTAAGGCCCCTGCAGAAACGGCGCCTTCAAGCCTTCTGCCAATGCACGTGCATGCTCAAGACTTGTGCTCGCGCGCCGACTCCAGGTCGAGGCCAGGACATTGGCATGGGTATCCAGCACAAATAATTCGGAGAAGTCTTCTGCCTGAGCGAGCTTGTCCGTCAGCGAAGTGCTATCGAGTTGGGCGAAGTCACCGGCCAGGCTTTCTGCCAGTTCAGCCAGGTGCTCCCATTGCTCGCGAGTCCAGTTTTGCAGCAACTGCACACGGGTCTCAGCGATGGCTTCGAATGTCTGTTCAATCACAGGGTAAGCCGCGCGATTAAGCCAGCACGACCAGCCCATCATGATTTTTCCGGTTTTGCCGAACCAGGGTAGCCAGTGCTTCTCTCGAGAGGACAGCGTCATGGAACTGCTGGATAGCGGCATTCAATACACTCTCAATGACATAAATGATGTCAAATTGATAGCAACTACCAGGCCAACACGAAGCCGCCCTCACGGCCATGCCTTGCAAGGGTGGAACGCGACAGCTCATGCCTCACGCCGGTGCACCCGGGGCAATACGCTCCATTATGGCGCCCCCTCGCGGGGGCCAGATATCACTCCGCCTCCAGCGCCCCCAGCCAACGGGCTTCTGAGCGCAGCAAATGTTGGCGGATGGCTGTCTGCGCAGCGATCACGTCCTTGCACTCCAGGGCGTGCAGGATCGATTCGTGCTCGATCACGGCGGCATCCCAGGTCCCGGGGTTTTCGGAGTGTTCGCTAAGGTGCGATGAAATCGGGCTGTGGCGTTCGTCGAACAACGACGTAATGATCCGCACCAGCGCGGAGTTGCCGGTCATTTTCGCCAGGCGATGGTGAAACTTGCGGTCGTCATCCAGAGGCGGCCGATTGGCCTTGATGCTCTCACGCATGGCGTCGATGCAGTCCTTGAGGTAGCGATAATCGCTTTTCTTCCCGTGCATGCAGGCCAGCACCACGGCCTCGCCTTCGATCAGTGCCCGCGCCTGCATCAGTTCGGTGGGGCTCTCACCCAGGGTCACCGTGCGTGCGCCGCCCTCGGACACGCGCGCGGCAACATAGACCCCGGAACCCATCTTGATTTCGATACTGCCTTCTATTTCCAGGGCAATCAGCGCCTCCCTCAACGAAGGCCGTGATACCCCCAGCAACTGCGTCAAGTCGCGTTCAGGAGGCAAGCGCGAGCCGACCTTGAAGTCGCCCTGAACGATGTATTCACGAAGCCTGTCGGCGATTTTCTGGTAGAGCTTGCGCTCTGGAGCAGGAAAGGAGGAGACCATCGAGTCTGAGTCCGAGAAATGATGCCAAAGGCTACCACAGAGGCCGAGGTGGACTGGAGAAACCTCGGTGGCAGCCCTGGACACTTCATCTGGCAGATCAGCCCTGATGCTGGTCTTGCCACTCCGGGCCATTGGGGTACTCAAAGTGCTCCAGGGACGATTGTTTCATCGTCACGCTGTATCCCGGCTGTTGGGGCGGCATGTAGCGTCCGCGGCGTATCACGATCGGTTCGAGGAAGTTTTCGTGCAGGTGATCCACGTATTCCAGCACGCGTTTCTCCAGCGAAGCCGAGACCGCGATGTAATCGAACAGCACAATGTTTTGCGAGTACTGGCACAAGCCGACCCCCCCGCCATGGGGACACACGGGCACACCGAACTTGGCGGCCATCAACACCACTGCCAGCACTTCGTTCAGGCCACCCAGACGCGCGGGGTCGAGCTGGCAGAAGTCCAGGGCACCGGCCTGGAAGAACTGCTTGAACATGACCCGGTTGTGCGCATGCTCACCGGTGGCCACGCCGATCGGGTGGATGCGCTGGCGAATCGCCGCGTGACCGAGCACGTCGTCCGGGCTGGTGGGTTCTTCAATCCACCAGGGATCGAACTCGGCCAGACGCCGCATGTTGCTGACCGCCTCGTCCACGTCCCAGGTCTGGTTGGCGTCCATCATCAGTTTGCGATCCCAGCCCAGTTCCTCACGCAGGATCTGGGCGCGGCGCATGTCTTGCTCGATATCGGCACCCACCTTCTGCTTGAGATGGGTCCAGCCTGCGTCCACCGCCTCACGGGCCAGGCGGCGCATTTTTTCTTCGGAATAACCCAGCCAGCCGGCGGCAGTGGTATAGCCGGGGTAGCCTTCGCGAAGCATCTGTTGCTCGCGCTCGGCCTTGCCCGGTGCCGCGCGACGCAACATCGCTATGGCTTCCTGTGGCGTCAGGGCATCGGTGATAAAGGTGAAGTCGACGCAGCGCACCAGCTCTTCAGGGCTCATGTCGGCAAGCAGCTTCCAGACCGGCTTGCCCTCCTTCTTGGCCCACAGGTCCCACAGCGCGTTGATGATGGCCGCGGTGGCCAGGTGCACCACCCCTTTTTCCGGGCCGACCCAGCGCAGCTGGCAGTCACCGGCAACGATTTCATGCCAGTAGGCCCCGAAGTTGCCGGTGATGCTTTCCAGGGTACGACCGGTGACAAACAGCTTGGCCAGTTCCTTGACCGCGGCAACGCACAAATCGTTACCGCGCCCGATGGTGAATGTCAGGCCGTGCCCTTCCAGGCCGTCGCCCGAATCGGTGTGCAAGGTGACATAGGTGGCTGAGTAGTCCGACGTCGAATTCATCGCATCCGAGCCGTCCATGCTTCTGGAAGTAGGAAAGCGAATATCGCGGACAGCGACCTGGGTAATAAGGGTAGACATGGGGTTATCCTGAAGTTGAAGCTTGCCCCGCCGTCTGCGGTGGATGCAGGCTTATTCATGTTATTTTCGTGCCGCACCCGCAGTCTGTCCTGCACGACCCCTCTGCGAAATTGAATGTTTCGACTACACCGATCACTCCAGGTAATCGCCCCATGATCAAGCCGCTTGAACAGTTCCGCAGTCGCCTGCGCATGCGCCACCTGCAACTGCTGTTTGTCCTGTCTGAAGAAGGCTCGCTGCGCAAGACCGCGAACATCATGGCGCTGACCCAGCCTGCAGTGACCAAGGCGCTGCACGAGCTTGAGAGCCTGGTGGGCGAAGCGTTGTTTATCCGCACCCACAAGGGCCTGGTCGCGAACACGCTGGGGGAAGCGGCCATTCGTTATGCGCAGCTGGTATTCGCTGACATGAGCGGCCTGCACGAAGAAATGACGGCCCTGCAATCGGGCAATCTGGGGACCTTGCGCATCGGTTCAATGGGGTCACTGGTGGGCGGCCTGCTGCCACGCACCCTGGCGCAATTGACCCAACGCCATCCCAAGCTGAACATCACCGTGGTCATCGACACCAGTGACGTGCTGCTCCAGGCCTTGAGTCTTGATCAGCTGGACCTGGTCATCGCCCGAATCACCGATGGCTGGCCAACCGAAGACCTGAACTTCGAAGCGTTCGATGAAGAGGTGATTCAGATCGTCGCGCGCACCGGCCATCCGCAGCAGCACAACAGCGACGTCACCCTGGAAACCCTGGCCTGCTACCCCTGGATCGTGCAATCGCAACCCGCGCCGCTGCGGGAAATCTATCAGCAGATTTTTCGCCAATCCCAGGTGCAGGCTCCTGCCAGCCCACTTGAAACCGCCTCGACCATGCTCACGGTCTCACTGCTCCAGCAAACCGACATGCTCGCCTTGATGCCGCTGTCACTGGTGGAGTACTACAGCGAACTGGGGGTGCTGGCACCGCTGCCGATCACGGTGGCGGCGCGCTTGATGCCCTTCGGGCTGATCAGCCGCAAAGGACGGGTGCCCACGGCGGCGATGGAAATGGTCAAGGCCGAACTGCGGGTGCAGGCCGGCCTTGAGGGTACAGGCGGGGTTACGGGCGACTAGACGTCAGGTCGGCAGGCGGCACGTAAGCAGTGGTCGCCGTCGACGGTGTGCGTTTGAGCATCAGCAGCAACAACACACTGACAAAGCACAGCGCTGCCACGACCTGGAAGCCGGTGCTGCTGTTGCCGGTCACCGCATCGGCGTAGGCCTTGATCTGCGGCGAGACAAAGCCGCCCAGGTTACCGATCGAGATGATGAAGGCGATCCCGGTGGCTGCGCTGGTGCCGCCCAGATGACGGGTCGGCAGGCTCCAGAACACGGGCTGGCTGGCCACCAGCCCCGGTATGGCGATACAGAACGCCAACAGGGTCAGCACTGGCGTGTTGATCACCGACAGCGATGCAAAGGCCAGCGTGCCAACGGCAAGCATGGAGGATGCGACCAGGCGATGGTTGTTGTGTTTGTCGGCATATACCGTGGCGATACGCATGGCGACGATGGTGCAGAGCCAGGGGATCATCAGCAGCAGGCCGACCGAGGTGTTGACCTGACCACCCAGGGTCGAGGCCAGTTTGGCCGGCAAGTAGAACGCCAGCGGCGCATTACCGATCTGTACGCAAAAGTAGATGGCGATAAACATCAGTACACGCTTGTCTTTGAGTACACCAAAGATCGAGCCGTGGCTGGCGTAGCCCTTGGCCTTTTCTTCGCCTTCAATGACGGTGTTCATGGCGTGTTTTTCTTCAGCGGTCAGCCATTTGGCTTCGCTTGGACGGCTCGCCAGATAGAAGAACGCAATCACCCCGACCACCGAGGCCGCCAGGCCTTCGACCACAAACATCCACTGCCAGTTGGTCAGGCCAAAGGGGTTGCTGGTATCGAGGATGAACCCCGACAACGGGCTGCCGATCAGCATCGCCACCGGTACGCCAAAGTAGAACAGGCCAATGGCGCGGGAGCGTTGCTTGGCCGGAAACCAGTACGTCAGGTACAGGATGATCCCGGGCATGAAGCCCGCCTCGGACACCCCCAGCAAAAAGCGGATGACGTAGAAGGATGTCTCGCTGGTGGCGAACATCATCGACGCCGAGACCAGCCCCCAGGTGACCATGATCCGCGCCATCCACACCCGTGCGCCCACTCGCTGCAGGATCAGGTTGCTGGGCACTTCAAACAGCGCATAACCGATAAAGAAAATCCCCGCGCCCAAGGCAAATGCGGCGTCACCGATACCGGTGTCGGCTTGATAGGCGATCTTGGCAAAACCGACGTTGGCGCGGTCGATAAACGCCAGGGCGTACATCAGGGCGAGAAACGGCAATAGCCGGATCGCTGCTTTCTTGACGCCGCTCGCCAGCGCGGGCGAGTCATACAACGCTTGATAACTCATGGAACGTACCTCTTCTTATTGTTGGAGTAGGTGTTATCCAGGATGCACTCAGGCATCTTCACTCTGCGTATCACGTGTGTTCGGCAAACCTCGCCAGTTCTGCGTGCGTCGGTAATCCATCGCTGTCCCCCGGGAAACCCAGCACCCGGGCGCCGATCAGGTTGCCCCTGGCCACGGCCCGGGCAACGCTTGAGCCTTCGAGCAAGGCGCTGATGACACCCACGGCAAAACCGTCCCCCGCGCCCACGGTGTCCACGACGTTGCTCACCGGGTAGCCGGGGCTGTAGCCGCTTTCAGTGGCACTGGCGTAATAGGCGCCCTCGGCACCGAGCTTGATGACCACCAGGGAGCAGCCTCTGTCCAGGAAGTACCGGGCAATGTCGGCGGGCTGTTCGAGGCCACTGAGCAAACGGCCTTCGGCAAGACCGGGGAACACCCAGTCGGCCAGCCCGGCCAGATCATTCAGGCAAGCCACCATGTGGGCTTGGGACGCCCAGAGCCGTGGCCGCAGGTTGGGGTCGAATGACACGCTGCAGCCTGCGGCACGCATGTCACGGGCCATGTGCACAATCAGCTCGCACACGCTGTCACCCAGTGCCGGGCTGATGCCCGTGATATGCAGATGCCTGGCGCCTCGGCAGTACCCGGCCGGGTAATCGGCCAGGCTCAAGTGACTGGCCGCCGAACCTTTGCGGTAGTACTCGATGTCCGGGTCGCCACCGTCCGAACGGCGCGACTTGAACATCAGGCCCGTGGCGTGTTCGCTGTCCTGCACGGTGTGCCGGTGGTCAATACCGTCACGCGCCATGACCTCGCGCAGCCAGTGGCCGAGGGTGTCATCCCCCAGGCGGCTGATATAGCCGACCCGAAAGCCAAGGCGTGCCAGGCCGGTGGCCACATTCAGCTCGGCGCCTGCGGCGGCACGCACATACTGTTCGGCTTCATGCAGGCTGCCGTCGGTCATGGCGCTGAACAGGCCCATCGCCTCGCCGCAGGTCACAATGTCGATCGTTTCTGTTGAGTCGCTCATGTCACATCACCGCACCGATTTGCCAAGGCAGGAATTCGTTGTCGCCCATGCCGTTCTCTTCGCTGCAGGTGGAGCGACCCGACGCGGTTGCGAGCATCAACTGGAAGAGCCGCTCACCGGCTTCGGCCACTGACTCTGCACCCTCGACGATCGCACCGGCATTGAAATCCATGTCCAGCGCCATGCGCTCGAACAGTCGGGTATTGGTGGCGATTTTCAGGGACGGCGTCGGTTTGCAGCCGTAGGTCGAACCGCGCCCGGTTGTGAAGCAGATCAGGTTCGCCCCGCCCGCCACCTGGCCGGTGGCGGACACCGGGTCGTAGCCAGGGGTGTCCATGAACACCAGGCCTGTCTGTTCGATCGTCTCGCCATACTCGTAAACCCCCATCAGGCCGGTGGCGCCCGCCTTGGCCACTGCGCCCAGGGACTTTTCAAGGATGGTGGTGATGCCACCGGCCTTGTTGCCCGGTGACGGGTTGTTGTTCATGTCTCCGTCGTGATGACGCACGTAGTCTTCCCACCAATGAATCCGGCTCATCAATTTTTCTGCGATCTGCGGTGTAGCGGCACGGGCGGTCAGCAAGTGCTCGGCACCATAAATCTCGGGGGTTTCCGACAAAATCGCCGTCCCCCCGTGGCGCACCACCAGGTCCACCGCCGCCCCCAGGGCCGGGTTGGCGGTGATCCCCGAATACCCGTCCGAACCGCCGCACTGCAGGCCCACGGTGAGGTGGCGGGCCGATACACGGCTGCGCTGCTGGCTGTTTACGGGCGCCAGCATTGCCTGTACCAGCTCGATCCCCCGCTGCACCGTTTCGCGGGTGCCGCCCGCCTCCTGGATCACCAGGCTGGCCTTGAGCGCTGCCGGCCGATCGGCCAGTTGCTCCATCAGCGGGGCCAATTGGTTGACTTCACACCCCAGGCCGATCACCAGTACACCGGCAAAATTCACATGGTCTGCATAGCCGCGAAGGGTGCGCTTGAGGATCTCGATCCCGTCGCCCTTGGCCCCCATGCCACAGCCGCTGCCGTGGGTGATTGCAACCACGCCGTCGACATTGGGGTAATCGCGCAGGTGGGCGGCATCGAACGCCGCAGCAATCTGTTTGCACACGGTGGCCGAACAATTGACGCTGGAAATGACCCCGATGTAATTGCGCGTACCCACACGGCCATCGGCCCGGACATAGCCGTCAAAACTGACGTCGTAGTCGTTGAAAACAGTGGGCTGATAGACGTTGGCCAGGGTGTGGGTGGAACTGCCCGAGGGCATTTCAAGGTTGTGTACATGTACGTAGTCACCGGGCTTTACGTCCACGGTGGCCTGCCCGATGATTTGACCGTATTTGCGAATCGGCTGCCCGCAAACCACACCGCGCAGGGCGATCTTGTGGCCCGAGGGAATGTCGGCCCGGGCGATGATGGCCAGGCCGTCGGCATGCAGTACCTGACCTTGGGCGATATCGCCGCGTGCGACCGCGACGTCATCTCCCCCCGTCAGTACCAGTAAGGATGAGCTTGCAAGGTTCATGGTGGATCCTCAACGGTTATGGCGCGCCACTCAGTGCTGGCTGAGCAGGACGGCCCGCAACATCGGCTGCTCAAGACCGGGAGCAAGCTGTTCAGCCAGCTCGACCAGGGGCAGCAAACGGCGTGTTTTCTTGTCTTTATGGTTAACCGCAATATCAGCGAGACGGTGTTGCAGGAACGGGTTGCCAAAGCGTTCACGCACGCTGTCGACGTAACGCTGCGCCGCGTCGAACTGGCCGAGGGCAGCGAACACCGGCAACACTTCGCTGGCCCACAGGGCTTCCAGGTCGGCACGCAAGGCAGGGCTTTGCATGGCCTGGTAGACCGTCTCGGTGGCCGGTCGGCCATCGCTCAACCAGCGCTCGGCCAGATAGCTGTGGCCCAGGTTCAGGGTAAACAGCTTGAGGCGCTCGAAATCGTCCAGGTCATCGGTCAGGACAATGGCCTCATGGCTGCACGGCAGGGTCAGCCCCTCCTGGCGCTCGATCGCCCACAGGGCATAGGGCTCAGCCACCGCGCCCACCGGCTCAAGGGCCAGGGAAACAATGCGGTCGACCAGGGAGTTCGCCCAGCGGCAGGTGTGGATCAGGTAGGCCTCGAATGCATCGCCCAGCGCCCAACTACGGGCCAGCGTTACCAGCAGGTCGCGCAGCACGTCGCCGTTACGCGCGACCAGTTCACAGGGGAACAGCGACAAGGTGGACTGGGGGTTGTTTACCCAGCGGTCATGCAACAACACCAACAGCTTGGCCGGGAAGCTGACCGGTGCCGGGGCATCCACGTCGAGCAACGCTGGCGTATCCCGCGAATCCAGTTGATAACCCCGGTCCCCGGTATTGGACACCACGACTTTGACCTGCTCCACAAAGCCCTTGCGCAGCACCGGCCATTGCTCGGTGGCATGCACCGCGCGGCTGATGGCCGAGGCCCACAGGTTCTGCTCCACCACCTGACCGTTTTCGATGCCCTGGATCAGCACCCGGTACGGTGTACCGCTGGCCAGTGCTGCGGTGCGCGCAGTGCTGGCCGGGCTGTCGGTGCTCTGTACCACGGCGATGCGGCCCAGGGCTGCGCCACGCTCCAGGGCTTGGGACACGAACAAGTCAACGTGAGCCTGAAGAAACCGGCTGGTTCCGAACTGCAGGATCGGCGGAAATTGGCTATCGCTCATCACCACCCCCTCAGCACTCGATAATGGCTTTGACCACGCCTTGCTGCGGATCCAGCAGCGTGGTGAATTGGTTCACGACTTCGCTGAGCGGGATACGGTGGGTGTTGAGCGCCTGGTCCGGGATCAGGCCATCGCGCAGGCATTGCTCGACGTAGCGGAAGTCTTCGACAGTGGCATTGCGGCTGCCCATCAGGGTGGCTTCGCGCTTGTGGAACTCGGGATCGGAGAAGGTGATCGAGTCACGCACCACGGAAATCATCACGTAGGTGCCGCCGTGGGCGATAAATTCAAAGCCGCGTTCCATGGCCCGGGCGTTGCCGGTGGCGTCGAACACCACGTCATAGAAATCGCCTTCGGTGAGGTCGGCGAGCGCCTCTTTGTCACCCTCGCCAATTTTCACTGCGGCGTGAACATTGAGGTGCTTGCGGCAAAAATCCAGGCGGTCGTCACGGGTATCGAGCACGGTGACGATGGCCCCGCGCAGCCCTGCAAAGATCGCCGCCGCCATGCCGATCGGTCCGGTTCCGACGATCAGCGTGCGCTGCCCGGCCTGGATGTTCGAGCGGCGCACCGCATGGGCGCCGATGGACAGGAACTCGATCATTGCCGCCTGGTCCAGCGACACGCCCTCGGCCTTGTGAATGAATTGATGGGCCACGCTCAGGTATTGGGTAAAGGCGCCGTCGCAATGCACGCCGAGCACCTGAATCCGGGTGCAGCAGTTGGTCTTGCCCTGACGGCAGGCGATGCACGTGCCACACGAGATATAGGGCATCACGTAGACCACGTCCCCAGCGACCAGACCGCTGCCCTCTTCACTGGTTTCGACGATGCCGGAAAACTCGTGGCCCATGACCCGAGGGTACTCAAGGAACGGCTGGTTGCCGGTGTAAATGTGCAGGTCAGTGCCACACACGCCCACGCGCTTGACCCTGATCAGGGTTTCGCCGGGCTTGCGCTCGGGAATCGGACTTTCGATGGCGGTGAGCGAGCGCGGCTCGTTACAGATCACAGTCAGCATTTTTTATTCTCCGTCGTTAGCCCGGGGGCTACGGGTACAGGCGAGGTGATAGAGGGGTGACAAACAGGGAGGGCTGCAACAACGGAGGGGAAAAGACAGGGCATCTGGATCTCCTCTTATTGTGTGCAGGCTTGATTGCCGCTTGGATGATCACGCCTCGAAAATTACACGCAGCCAAAAAAATTGGCAAGACCAGTTTTCAAAATAATTGAATTGGCCTTACCAGATTGATGTGCGTTGAATTCAGCCCCTACCCCTGATGTCCGACCTGAATCACCTCCAGCGCACCATCCACCAGAATCTGGATCGTCTGCTGCGAACAGCGTTCAACGCGCGCATTAACCCCATAAACCTCGGCGAAAAGTTGCGGGGTCAGCACCTGCTCCGGGGGACCGAAACCGATCAGCGCGCCCTCGCGCAATACGGCAATCCGGTCTGCGTAACGGGCCGCCAGGCTGATGTCGTGCATGACAATCACGGCAATCAGCCCGTGCTGACGCACCATCGCCCGCACGCATTCCATTACCCGCAGTTGATAGTTCAGGTCCAGCGCACTGGTGGGCTCATCCAGCAGCATCACACGGGGCCTGCGGGCGATCAGTTGTGCCAGGCTGACCAGTTGCCGCTGGCCACCGGACAATGCGTTGAGCAGGTTATCGGCCAAGTGCTGGATGCCGATGCGCTGCAAGGCCTCATAGGCTTGCAGCAGGTAATCGCCGCCGCCTGCCCCCACCCGCAACGCCGCCATGACGCTTTCGGTCACACTCAACCCCAGTCCCGGGGGCAAGTGCTGGGGCATGTAGGTGATGAGACGGGCGCGCTGGGCCACGGACATCGGCCCCAGTGGCCGACCTTGCAGACTGACGGCACCGGTCATGGGCTCAAGCCCCGCCAGCCCCCGCAACAAGGTCGATTTGCCGGCACCGTTGGGCCCGATCAGGGCGGTCAGCGTGCCGGGACGCAGCTCTGGCAACGAGACATCGCCAATCACCACCCGGCGCCCGTACTTCACGTGCCCGTGACGGATCAACAACCCCTGCTCACTCATAACTGCCTGCCCCGCTTGTAGACCAGCGCCACAAAAATCGGCACCCCCACCAGCGCGGTGACGATGCCCACCGGCACGATGACGCCCGGCATGATGATTTTGCTGACCACCGAGGACAGCGACAGCAACAACGCGCCCACCAGCGCACTGGCCGGGAACAGAAAGCGCTGGTCCTCACCGATCAGGATCCGCGCAATATGCGGCCCCACCAGGCCGATAAAACCAATGGTGCCGACAAACGCCACCGCCGTAGCGGCCAACAGGCTGATGCGCAGCAACGAGAAAAAACGCAGCCGCCGCACATCCACGCCAAAGCTCTGCGCCCGCTCCTCGCCCATGCGCAGCAACGTCATGCGTGAAGCCGCGTGCAGGGAAAACGGCGCAGTCAGCGCCACCACCATGGCCAGAATCCCCAGCTTGTCCCAATTGGCCCGGGCCACGCTGCCCAGGCTCCAGAACACCAGTTGCTGCAGGACGTCTTCAGTGGCCAGCAACTGCAACAGGGCAACCAGTGCGTTGCAACTGAACACCAGCGCAATACCGAACAGCACCAAGGTCTCGACCCCTGCCCCGCGCAGCCGCGACATGCCGTGCAGCAGGAACATCGAGCCGCAGGCAAACACAAAAGCCGACAGGGCCACCAGGGAGTCGCGACTCAACAAGGCGCTGCTCACCGGAAACACGATCACCAGCGAAGCCCCCAACGCAGCGGCCGACGACACGCCCAGGGTGAACGGGCTGGCCAGCGGGTTATTGAGGATCGCCTGCATTTCCGCACCGGCCAGGGACAGGGCTGCGCCGACCATAACGGCCATCAGCGCATAGGGCAGGCGCACATTCCAGATGATCACGCGGTCGGTCACGTCCAGGGTTTGCGGGTGCAGCAGCCCCTGGATCAAGTCCCCAAGCCCCATGCCTGACGAGCCGGTGGACAGGTCCAGCAGCACGGCGCCCACCAGCGCGCAGCCCATCACCAGCAACAGGCAACACCGTCGCGCCAGCAGACGCCGATAACCCTGGCTGGCAGCAATCACTGCCGGGTTGGCGATTGAAGTCATTTCTGCTCACTGATCCAGTACTGGCCCGCCAGCGGCGTGTCGAGGAACTGTCGGTTGATTTCAGCCAGCGTCAGCTGTGGATCAAGGTCGGCAAACCTTTCGGGGTGAATCCACCTGGCCATCGCCTCAATGGCGAGAATGTTGTACGGCGAATTGTAAAAGTCGTGCCACAGGCCATGGACATTACCCTAGCGCACCGCCCGCAGCTCGACAAACTCCGGACGCTTGAGCACGTGCTTGAGCGACGCCCGGGCCGTCTGTTCATCGATGCCCGCGCCCAGCATCACACCGGGCTTTTGATTGCCCGAGAGGATGTACACATCGGGATCGGCCTTGAGCGCGTATTCAACACTGATGTCTCCCAGCGCCCCGGGCACCACGCCCTCGGCAATATTGCGCCCGCCCACCAGGCGGATCAGCTCGCCCATGCCGCCCTTGCCGGTGGTATGCCCGGGATTGGCCCAGACCCCGCCCAGCAGTTCCAGAAACACCTTTGGGCGCTGGCTGTCATCGATCGCGCCCAGGGTCTGGGTGATGCGCTCGATGTGCTGGCGGTAGAAATCAAGAAAGGCACTGGCCCGGGCTTCGCGCCCCAACGCCTGGCCCAGTGCTGTCATGCTGTCCTCGGTGCCTTGCATCGGGTTGACCCGGAAATCGACGAACAACACCGCAATCCCGGCTTTTTCCAGCACATCGGCCACCGGGCTGTGATCGGTGGGGCCATGCCCGGAAATACTGAACACCGCCAGATCCGGCTTGAGCGCCAGAATCTGCTCGGCACTGACACTCTGCTCGGAGGCCTGGCCGATCAACGGGATGTCCTTGACCTCGGGGAACTTCGCCACGTAAGCCGCGTAGGTGTTGGGGTCAAGCTTGCGCAGGTCGTTCTGCCAGCCAACGATACGTTTGAACGGCTGATCGCGGTCGAGCAGCGCGAAGGCCGAAATCAGCCGCCCTTCCCCCAGCACCACCCGCTGCACCTGGTCCGGCACCTTGACCACCCGCCCCAAGGCATCAGTGACCTCTTTGGCACTGGCGCACGAAGTCCCCAACGCCACCAGCACCAGCATGGCCCCAAGGCGTACAAAGGCCTGACGCAAAAACACTCTCGACACGGCAAATCTCCTGCTGAATAAAAGGCTCAAACGTCGCTCCAGCGCCGCAAGAGGTTGTGATACACGCCGCTCAGTTGCAGCAGTGATTCGTCATCCGCCTGTTGGGCGGTCAAGCGTTGAATGGCCACGTCCATGTCCAGCAACAGGCTGCGCTGGCTGTCTTCGCGCACCAGGCTTTCGATCCAGAAAAAACTCGCGACACGCTCGCCCCGGGTCACCGGGTTGACCTTGTGCACGCTGCTGCCCGGGTACAGCACCAGATGCCCGGCGGGCAACTTGACGCTGCGCTCGCCAAAGGTGTCGCGGATCACCAGTTCGCCGCCGTCATAGCTGTGGGGATCGGCCAGAAACAGGGTCGCGGACACGTCCGTGCGCACCCGCTCACGAACGCCCTTGATGCCGCGAATGGCGTTGTCGATATGAAAACCGAACGACTCGCCTGCGCTGTAGCGGTTGAACAAGGGCGGGTAGATGCGCTTGGGCAACGCGCCAGACATGAACAACGCGTTATCGGACAGCCGCTGCAGAATGCGCTGGCCCAGCAACAGGCCGACCTCGTTGTCTTCGGCCAGTTGGCGGTTGAACTTGCCCCGCGCCGAGCGCACTCCGGCGGTCTGCTTGCCATCGACCCACGGCTGATCGAGCAGCACGCGGCGCATCTCGGTCACTTCCTGCGGGCTGAACAGGTCGGCGATTTCGATCAGCATCTCTCGCTCCGCAACAACCCGGAATCAGAAGTCATAATCGATACTCGCCGTCAGCGTGCGTCCGGCTCCCGGCACGCCATACAGCTGGAAGCCATCCAGCGAGGCGCCGACGCGGCTGAAGTAGAAGGTGTTGAACAGGTTGTCGACATTGAGGTTGACCGTGGTCTGGCGATTGAACCTGTACTGCGCTGCCAGGTAGTGCACCCAGTAGCCGGGGGCCTTTTCCTTGTCCTGGGTGTAGATCGCAAGCACCCCTGAAGGACCGTCGGCATAGCTGCTGTTGTTATTCAGGCCACCCACGTATTTGTTGTCGGTGTAGCGACGACGACCCACGTAGTTGGCGCCATAGCTCAAGCTCAGGTCATCGGTAAAGGCGTAGGTGGTCCACAGGTTGGCCGTCAGGTCGGGCACGTTCTTGGCCTCTGCGCCTTTGTTGACGCCCTTGGTCTGTTCGCTTTTGAGGGCCGAGAAACCGCTGTAGGCCGTCCAGCGATCGGTCAAGGTGCCTTGCAGGCCCAGCTCGACGCCATCGACCCGTTTGGCAGGCAAGGCACGCACCGGCGATGCTTCACCCTCGGCGTATTCCCAGGAGTTGACCAGCTCGGTGCGGAACACCGCAGCGGTCACGCTCATGCCTTTGTCCAGCAGGTCCCACTTGGTGCCAAGTTCGTAAGTCCTGGACTTGGCCGGGGTATAGCGACGGGTACTGGCAGCACCGTAGATCTGGTTGTTGGTCGAGGCACCCAGCGCCGAAGGCTGGGTCGACTCACTGTACGACGCGTAAATGGTGCCGTTGGGTTGTGGTTTGAACACCACCCCGGCGCGACCGCTCCAGGCACCCGAGGTGTCCTTGACATCGTCCTGGCCACGCTGGGTCGTTTCGGCACTCCAGTGGTCATAGCGCAGGGACCCCATGACCTGCCACCACTGATTCAGGGTCAGGGTATCGCCAAAAAACAGCCCGGCGTTGTCGATGCTCGAACGCGGCTCGCCGACGCCCTTGGTGGTGTAGACCGCCGCAAAGTCATGCTGTGGGTCAGCCATGTCGAACGTCATGTTCGGCGCCGGCACCTTGGCGTTGCGCTCAAGGCCACCGTAGGTTTCATGGTAGACATCGAGCCCGGCCACGGCCTTGTGGCTGATGGCGCCGGTGTCGAATTCAAAGCTCAGGTCGGTCTGGTTATCGAGGATGGTGTAGCGTTTGGACAAGCCGAAATCACTGCCCCGCAGTATCCCGTTGGCGGTGCTGCCGGTGTTGGTGTAGTCGGTGTAGACATTGACCCCGTTGACCGTCGACACCGGACCCACGCCGACATAACCCAGGGTTGCGCAACGGTTGGCGGTACAGGTTTTCGCGCCGTCGGCGCCTGCGGCGGTAAAACGCGCCGGGGACAGCACCGAAAAGTTGTCGGTGCGCTGCCAGCGCACCTGGTTGGTCAGCAACGTCCCATTGTCGAAGTCGTGTTCCAGGCGCCCGGTCAACGAAGTGGTCTCGGTTTGCTGGGTGTACAGGCTGGAGTCGCCGTACCAGTTGCTGCGTTTGACCCCGGGCATGCGCTTGCCATCTGTGCCGCGCAAGATCGGCAAGCCGCCGTCCGGGGTGTTGTCATCCTTCTGGTAGAAAAAATCGACAAAGCCCCGGGTCGGCGTCGACAGCCCCAGGGCCAGCGAGGTGGCAATGCCCCAGCGGTCGTAGTCGACCTCATCGCGTTCAGCCACCTGGCTTTGGTGCTTCATCAGGTTGATGCGCACCGCGCTGGTGTCATTCAACTCATGGTTGATATCAGCGGTCAGGCGTCGATAGCCATCGGTCCCGACACCGGCAGACACCCGATTGGCATCCCCCAGATGGGCTTCCTTGCTCACCAGATTGACGCTGCCGCCCACTGCCGAAATACCCGACTCGATGGCGCCGGTGCCCTTGAACACCTCGGCCTGTTGCAGGTTGAAGGTGTCGTTGCGGCTGGACATGCCCGCATCGCGCACACCATCGACGGTCAGGCTCTGCTCGGAAGAAAACCCGCGGATGGAAAACAGATCACCCCAGCCAAGATTGCCCTCCCCGGACATGAAGGTGATGCCCGGCACGTTGCGCAAGATGTCCTGCAAGCTCTGGGCGTTCTGCTCCTTGAGCACCTGCTGGGGCACGATGGTGATGCTCTGCGGGGCATCCAGCAGCGGCGTCATGACCTTGCGCGATGACACTTCATCGACCTTGAACGGCGAGTCATAAGTGCCCTCCACGTTCGATGCGGGCAGGGTCAGCACCTCTGTCGAGGACTGCGCCGCCTGGCTCGCCGGGCTCAATACGCCGAGGGCCAGCAGGCTGAACACGGGGGCAAGCGTACCGTTCAATGCACAAGGGGTATTGCGAACTACTGCCGCATCGGGTGACGATGGCATCGGGCCTTCCTTAATTACAATGACTCGCATTTAGATTCGCCATTCTAAAGAGCGTCATTGCAGCGGATCGCCTGAATTTGTATTGCCAGTGCATGAAAACAGCACCCACAACATTCCATTACATTTAGCCCGGCTGCGCGCCGTGGAATCGGCTATTTGTGCGGCCCTCCCCGGCTCAATGTTCATCTGACTCAAGGCGTCTGTACTGCCCATGTCCAAGCAAGATCATGTGTTAATCGTCGATGACGACCCCGACATCCGCCAGTTGCTGGCCGACTATCTGCGCGACGCGGGTTATCAGGCGTCCACCGCCTGCGATGGCAAGGAAATGCGCCGCCGCCTGGAATTGAGCGTTATCGACCTGATCGTGCTCGATCTGATGCTGCCCGGCGAAGACGGCCTGAGCCTGTGCCGCACGCTGCGCGGCAGCTCCAATATCCCGGTGATCATGCTGACCGCACGCGCCAGCCTGATAGACCGTATCGTGGGCCTGGAGATCGGTGCGGATGACTATCTGCCCAAGCCCTTCGACCCCCGGGAGTTGCTGGTGCGCATCAAAGTGGTGTTGCGCCGGGCGCAGAGCTTTCCGCAGCGTGCCCGGGTCGATGAGGCCACTTATGTGCGCTTTGATGAGTGGCGGCTCGACACCCGCGCCCGGCAAGTGCTGTCCGCCGACGGCCTGGTGATCAGCCTGGGCAACTCCGACTACCGCGTGCTGCGCTTGCTGTTGCAGCACCCCAATCGTCCGTTGAGCCGGGACTTTTTGCTCAACCATGTGTTCGACAAGGACAGCACGCCCTTCGACCGATCCATTGATGTCTGCGTCAGCCGTTTGCGCCAGCAATTGGCGCCCGGCCTGATCAAGACCGTGCGCAATGAGGGCTATATGCTCACCTCGGCCTGCGTGACGAGCGAGTCATGACCCTGTTGCCCCGCACCCTCTATGGGCGGCTGGTGGTGATTCTGGTCAGCGGCATGCTGGCAGCCCAAGTGCTGACCAGCAGCATCTGGTATGACGTGCGCCACAGCCAGGTACTGGAAATCCCCACGCGCCTGATCGCCAGTCGCCTGGCCGATATTGTCCGCGTGGCAACGACCGACCCCCGGCGCACCGGGCTTTTGCTGCAAAGCTTGAGCACCCCCGCCTTCAACCTTGAACTGCGTAATGCCCCCAGTGCCGAACGTGCGCCGCTCACGGCCCAGGATCGGGCAACCGAGTCGTTGCTGCGCAGCCTGATCGATGAAAAGACGGCAACGCAAACACCCTTGAACCTGCTCAACCTGACCCTGCTCGACAATCAGGGGCACAAGGCCGGGATCGATACGCTGTTCGGTTCAAGCCCCGCCGCCGGTCAATTTACCCTTGAGCTGCGCCTGGCCGATGGCCGATGGCTGCATGTACAAGCCCGCGAGGATCAGGGCTGGACCAGCCTGGCGCCGGCGGATGTGATGATCGATTACTTTCTGCGCATTTATCTGGTGCGGATCATCGTAGTGGCCATCATTGTCTTGCTGGCGGTGCGCCTGGCCGTTCGCCCGCTCAATCAACTGGCACAGGCTGCCCAGGCGCTGGGCCAGGACATCCGGCGCCAGCCGCTGCCCATCAAGGGGCCGGTGGAAGTGCAACGTGCCGCCCAGGCGTTCAACCTGATGCAACAACGCCTGCTGGCCAGCCTGGCCGAGCGCACGCGTTTTCTGGCGGCGGTGTCCCACGACTTGCGCTCGCCCATCACGCGCCTGCGACTGCGCACCGAGATGCTCGACAACGAGCCGCTCAAGGAGCGTTTTCGCAAAGACCTGACCGATATGGAGGGGCTGGTGTCCACCACCCTGGACTTCGTCAGCAGCGGTGAAATCAACGAGCCCCGCCAGAGCATCGATATCAACGCATTGTTGCAAAGCCTTCAGGCCGACCTGCAGGATGTGGGTGAACACATCACCCTCACCGGCCGGGCTACCCGACCGTTCTCGGGTTATGCCCGCAGCCTGAAACGCTGCGTCCAGAACCTGCTGGAAAATACCGTGCGGTATGCCCGCGACGTGCACGTGATCGTCGACGAGCAGCCCGCCAGCCTGACCATCACGGTCAGGGACAGCGGCCCGGGGATTGCGCCCGAACAGCTGACCCAGGTTCTGGAGCCGTTCTATCGCCTGGAGTCATCGCGAAACAGCAGCACTGGTGGCTATGGCCTGGGACTGAGCATCGCCCAGACCGTCGCGGCGGCCCACGGTGGAACACTGGAACTGCACAATCGACCCGACGGCGGGCTGGATGCCGTGCTCAGGTTTGAACACGACGGGTAATGCCTTTCGACACAAAAAACGGAGTCCCTATCAGATCTGAATTGCGCTTTGTTTGATCAAATAATCTTTGGCACCATGCATGACCTCACCCAGGAGCAAATCAGCCATGCCAAACATCCAGTTCGATCGAATTGTCGACCTCAGCCACCTGATTACTACCCATATCCCCGTCTGGCCCGATGATCCACCCACCACCTTTACTCCCCAGGCCTCACTGCAGGAACACGGTTATTACCTGCGCAGCTTCAGCATGGGCGAGCACAGCGCAACCCACATGAACGCCCCGAGCAGTTTTTTTCCCCAGGCAATGGGCATCGACGGCTATCGACCCGAGGCCCTTGTGCGCCCGGCCGTGGTCATTGATGTTCAGGCCCCGGCCCGTGACAACCCGGACCATGTCATCAGTATTCAGGACATTGAGCAGTGGGAAGTCGACAACGGCCTCATCGAAGCCGGCTCGGTGGTGCTGTTTCATACCGGCTGGCAATCGCGCTGGTCGCAACCCGGGCGATTTTTCAATGCCGATGAGCAAGGCCTGCACTTTCCTGGCGTCGGTGCCGATGCCAGCCGTTTTTTGCTTGAGCAACGCGCCATCGCCGGGATAGGGATCGACACCCACGGTGTAGATCCCGGCCAGGAAACATCCTTTGCCTGCAACCGGCTAGTACTGGCGCGCAACGGCATAATTCTGGAGTGCCTGAACAATCTTGACCAGTTACCGCCAACCGGCATTACGCTGGTTATCGGCGTGCTTCGCCTGCAGGCGGGCTCCGGGTCGCCAGCCAGCGTGCTGGCGTTTGTCCGCTGAGACCTTAATCAAAGAAGCCCAACCGACCATCGGCACAAGGAATACCTTTCGACTTTCGTATACCATATCTTTTTTACCAGTGAACGATGACGACCGTGGCCCACCCAAAATTCAATGCTCCCGACCTGGGCAACTCACCGTCCACCTCGGAAATCATCACCCTGCATCTGCGCGATGCCATCGTCGCCGGGCACTTTGCCGAGGATGAGCCGATTCGCCAGGACGAAATCGCCCGCCAGTTCAATGTCAGCAAAATTCCTGTACGCGAAGCCCTCAAGCGTCTGGAGGCTGAAGGCCTGGTGATGTTCCAGCGTAATCGCGGGGCCATGGTCACGCGGATTTCCGAGGCCGAGCTGGCCCAGATGTTTGAAGTGCGCATGCTGCTCGAAGACAAATTGCTGCGCCTGGCCATCCCCAACATGACCGCGGACACCTTCGCTCGCGCCGAACGCATCTGTAAGGAGTTTGTCGGCGAGGATGACGTGGGTCGCTGGGCCGAACTCAACTGGGAACTTCACGCCTGCCTCTACGAGCCGGCGCAGCGGCCCTTCATGATCAGCCTGATCCGCTCGGTCAACGACAAACTCGAACGCTACCTGCGTATCCAGATGAGTTTGTCGGCAGGCAAGCACCGCGCAGATCACGAACACCGGGAGATACTCGATGCTTGCCGCGCCGGTGATGTGGAGCGGGCCGTCGGGCTGCTGGATGAACATATCGCCGGGGTGTGCAAAACCCTGTTCGAGCATTTGCCGCAAAGCCACTGATCCCGTAATCAACGCTATTTTCTACTCGGACGGGCACGGGTAACGGTTAACCACCTGCCCGACGGCTCAGTCGACCTGTACGGGTTTTATCCGGTGATCAAGGCTGAGCCACGTGGCGAGCAACTGGACCCCGGCCGCAGCCCCCCCAATGTTGTTCACTTAAACGATTTCAGCCTCTGTGGGAGCGGGCTTGCTCGCGATGGTCTTCAGAACGCCGGATTGATTCAGTCAATACGCGTCATCGTTAACGACCATCGCGAGCAAGCCCGCTCCCACACTTGAGCAGCGCTGCTCTCAAGTGAACAGCATTGCGACCAGATCCTGATTAACCCCGCGTACCCACCGGATTATCAGGATGCGATTATCTGGTTTCCGAGTCAGCCGCAAATCGCGCCAATATACCTGTCATTAAGTGTGCGCGATGTTCCTGGTGTGGTGACAGGCAGCGGGCAGGACGTATCAGGAATCTGGCTTGCTGGGGCGGACAGCGGACCAGGCGCACCGATTCCAACATGCATTGCCGATAGACTCCGAGGTCGCAAGTTCTCTAGCTTCGACAAATTCCGGGCGGCATTTTGGGAGGAAGTTGCGAATGATCCAGAATTGAGTGCGCAGTTTGTAAAGCGTAACCGCAATCGTATGCGTGAAGGTTACGCACCAAATGCTCGGGAACGGGATACCGTCGGAAAGAGAAATACTTTCGAGCTGCACCATGTCGAGCGCATCACGGACGGAGGGCCTGTTTATGACGTGGACAACTTACGAGTCAATACTCCAAAAAACCATATTGAGAATCACAGGTAAGTGCCCCCATGAACAAGACAATTTCTGATTATACCGAAGCGCAGTTCATCGAGTTTTTGGATGAGCTATTTGAAGCGAACGATAATGGTGCATCCGATGAAAAATTGGGGGAGTTTCTTGACAAGTTCAGACAGCTCACAGGGCATCCTGACGGTACTGACCTGATTTACTACCCAGAAGAAGGAGCTGATGATTCTGCCGAAGGGATTACCCGGACAGTTAAGGAATGGCGAGCAGCCAATGGTCTACCCGGCTTCAAAGAATGAATTCTCCCCGCACACCAGAACTCTGAGTTCTCGCGTGCGGGAAATTTTTTCCGAGGTAAAAAAGCGCCAATTACATCTGCTCCCATTTGGTGGAGGATTTTTGGCGGTGGCATAGAAATCATCTGGACCCCGGCCGCAGCCCCCCAATGTTGTTCACTTAAACGTTTTCAGCCTCTGTGGGAGCGGGCTTGCTCGCGATGGTCTTCAGAACGCCGGATTGATTCAGTCAATACGAGTCATCGTTAACGACCATCGCGAGCAAGCCCGCTCCCACACTTGAGCAGCGTTGCTTTCAAGTGAACAGCACTAGAACAGACTGCGCACCCGGCTGCAGGACTTGAGCCTTACTTTGCAACCACCGGCTGCCTCATGACCTGAGGCTTGACCACCGCCGAGCGCGACTTGCGCAAGTCCAGCCGGACAGGCTTCCTGTGTTTGCCACTGTCGAGGCTGAACATTGAAATAATGGTGAACAACAAGGCCGAGCTGCCCAGCACGATATAGGTGTGCCGGAAGCCGAAGACTTCGTACATGTGCCCTGCCAGCGGTGAAATGAACGTCGCCCCTACCCCCTTGGCAAACACAAAGCCCACCATGTAAATCGTTGCCGACAAGCGTGTACCGAAGACATCCTCGATGTACTTGAACATGCCGATAAACACCAGTGGCACTTCCAGGGCATGGAGCATCTTCAACGCCACCATTTCATACGGCGTGGTTGCGAGCCCCGAACCGGTAATGCGCAGCCACATCACCAGCCCCGCAATGATCAGGGCATTTTTGCCACCGATACGGTTCAGCACGCCCGGGATCAGGAACATGCCCAATGCAACCATGCACTCCGTCAGCGTGGTGACAAACCCGAACACTTGCATGCCCTGCTGCGGCGATTCGAAGAAACCACGGAAGTAGTTCACAAACTGCTGGTCGAAAATGTCGTACAGGCATGCGACACCGACCACGTAGAGCACCAGAAACCAGAAACGCCGATCCAGCAACAGGCTCCCGATGGCGGCATAGGAAACCGGTGGCGTTTTCTCGGCGCCATCCCCTGTTGGCACAACACCCAGGCACGGCTTGATCCGGTAGACGAGCACGGCCATCAGCACCGCACAGAGCGAGCCCAGCCAGAAAATGGATTCGGGACTGGTGCTGATCAGCATCCCGGAAATTGCCGCCGAGAAACCGAAACCAATGGCACCGAACATTCGCACCCGACCATAGGGGATGCGGTTGGCCCGGCAGGCTTTTTCGATGTACACCTCCAACGCCCCGCCGCCAGCGGCAAAGGTAATCCCCAGGTAAACGCCGCCCACCAGTGCCGCCAGCATCAGGTGGGTGCGCAGCAGCGGCGCAAATACCCAGTTCATGAAGGGTGCCAGCAAAATCAGCAGGCCGATGACCACACACAATAGGTGTTTGCGATGATCCAGACGATCACTCAGCACGCCAAAGAGCGGCTGGAACAGCATTGCAAAGACCGCCTGGGAGCCGAACATCAAGCCGATGGCGCCAGCATCCAGCGTGCCGACATCTCCCAGCCACACCGCAAGAAAAGGCGCCGTACCGCCCGTGATGAAGTAGTAGAAAAAGAAGATCATGCCGTATTTGAAAAACGGCAGAACCCCGCCAATTGCAGTACCTAGCGTCACGTTCATAGGTCCACCCTGGACTCATTGTTTTTATGGACAAACGTGCCGTGAGTGCTCACTTGCGCGAGCGTGAGCGCCAGCCCCGGCGGATCCGTTGATCGCGCAGGAACTGGCCGCCCGTCAAGGCCGTTTGACGGGTACTTCGGGTAGAATTTCAGGCTAAGACAGCAGGTTTCCTGCGCTTAACCCAAGTGCGGCAACCAGCCTTCGTGAGCCTCGATCAAGTCGTCAACCATGGTCGCGATTTCGTCGAGGCTCAGTTCTGCCGCCGCGTGGGGATCAAGCATCACGGCTTGTTTGACATGCTCACGACGACCGCTGGCCAGGGCTTCCACGGTCAGGAGCTGAACATTGATATTGGTTTGCATCAACGCGGCAAGGCCTACCGGCAGATGACCCACCCGGGTAGGTTGAATACCGTTGTGGTCAACCACACAGGGTACCTCTACGCAGGCATTATCAGGCAGATTGCTGATCAATCCGGCGTTCATCACGTTGCCGTTGATCACGGTCGGAATACCCGTGAGTTCGGCCTCGATGATTTTTGAAGCGTATTCGTGGCTGCGGCACACCTTGAGCCCTTCACCGTTGATCAGCGCCTGCTCTTGCACGCCCCACTCGCTGATCTGCTCCTCGCAGCGGCGCAGGTATTCATCAAGCGGAATATTGAACTGCTCGATCAGGTCCGGGCGATGGCGCTTGATAAACCACGGCACGTACTCGGCCAGATGCTCGGAAGACTCGGTCGCAAAATGGCCGAAGTGCTTGAACACCTCATAACGCACCCGGTTCCAGTCCGGGACCTTTCCTTCATCAAGTACGGCGCGGATACGCGGGTAAAGATCTTCGACGCTGCCATCGGCCAACAGGCGCTCGAACGAGGTGTAGAAGGACATGTGATTGATGCCGGCGCAGCGATAGCGAATTTCTTCGATCGGTACGCCGATGTCCAGGGACAGCTCCTTTGCCGTGCCCTGCACGGAATGGCACAGCCCCACCGTACGCACCTGGGGAACGAAGCGATTGAGCGCCATGCAGTTAATGGCCATCGGGTTGACGTATTGCAGCATCAGGGCACCCGGGCAGAGTTCGCCCATGTCCTTGGCGATGTCCACCAGTACCGGGGCGGTACGCAAGCCACGCATGATGCCGCCGATGCCCAGGGTGTCGCCGATGGTCTGGCGCAGGCCGAAGCGCCTGGGGATCTCGAAATCGGTCACGGTACCCGGTTTGTAGCCTGCAACCTGAATCATAGTGACCACATAATCGGCCCCTTCCAGTGCTCGACGGCGATCGGTCGTCACCTCGAACACGGGGGATACACCCAGGGTCTCGGCGATCTTGCCCGCCACCATCTTCGAGGTTTCCAGGCGATGCAGATCGATATCCATCAACGCAAAATGCGCATTGCGCAACAGCTCGACGTGCAACAGATCGCCCAGCACGTTTTTCATGAATACCGTGGAGCCGGCACCTATCAGGGCAATCTTCGTGGTCTTGAAAGTCATCTGCTTATCCTTGTTCTATTCGCAGTGGACACAGGTAAAAAAATATCAGAGCATCACCGCAGTCCATGCCTGTAGAGGCTGCCTGGGAACCGCTTGATTCCTATGGTAGGAGGCGACCCACCCCCTGAATAGACGAGTTTTATGCGATGACGGGTAATTCTGTGCTCAGCGAGATGATGGCAAGAGGGCCGTCAACCACGGTCATTTCACTGCCCCGCGGCAGGCATCAACTGCACACCATGCCCACCAACGCCGGTTACGACCGGGCCCAGGACACCTCCTATTGCTGGGACGGGCGCAGGCGTGGGGACACCCCGTTCGTAATCTTGCAGCACACCCTCGCGGGCGAAGGCAATTTGCGCTTCGAAGGCCGCCACCACCGCCTCCATGCCGGGGACACCATGTTGCTGCTGGTGCCCCACGACCATTGCTACTGGCTGGAGGAAGGCAACAGTTGGGAGTTCTTCTGGATTGCCATGTACGGCAAGGAGGCGTTGCGCCTGCAACGGGCACTGCTGGCAGAGCGCGGGCCGGTGCTACAGCTGAGCAACCAGACCATTGAAGCCCTGGCCACCACCATTGATACCTTGGTCCACACCCCGGAACTCACCGCAGGCCGGGCATCTGCCCTGGCCTATGACGCCCTGATGCTGCTCCATGATGATTTGAGCGTTCAGGACTGCACCCTGCCTACCCGTGGCTCGGGTGTGGTCGCGACTATCCAGAATCATGTGCATGCCTGCCTGAAAACGGGGCCGGACAAACACGCCCACCCCACCGCCACGGACGAACTGGACGTAGCCAGTCTCGCCCGCCTTGCTGGCTTGAGCCGCGCCCATTTCTCCCGGGTGTTCACCCGTACGACCGGCATGTCCCCGGCAGAGTATGTATTGCACGAACGCATGAAACGCGCGGCGCACCTTCTTGAAATGACCGACCTGTCGATCAAGGCAGTGTCATTGTCAGTGGGGATCGGCGACCCCAATTATTTTTCCAAACTGTTCCGCCGTGCGTTCTCCCTGTCCCCCAGCGAGTTTCGCTTGAGCGGCTTTTACGTCAATAACCTGGGCACACCCTGAGGGCTGCGATCGGCTGCGCAGTCGTCGCAAACCCTGGCCGCCTTGCCCCCTACAAATGTTTCCTTTCGGGGCATTGCCTGCAGCCATGCTCCCTTCTGTAACACCGCCCCACCCCACAGCACCCCAACGGCTCAAGCCATCTGCGCCTCGCTAACCCGAAATCACCGCCTGCGCACTATTTACGGGCCAGCAGGAAAATCGGCACACGATTTGCTAATTAAATATCGTATACGAAATCCTCAATCTGATTTTCAACAGCACTTCAACGACTCCGAGGCTTCCATGAAAAACCCCGTACTTGCCGTAGCCCTCAGCGCTGTTCTAAGTAGTTCCTTTATCGCCACGGCCCAGGCCGACAAGCTCGACGACATCATTGGATCGGGCAAACTTCGCTGCGCCGTCACCCTGGACTTCCCACCGATGGGCTCGCGTGATGCATCCAACAAGCCGGTAGGCTTCGATGTGGACTACTGCAACGATCTGGCGAAAGTGCTCGGAGTCGATGCCGAAATCGTTGAAACCCCCTTCCCTGACCGTATCCCGGCGCTGGTCTCCGGCCGTGCCGACGTGATCGTGGCCTCTACCTCGGACACCCTGGAACGTGCAAAAACCGTTGGCCTGAGCATCCCTTACTTCGCCTTCCAGATGGTGGTGCTGACCCGCGACGATACCGGCATCAACAACTTCGACGATCTCAAGGGCAAGGCCGTGGGCAATACCAGCGGCACCTATGAAGCCATCGCCCTGGAAAAAGACGTGAAGAGCTGGGGCAGCGGATCGTTCCGTGCCTATCAGTCGCAAAACGACACCCTGCTGGCCGTTGCCCAGGGCCATATCGAAGCCACCGTCGTCACTAACACCGTGGCCGCTGCGACCATTAAGTCTGGCAAGTACAAAAACCTGAAAGTCGCCGGCAACGCACCTTACGTGGTTGATTACGTGTCCCTGGGCGCCAAGCGCAGCGAGTACGGCCTGCTCAATTACCTGAACCTGTTCGTCAACCAGCAAGTACGCACCGGTCGCTACAAGGATCTGTGGGTCAAGTGGGTCGGCACCGAGATTCCACCGGCTGATCTGACCGTACCTCACGTTTACTACTGAGGTATCCAGCATGTCCGGGATTACTTCTCTCTGCGGTCGCAGCCTGGTTGATGGCGCAGCGGTCGGTCCACTGCTCTACGCCGATGTCGGCCTGAGTTTCTGGGGCGGCGTCGACCCGTTCAGCGGTGAGGTGATCGACCGTCACCACCCGCTCAGTGGCGAATGCCTGGCGGGCCGGGTGCTGGCGATCCCCAGCGGGCGCGGCTCCTGCACCGGTAGCAGCGTGCTGATGGAACTGATCAGCAATGGTCATGCCCCCGCAGCCCTGGTGCTGGCTGAGGCCGATGAGATTCTGACCCTTGGCGTGCTGGTCGCCCAGACCCTGTTCGAACGCTCTCTGCCGGTGCTCTGCATCGGCAGCGAAGCCTTTGCCGGCTTGCAGCGTAAGGCGTTCGCCAGTGTCGACGGCACACACCTGAGCCTGTTTGATACAGCGCCTGACGACACCGCACCAGCATCGATCAGCGATACCCCCACTGCAGACCCAGGCACCGGAATCGAGCTGACCGAGCACGATCGGGCACTGCTCGATGGCAGCTACGGCAAGGCCGCCCAGGTCGCGATGCAAATCGTTTTGCGCATGGCGCAATTGCAAGGGGCCGCACAACTGATCGACATCACCCAGGCGCATATCGACGGCTGCATCTATACCGGGCCTGCGAGCCTGCGCTTTGCCCAACAACTGGTTGAATGGGGCGCCCGGGTCCGGGTGCCCACCACCCTCAATTCGATTTCCGTAGACCAGCGTCGCTGGCGTGAACTGGGCATCGACCCTGTGCTCGGCGTACCGGCCAGTGCTCTGGGCGATGCCTACATGGCCATGGGTGCGCAGCTGAGTTTCACCTGCGCGCCTTATCTGCTGGACAGCGCGCCCAAGGCAGGTGAGCAGATCGTCTGGGCCGAGTCCAACGCAGTGGTGTACGCCAACAGCGTGCTCGGCGCACGCACACTCAAATACCCTGATTATCTGGATATCTGCATTGCCCTCACCGGCCGTGCGCCGTTGATTGGCTGCCATCTGGAGAGTCAGCGCAAAGCCCGTTTACACGTTCAGGTGCCGCAACTGGCTGACCTCGACGACGCTTTTTATCCCCTGCTCGGCTACCACATTGGTGCCCTGGCCGGGAGCCGTATCCCGCTGGTGTCGGGGCTGGAACACCATCACCCGGACCGGGACGATCTCAAGGCATTCGGTGCGGCTTTTGCCACCACCAGCGCGGCGCCTTTGTTCCATATTGCCGGGGTAACACCTGAAGCGTTGAATCCGGCACAGGTCCTGGATCAAGACCTGGCGGTGATCAAGATCAATGTGCAGGACCTGCTGCTCAGCTGGCAGGAACTCAACAGTGCCCGTGATTCCAGGGTGGATGTGGTCTCCCTGGGCAACCCGCACTTTTCCCTGACCGAGTTCGCTCATTTGGCGCGCCTGTGCCAGGGCCGGCATCGCCACCCTGATGTGGTACTGGCGATCACCTGTGGCCGTGCCGTACTGGAGCAGGCACGCGAAGCCGGGCATATCGCCGTACTCGAAGCCTTCGGCGTCACGCTGGTCACTGATACCTGCTGGTGCATGCTGGGTGAGCCGGTGATCCCGCCGTCCGCCAGGAACCTGATGACCAACTCGGGCAAATACGCCCACTACGCACCCGGCCTTGTGGGGCGCAAGGTTCACTTCGCCAGCCTCGCCGAGTGTGTGGATGCGGCGTGCAGCGCCACGGCCAGCGGTCGCTTGCCGCTGTGGCTGCAAACCGCTGCCTCACTGGAGAACTACGCCCATGTTTGACTACACCTTCCAATGGCGATCGGCAATGCGCGCTTTGCCGGACATGCTCGCAGGTGCCCTGGTCACTTTTGAGACCGCTGCACTGTCGATGATCTTCGGCGTAGTGATCGCCCTGGCGCTGACCGTGATGCGCGAAACCAGGAACCCGTGGTTGCGCGGCATCGGCAATACCTGGGTATCCATTGCCCGCAACACCCCGTCGCTGTTTCAAATCTATATTTTGTACTTCGGCCTGGGCTCCATGGGCCTGCATGTCAGCTCATGGATCGCCCTGCTGGCCGGGATCACGTTCAACAACGCCGGCTACCTGGCCGAAAACTTCCGTGGCGGCCTCAAAGCCGTGCCCGAAACCCAGGTCCGTGCTGCTCGCTCGCTGGGCATGAGTGCATTCCAGACCTACCGCATGATCGTCGTCCCGCAGCTGCTGCGCATTGTGTTCTACCCGCTGACCAACCAGATGGTCTGGGCCGTACTGATGACGTCCCTGGGCGTGATCGTGGGCCTGAACAATGACCTCACCGGCGTGACCCAGGACTACAACGTCAAAACGTTCCGCACCTTCGAATACTTCGCCATGGCCGCGGTGCTGTATTACCTGATTGCCAAAGCAATCGTTGCAGTAGCCCGGCTGTTGGCCTGGCGACTGTTTCGTTACTGAGGACTGACCCATGTTTTCAACCAGTTTTACCTGGAACGACTTTTTGTTTTTGCTGGACGGGGCCTGGGTCACCCTGCAACTGACCACCTGGGCGATTTTGCTGGGTACTGTTGCAGGACTGCTGTTCGGCCTGATGCGCGCTTTGCTGCCGCGGGCCAGTCTGCCGCTGGCCTGGGTGCTGGACGTGTTTCGCAGCGTACCGTTGCTGATCCAGTTTGTGCTGTTCAACTCGCTCAAGAGCATTGTCGGCCTGAACATCAGCGCCTTCACCGTCGGCTGCATCGTGCTTGGGGTCTACGCTGCCGCGTACTTCACCGAGATCGTGCGCAGTGGCGTGCTCGCCGTGCCATTTACCACACGCCGGGCCAGTCGCTCCCTGGGCCTGAGCTACTTGCAGGACCTGCGCTATATCGTGCTGCCCATCGCCATGCGAGTGGCATTCCCCGGCTGGCTCAACCTGGTGCTCAGTGTGATGAAAGACACCGCCCTGGTGATGTGGATCGGCATTGTTGAACTGTTGCGTGCCTCGCAAATCGTCGTCACCCGCATTCAGGAACCGATGCTGGTGCTGTGCATCGCAGGCCTTATCTATTACGTCATGAGCCTGGTGGTTGCCCGCCTTGGCGCTCGCCTGGAAAAAAGGTGGCAAGAAAATGATTGAGATCGTCAACGTACACAAATCCTTCGGCGACCTTGAAGTGGTCAAGGGCGTTAGCCTGACCGTGAACAAGGGCGAAGTGGTTTCAATTATCGGCGGCTCCGGCTCCGGCAAGTCGACCCTGCTGATGTGCATCAACGGTCTGGAACCGATCCAGAAGGGCCACATTCGCGTCGACGGCATCGAAGTCCATGACCGCGCCACTAACCTCAACCACCTGCGGCAGAAAATCGGCATCGTGTTCCAGCAATGGAACGCCTTCCCGCACCTCACCGTGCTCGAAAACGTGATGCTTGCACCGCGCAAGGTGCTCGGCAAAAGCAAGGCCGAAGCCGAGGCCCTGGCGGTGCAGCAACTGACCCATGTGGGCCTTGGCGACAAGCTCAAGGCCTTCCCCGGCAAGCTGTCCGGCGGTCAGCAACAGCGCATGGCCATTGCCCGTGCCCTGGCCATGTCGCCGGACTACATGCTGTTTGACGAAGCCACCTCGGCCCTCGACCCGCAACTGGTCGGCGAAGTGCTGGACACCATGCGCATGCTCGCCGAAGACGGCATGACCATGGTCCTGGTGACCCACGAAATCCGTTTTGCGCGGGATGTATCCGACCGTGTGGCGTTCTTTCGCAACGGCCTGGTGCACGAAATCGGCTCCCCCGATCAAGTCATCGGCAACCCGGTGCACGCGGAAACGGCGGCCTTCCTCAAGTCGGTCAAATAACCCCCAGTCACTGTGGGCGCGGGCATGCTCGCGACAAGGCCCACCTCAACACAACAGGAGCAAGCCATGCGGTCATCGAAAATCGTTCATGTGGTCAGTTGTCACGCCGAGGGAGAGGTTGGCGACGTGATTGTAGGTGGCGTGGCCCCGCCGCCGGGTGCCACAGTGTGGGAACAGTCGCGGTGGATTGCCCAGGACGAAACCCTGCGCAACTTCGTCCTCAACGAACCCCGTGGCGGCGTGTTCCGCCACGTCAACCTGCTGGTTCCGGCCAAGGATCCACGGGCACAAATGGCCTGGATCATCATGGAGCCGGCCGACACGCCGCCGATGTCGGGCTCCAACTCGATATGCGTCTCCACGGTGTTGCTCGACAGCGGCATTTTGCCGATGACCGAACCGCAAACCCGACTGGTGCTCGAAGCCCCGGGCGGACTGATCGAAGCCGTGGCCGATTGCCGGGACGGCAAGGTGCAACGGGTCGAGATCAAGAACGTGCCGTCATTCGCGGACCGTCTGGATGCCTGGATCGAAGTTGAAGGCCTTGGCTCGCTCAAGGTCGACACCGCCTATGGCGGCGACAGTTTCGTGCTCGCCGATGCCCGGGAACTGGGGTTTTCGATCAGCCCGGACGAAGCGAAAGACATCGTTGAAATCGGCTTGAAAATCACCCGTGCGGCCAACGAGCAATTGGGCTTCGTCCACCCGCTGAACCCCGACTGGTCGCATATCTCCTTTTGCCAGATTGCAGCCCCCGTGGAGTACCAGAACGGGATTGCCAGTGGTGCCAACGCGGTGGTGATTCGTCCGGGCAAGATCGATCGTTCGCCCTGCGGCACCGGCTGCTCGGCGCGCATGGCGGTATTGCAGGCCAAGGGCGTGCTCAAGGTGGGTGATCGCTTTATCGGGCGCTCGATCATCGGGTCCGAGTTCCATTGCCGCATCGACTCCATGACCGAAGTCGCCGGACGCACCGCGATCTACCCGTGCATCTCTGGCCGGGCCTGGATCACCGGCACCCATCAGTTACTGCTGGACCCAAGCGACCCGTGGCCACAGGGCTATCGCCTGTCGGATACCTGGCCGGGTGCCTAACCCCCCCACAGCGCTGATACGAAGGCCTTTTTTTGAATTTAATCGTATACGAAATACCATCAATGTAACCGGAGGCAACAAACAATGAGCAAGCGCATCAACTGGAGTGGCGTCTTCCCTGCGGTGACCACTCAATTCAACGATGACTTCACCATCAACCTGGACAAGACCCACCAGGTGATTTCCAACGTTATTCGCGACGGCGTCTCGGGCCTGGTGGTGTGCGGATCGGTGGGGGAAAACACCTCGTTGACCGCTGAAGAAAAAATCGCCGTGACCGAAGTCGCGGTGGATGCCTCTCGCGGTCGTGTACCGGTGATCTGTGGCGTGGCCGAGTTCACCAGCGTGCAAGCCGCCAAGGTGGCCAATGCCGTGCGCAAGGTCGGGGTTGACGGGGTGATGTTGATGCCCGCGCTGGTCTACGGCTCAAAGCCTTTTGAAACGGCCGAACATTATCGTTACGTGGCCAAAAACGCCGACGTACCGCTGATGGTCTACAACAACCCGCCGATCTACAAAAATGACGTCACGCCAGAAATCCTGATTTCCCTGGCCGATTGCGACAACGTGCTGTGCTTCAAGGACTCCTCGGGTGACACCCGGCGCTTTATCGACATTCGCAATGAAGTCGGCGACCGTTTTGTGCTGTTTGCAGGTCTGGACGACGTGGTGCTCGAAAGCATCGCCGTGGGTGCCGAGGGTTGGGTATCGGGCATGTCCAACGTATTCCCCAAAGAAGGCGAAACCATCTTCCGCCTGGCCAAGGCCGGGCGCTTTGCCGAGGCCATGCCGATCTATGAGTGGTTGATGCCGATTTTGCACCTGGACGCCCGCGCCGACCTGGTGCAGTGCATCAAGTTGTGTGAGGCCATTGCCGGTCGCGGCAGCGCCCTGACCCGCCCACCGCGCCTGGCCTTGCCCCGGGAAGACCGTGAGTTTGTCGAGCGGATCATGGCCAAGGCCCTGGCCAACCGTCCGCAGTTGCCGGATGTCGGTTTGTAGCCGGTGAGGCGTTCGTAGTCGCTGTCGAGTAGAACGAGGCTGCGATCGGCGGTGTAGCGGTCGTAAACCGGCGCACGGGGTATGCCTGACTAACCGTGGGAATCGATTTTACGACGGCTTGGCCGCCGATCGCAGCCTCGCACGGCTCGTCAGCGACTACAGATTCGTCACCAACTCCGTGCTGTAGTCGCTGCGATCGAGAGGGTTTCACCGCCCGCACAATGTCCTTAATTCAACAATGCCCGCAGATCGTTGTACAACGCCTGCGGGATCTGCACCCCTTCCACCTGGCTTAGCGCCCGCGCATCGTAACGGCGTTGCGACGGCAAACGGGCGCCCTGCCCTTCGATACTCTCAAACAACACTTCTGCCCGTGCCAGATGCTGCTCGGTTGCAGCCCCCAGAAAGCGCTGCGGATCGAACGCGATAATCAACTCGCCGTGGTAAGGCGACGACTTGCTGCCCGCGTCGTAAGCCAAGGATTCGGCACTGGTCAAATCTCCGATCAAGGGCCCGGCAATCAATTCCACCATCGCGGCCAGCGCCGAGCCCTTGTGCCCGCCGAACGTCAGCATCGCACCCGTATCCAGCACGACATTGGCGTCGGTGCTCGGTCGCCCCTCAGCATCAACCCCCCAGCCTTCAGGTATCGACTTGCCTGCCCGGCGATGCAACTCGATGTCGCCACGGGCAATCGCACTGGTGGCAAAGTCAAAGACAAAAGGATCACGCCCCGCCCGTGGCCAGCCAAACGCAATCGGGTTGGTGCCAAAGACCGGCTGGCTGCCGCCGGCTGGCGCAACCCAGGCATGGCTCGGGTTGCAGGCCAAGGCCACCAGACCGGCCGCCGTCAATTGTTCGATCTCTACCCACAGAGCCGAAAAATGCACACACCGATTGATCGCCAACGCCGCAATACCGTTAGCCCGGGTTTTGTCCTGCAGTAACGGCAACCCCGCCTGGAAGGCCAGCTGGGAAAAACCGCCCCCCGCATCCACCCGCACAATCGAAGGCGCCTGATCGATCACCTGGGGCACGGCGTCGGCCGAGACCTTGCCCGCGCGCAGCGAATTGACACAGCCCAGCACCCGGTACAAGCCGTGGGACGCGCAACCATCACGCTCCCCGGCCAGCACCGTTTCACTCACCGCGCGGGCATGGGCCGGATTGAAACCGTTATGCAACAAGATCGATTCGGCCAGCTCGTAAGCCTGGGCCAGGGTCAGTCGGATCATGATCAGCTCCTTGAACAGACCTTACAGACTGGACCATGACAGGCTCCACGGCTTGATCGGTTCAAGCCGGTTGCATGACGAATTCAGCACAGCTCAGGGTTGCTGCCGGGCGCAGCCTTCGTTCCTCCTCAACTACTGGCATACACCGTGATACAGAGATCAATCCCCAATATCTGCATACGCGCCAGCATGTCGATCGAAATCGGGTGGCTTACGCTACGTGGTACATCACCGCTTTCGTAACCAATATCCAGGGTCCTTTTTGAACAGGCTTGCCACGCGGGCTCCATCGATTGCGGGAGGTGTTCAATCGCATTCAGCAAGGCCTGGATGCTCTCCTGCGGGGTGAAGTAACTCCCGTCAGGGCCAAAGGCTTCAAAGTGCGCCTGATACCCGGACTCGTCACGCCCGATATGCAAACAACTGACGCACCCATCGGCCTCAGACTGCCCAATCAACGCCGCGGCCAACAAACCCAAATCAATCGGCGCAGCCAGTAGCAGGTCGGTATTGATGTAGTGCACGGTATTTTCAGCATCGTCAGGCATAAGACTATCCGCTTGTGAATCAGTATCCCGACATACTGCTGCATACAAACGCCCTCGCCAATCTCCCCTGGACTTACACCCTAAGCACTGAGCCGCAGCTCTTGCCCAATCTGGTGAAAGTGCCCGGCAATGGCCTCGATCAATGCAGCATCAGTGACCGGATCCAGCCCCGAATAGGGTTGGCCGTGGTAGTTGCCGGTCCAGGTCAGCACCGCCTCGATGCTGGCGCTGTCCTGATATAGCCGGCGCATCTGCTGGCACTCCTGGTCCTTGCTGTCGATTGCGCCCAGGGCATAGTGCAGCGCCAGCGCTGTACCGTACTCCAGGGCGCTGCTGTCGATCCCGTGTTTTTTGGCCAGATCGATACTGCGAAAAATCCGCTCGTTGCGTTGCAGTTTACGCAGCGGGTCACGCCCTACACGGGCACAGGGATCCTTGAAGGAGGTGTTGCAACGCTCCAGAAAGGTAGCCGAAAAGCCAGCCACGGCGTCCGCCATATGGGGGTTTTCGGCCACCAGGGCCGGGCCGACAGCCTCGCTGATCAAGCGCCGGGCCAACGCACTCACACGGGGATCGCCCATGCCCTGCCCCAACCACGAATACCCGAGCAGGCTGGCGTACCAGGCAATGATCGCGTGGGGACCATTCCACAGCAGGTTCTTGATCACCTGGGTCTGGGTGATGTCGTCCACCGTCTTCACCTGGCGCAATCGCTCAAGCAGGTTGCTGCACCGCTGCGCATACAGGGGCATGTCCGGCTCGCTGTTGAACAGGATCAGGTGCAACTGGCTCAGGGCGTTACTGGACTGGGCAAAAGGTCGAAAGCGACTGATCAGGCGCTCATATTCGGGCACAGGTGTGCGGGTTTCGGCCTTCGGGGTATCGACCTCGTCACTCAAGCTGTTCTGGAATATCTTCGACTTGATCCGCAACTGGCGCACCAGGGCTTCGTTGGACAATTTGGAGACGATGCGACTGACCACTGTCTCGACGAAATGGGTGTTGTCCAGAATCTGTTGGCACAGTTGGGGGGAAACCAGCAGTTCCAGTTGCGCCTGCACATGCCGGCGCACAAAGTCCGCTCCGCCGACCTTGTTCAGCACGATCAGGATCGTCAACTCCCGGCCCCGTCGTTCGTAGCGACGGATCAGGCCCTTGGCAATCACCCCCGCCTGCTTGCGGATTGCCGTTTCCGGAAGGCTCAACCCGACAATTTCCGCCACGTCGTACATCCGGATCACCGCTTCGGCGTCATCCATGTCGATCATGCTGAGGTTGTCGATGGTCTGGTCGAAGGACGTGGCGGTGTAGCGCACGCTGAAGCGGCCAAACGCCTGGATGGTCTCGCGCAGCATCCGCGAGCGGGTGGCGGCGATGATCTCGCAGGGGCGCGTGTAGCCATCCCAGTGGGAGAAAATTTGCGTCAGGTAGCCACCTCCCATCGCGCCAAAACCATGAATCCCGGCACTGAACTGGTTGAGTGTCGGCGGGAAGCTCTCGGTCAGCGCCGGGGTGCCCAGGTCGGGCATGCACTCATTCAGGTCACCCAGAAAACCGTGCATGGTCTGGTACGCCATGAGTGCTCCGGCCTTGACCTCGGGTGCCGGAGGCTTGATGTCTTCGATCAGGATCGGCTGCCCGTCGGCGCGGATCGCCGACAGCAGGCCGTTTTCCGAATCCTCCAGCATCAGGCAATGCTGTGGCAGGCAATTCAGGGCACTGGCCGCCTTGAGGAATATCTCGGGGTGGGGTTTGCCCTGGCTGACTTCATCGCCACACACCGTGACGTCGAAATACTTGAGCACGTTGGCATTGATCAGGTATTCCTCGGCGATGGCCCGGCGACTCGACGTGGCCACAGCCATGGTCAGACCGTACTTGCGCAAACGCTCCAGCACTTCCAGCAGGCCGTCCTTGATCGGCACGCCCTGATTGCGCACATGGGCCAGTTCAAGCTCATCGGCACGCTGGCGGACTTGCGCATACGGGAAGTCTTCGCCGTGATTGGCCTTGGCCAGCGCCTCGGCTTTTTTGGCGCTCAAGCCCAGTGACCCCATCAGTGTTTCTTCACTGAGCGGCGTGCCGTGAATCTCGAGGGCTGCCTGTTTGAGGGTTTTAAAGCGCAAGCGCTCGGTGTCAAACATGGTGCCGTCCATATCGAAGATGGCACTGAAAATTCGTTTACCCTGAAAATAAATCATGAGCACAGCTCCTTGTAAGGCGAGGCTTTTGGGTTAGCTCGCTGAAACGCTTCGGATCAAAAAGTGGTTTCAAATACAAATGCCGGGCAGCAGGACGCACCATTGAAAGCGGGGCGTGAGCGCACCGGAACGGCGAGTGGTCAGCAATAATCAGGTGGGGGGACGTAACAATGGCGCCAGTTGGCGCAGCTGCCCGCAAAGCAGGGCCTGAGCAGAGGTAATGCGGTGTGTGCAAGAAGGCGGGAAACAAACCCTGTGACTGCATGACTGCAGCATTTGACGTGAGGCCCACAACTCGCAATCAGGGATGCGAAGTGTGAGCCGAACCGGCGATTGATACGTGTGATTCCATCCATAAGGGCGTTGAAATTTCCTGTAATGCGATTGGATACCTTTTTAGCTATAACCCATGTAGCGCGTCTAAATCAAGGTTGGCGTCAGCTCGCAAGGGTGGCTGATGCCATTGCGAGCCCCTCTGCGCCTGCTCCACGATTGCCTCACTAAAAGTTGATTTCGCTGTCTGAAATAACCGTGATGGTGCCTCTGTACGTGCTGCCCGAATGATCATTGAGCATGCTTTGCATCTGATCCTGGGGCACTTCAAAGTGCAGTTTCGCTTGACCGTTATCCACGTAGTAGCTGGGGGAATAGACGGCAGGCGTAGTGCTTAGCAGTTGGCGGTTCACCGGTTGATCCGAGGCGTCGCGCAAGCCATTTGGCAGTGTCAATCGAGTTTCGACTACCACCGTATGACCCGTTGGGTTTCGTATCCCGCACAGGGTGCCCACCAGGTATTCGCATTGCAGCGCCATGCTGAACGGGGTAGACGACGAGATGTTGAAACCCTGATCAGCCCAGAGCCTTTGCGGCCGACGCCCCTGGTTCAACCATTGCTGCCAGCCGCCGCCAGGTATCAGCTCAATACGACTGCTGTTGGCCGGAAACTGAAACCTGAGGGTGTGTTGAACATCCAGGGTGAAATTGAGGGTGACACTGGTGTCGGTGGGGAGCAGATTGTCGCCGAAATCGAAGTCCCCGCCCGGCCCCACAGAATAGGTGATCGAGCCACGATAAGTACCCGTTTCCATTCTCAGGGGATCAGGTGCGGTCATCAGGTACGATACGCTGATATTGGACATTCGCAGATTGTCGATCTCATACGCCGGAGAAACGCCACAGGGCACGGGCTGCGGCGTAAACCAAAAGAAATTGCCGGCCGTGTAAGAAGGCCCCATCGCAGCCCCCCGCGGGCAAGCCGCTGGCGAACTCCAACCCCACTGGAACCCGCCCCAAAGATGGCTCTGAGCGGTAGTTGCACTGGATGTCGGTATGCCAGTCATCAGCCTGACGTCACGGGTCCAGTTGGTTCCAGCCAGGGCCGAAATGGAAAACTGCACCTGCGCCACCTGCCCACGGGAACTGGTCACTTGAACGGGCCTCGGTTCGGCCGGGACCTTGAACATCGCACCGTCTCTGACATTGGCGTGGTTAGCCAGAATCGGTCTCTGTGAAATTGCATCGAGCCCAGTTAAACCGATGCTGAAAAAACCCCTTGGATTGCATGTACCGGGGTAGATGGCGCAAATACCGGAATTAGGCGTGGTGTTTTTGAACTGGTTGACCTGAGGGTTGCCCGGATCGGGGTTGAAAACAGCAGTGATCTCAGCCGTTAATGCTTGAGCTTGGGGGGCAAAAAACACTGTTAGAAAGAGCAGAAACCCACACAATAAAAAACTTGCCAATGCACCAGCGGGTGACTGCGCTTTATTACATGTTTTCATGGTAGAAGACGTAAAATTTGCCGAGGGGGCGGTTATTCAACTCGCAGATATACTATATGTCTATTTTATTTTACCACAAATCATGTCAACAAAAAAGATCCGACTGCACGCTTCGGGCCTGGCAAATGCATCACAACGGTGCGTTTCTCAGCGGATCTGTATGATGGCGCGTTTGTTAAACAGGCATCGCTGACACGCCTGTCCATCGTTCAGGAGTTGTGCATGAAAAGGCTTTACCGCACGTTCAACCAGACTGGGGCCGATCCGCGGTTGCGGTTCGGTTTGCTCAGCCTAGGCGTGCTGCTGGGCAGCGCCATGCCTGCGGCACACGCAGCCCGAACCGAACTGCCTGCCACTGCCGTCACCGCCGAGGATAACGGGGCTTACCGGGCAGACAACGCCTGGGTGGGTGGTTTTGAGGCGGCGCCATTGCTCGATACCCCCGCAGCGATCTCGGTGTTTACCGATGCGTTGATTGAAGATCAACAAGCCCGCCTGCTCAGTGATGTGCTGAAAAATGATGCCTCCGTGGGCGAGAGTTATGCCCCGGTCGGCTATTACGAGAATTTCGTGGTGCGCGGTTTCTCGCTCAATTCGGCCAGCAGCTACAAGATCAATGGCCGCACCATCACCGGCGAGCAAAATGTCGGGCTGGAAAACAAGCAGCAGGTGGAGTTGCTCAAAGGGCTTTCGGGCTTGCAAAGCGGGGTTTCGGAGCCCGGCGGTGTGGTCAATTACGTGACCAAGCGCGCAGCCGATGTGCGTTCGGTCACTGTCTCGACCGACGACCGCGGCAGCGGTTATCTGGCCGCCGATGTGGGTGGCTGGTTCGGCAGCGAACAGCAGTTCGGCCTGCGCGCCAACGTCGCCCACGAAGATATTCACTCCTGGGTCGAACACGCCAATGGCCAGCGTGATTTTGCATCCGTGGCATTCGACTGGAACATCAGCCCCGATGCGCTGCTGCAACTGGACGTGGAGTATCAAAACAAGGAGCAGCGTTCGGTTCCGGGCTATCAATTGCTCGGCGGCACCGAGCTGCCACACCACGCCTCCCCGAAAAAACTGCTGGCACACCAGAGCGGCTCCAAGCCGGTGACCATTGACTCGCTCAATATCAACGGCAACTTTGAGTACCGCTTCAGTGACAGCTGGAAGGGTAGCCTCAGTGCATCGCGCAGCAAGGTGGTGATTGACGATTACAGTTCGTTTGCCTGGGGCTGCTATGGCTCCGCCAGTTGCTCCAGCGCGCCAGTACCCAATTACTTCAGCCCTGAAGGCAATTACGACATCTACGACTTCCGAAGTCCTGACGATACCCGGCGCAACGATGAAGTTCAGGCGGCACTTAGCGGCAAGTTTGATACCGCCAGCATCGGCCACGAGCTGACAGTGGGCACCAGTGCCTTTCGACGCGTGGTCGATCAGCGCGAGTTGATCAACGAAATGATCGGCACCGGCAATATTGATAGCGAACCGGAGCAATTTGCGCGCTACCAGGGTCCCGTCAAAGACAGCTATCGCCGCCTGGACAGTCGCCAGTACGGAGTGTTTTTCAATGACCTGATCAGCTTTAACGAGCAGTGGCAGACCATGATCGGCGGGCGCGAAGTGCGTCTGGACGAAAGGACTTTCGACAGCAATGGCGACACCACCCGGCACACCCAGCGCTATGAGTTCCTGCCCCAGGCCGCGCTGATCTACAAACCGGTGCAAAACATGACGCTGTATACGCGCTACAGCAAGGGCCTGTCCCTGGGCGGCGCGGCGCCGTGGTTTGCGACTAACTACCCTGAAATCCTGCCCCCCACCGTATCGCGGCAGATCGAAGCCGGGATCAAGTATGACTGGCAGCGCATCAGCCTGAGCGCCACGCTGTTTCAGATCCGCCAGGCATACCAGTACTCCGAGCCCCAGAGCGACGGCTCATTCATCTTCGTGCAACAGGGGCAACAAAAGAACACCGGGCTGGAGCTGGCAGCTAACGGTTGGGCCAGCGAACGTCTGCAGGTGGGTGCGAGTGTGGCGGCGATCCGGTCAAGGGTCACGGGCAGCGGGACACCGGACTATGAGGGCCATCAAACCATCAACGTCCCTACCCTGCGCGCCAGCCTTCATGGTGATTACGCCCTGCCCTGGATCGATGGCCTGGCATTGCTCGGCGGCGTTCAATACAGCGGCAAGAAATACGCCAGCCAATTGGGTCAGACCCAGGCTGATGGTTACGCCATTTTCAATATCGGCAGCCGCTACAGCACCCGTATCGACGGTTACGACACCGTCTTTCGCCTGACGGTCGATAACCTGTTCGACAAGCGCTACTGGCGGGATGTGGGGGAATACATGGGCGACAACTATGTGTTCCAGGGGGCGCCGTTGACGGCAAGACTGAGTGCTTCGATCAATTTCTAGGGTTGGCTTCGTTAGTCCCGGGCTTAGCCCCTGCCCGGCTTTTTGTAGGCGTTGACGAGCCGTGCGAGGCTACGTTCGAGCGTTAAGAGGTCGCAAAACCGGTACACGCGGTTTGACTGATCAACCACGACTGCTTCGCAGCCGGACGCAGCCTCGCACGGCTCGTCAGCGACTACAGATTCGTAGCCGCAACTCCTGGCAACAACATTAAGCAAAATTTAATTGATAGCCCCCTAACAAAAAGCGCAGGCTAGAGGGCTTGGTTACGCTTTGTATCATTCCGGATGATATTGATCTTCGCTGGGTTCGATTCGTTCCCCGGCACGCGCGCCAGCATTATCCGCCCATCTCAATAGATTGGCGGACTCCCCCTCATGGAACAGTCACTTAAACATTTGCGCTTCCCACTCGCGGCTTTGGCCATCGTGGTGATGAGTGCATGCGGCAAAACCCCGGACGCGACTGCTCCTGCTCCCGCTGCAAAAGTCAGTGTGGCCAAGGTGCTTGAACAGCCGGTCAATGAATGGGACGAGTTCACCGGTCGCCTTGAAGCTCCGGAAACAGTCGAAATACGTCCACGCGTGTCGGGCCAGATTGATCAGGTCGCCTTTAACGAGGGCGCCCTGGTGAAAAAGGGCGACCTGCTGTTCCAGATCGACCCTCGCCCCTTCCAGGCTGAAGTCCGCCGCCTTGAAGCCGAAGTGCAACAAGCCCGCGCCAACGCCACCCGCACCGAAAACGAAGCCCAGCGCGGTGAGCGCCTGCGCCAGAGCAATGCGATCTCCGCTGAACTGGCCGACTCACGCAGCACCGCAGCCCAGGCTGCACGTGCCGGTGTCGCTGCCATCCAGGCGCAACTGGACCTGGCAAAGCTCAACCTGAGCTTTACCCGCGTAACCTCGCCAATCAGTGGCCGCGTCAGCCGTGCCGACATCACCGCAGGCAACATCGTCACCGCTGATGTCACGCCACTGACCAGCGTGGTGTCTACCGACAAGGTGTACGCCTACTTCGATGCCGACGAGCGCGTGTTCCTCAAATACAACCAGCTTGCCCGTCAGGGTCAACGCGGCCAGAGCACCCCGGTCTACCTCGGTCTGTCCAACGAAGACGGCAACCCGCACCTGGGCCAGATGAACTTCGTCGACAACCAGGTCAACCCGCAGACGGGCACCATCCGTGGTCGCGCGGTGTTCGACAACGCCGAGGGCAACTTCACGCCAGGGCTGTATGCACGCCTCAAGCTGGTGGGCAGCGGCACCTACTCCGCCGTGCTGATCAATGAAGAAGCAGTCGGTACCGACCTGGGCAAAAAGTTCGTGCTGGTGATGGGAGCCGACAACAAGTCGGTCTACCGCGCCGTGGATCTGGGTCCGAAAATCGAAGGCCTGCGCATTGTTCGCAGCGGCCTGAGCAAGGACGACACGATCATCGTCAAGGGCTTGCAGAAAGTGCGCCCCGGTTCGCCGGTAGCCCCTGAAGTGATCCCGATGGCCAACGAGCAGACCCTCGCCGCTCTGGCACAACAACGACAAGCCCTGGAAGCCAGCAACCTGCCTCAAATCAAGCCCGCCCCTGGCGCGCCGAAGTTGGCCAGTGTCGCGACTCCTCGCGGTTAAGGGACGATAACTCCGATGAATTTTTCCCAGTTCTTCATTCAGCGGCCGATTTTCGCCGCTGTGCTTTCCTTGCTGATTTTGATTGCGGGCGGCATTTCGCTGTTCCAGCTGCCGATCAGTGAATACCCGGAAGTGGTCCCGCCTACCGTTGTCGTGCGCGCCAACTTCCCCGGCGCCAACCCCAAAGTGATCGGCGAAACCGTCGCGGCGCCACTGGAGCAGGCCATCACCGGTGTTGAAAACATGTTGTACATGTCTTCGCAGTCCACCGCTGACGGCAAGATCACCCTGACCATCACCTTTGCCCTGGGCACTGACCTGGACAACGCCCAGGTGCAGGTGCAAAACCGGGTGACCCGCACCCAGCCCAAGCTGCCCGAGGAAGTGACGCGCATCGGTATTACGGTGGACAAGGCATCGCCCGACCTGACCATGGTTGTGCACTTGACCTCACCGGACCAGCGTTACGACATGCTGTACCTGTCCAACTACGCCATCCTCAACATCAAGGATGAACTGGCGCGGCTCAACGGTATCGGCGATGTGCAGATGTTCGGCATGGGTGACTACTCGCTGCGGGTATGGCTTGATCCCAACAAAACCGCGTCGCGCAACCTGACCGCCACCGATGTGGTGACGGCCATCCGCGAACAGAACCGTCAGGTCGCCGCCGGTGCCCTGGGTGCTCCGCCTGCCCCCAATGCGTCCAGCTTCCAGCTGTCGGTCAACACCCAGGGCCGTCTGGTCACTGAAGAAGAGTTCGAAAACATCATCATCCGCGCAGGCGATGATGGCCAGATCACTCGCCTCAAAGACATTGCCAGGATCGAACTGGGCTCCAGCCAGTACGCGCTGCGCTCGCTGCTGAACAACCAGCCGGCGGTGGCGATCCCGATCTTCCAGCGTCCCGGCTCCAATGCGATCCAGATCTCCAATGACGTTCGCGCCAAGATGGCCGAGCTGAAGAAGGGCTTCCCCGAAGGCATGGACTTCGACATTGTCTACGACCCGACGATCTTCGTTCGTGGTTCGATTGAGGCGGTGGTCCATACCCTGTTTGAAGCACTGATCCTGGTTGTACTGGTTGTTATCCTGTTTCTGCAAACCTGGCGCGCTTCGATTATCCCGCTGGTCGCTGTGCCTGTATCGCTGATCGGTACGTTCGCAGTGATGCACATGTTTGGCTTTTCGCTCAACGCGTTGTCGCTGTTCGGTCTGGTACTGGCCATCGGGATCGTGGTGGACGATGCGATTGTGGTGGTGGAAAACGTCGAGCGAAATATCGAGCTGGGGCTCAACCCCGTGGACGCTACCAAGCGGGCCATGCGCGAAGTGACCGGCCCGATCATCGCCACTGCCCTGGTGCTGTGCGCGGTGTTTATTCCGGCTGCATTTATCTCGGGCCTGACCGGCCAGTTCTATAAGCAGTTCGCCCTGACCATTGCCATTTCCACAGTCATCTCGGCCTTTAACTCGCTGACCCTGTCCCCGGCACTGGCCGCGGTATTGCTCAAAGGTCATCACGCGCCCAAAGACCGCTTTACCCGCGTGCTGGATCGCCTGTTCGGCAGCTGGCTGTTTGGTCCGTTCAACCGCTTCTTCGTCAAGGCCAGTAACGGCTATGTGGGCACGGTGCGCCGGATCATTCGTGGCAGCGGTATTGCCATGCTGGTGTATGCAGGCCTGATGGCGCTGACCTGGGCAGGTTTTGCCCACACGCCAACCGGCTTTGTACCGCCGCAAGACAAGCAATACCTGGTGGCCTTCGCGCAATTGCCGGACGCTGCAAGCCTGGATCGCAGTGAAGAAGTGATCAAGCGCATGTCGGAGCTGGCCCTCAAGCAGCCTGGCGTTGCCAACTCGATCGCCTTCCCTGGCCTGTCGATCAACGGCTTCACCAACAGCCCGAACAGCGGCATCGTGTTTGTTGCGCTCAAGGACTTTGATCAACGCAAAGACCCGAGCCAGTCTGCCGCTGCCATTGCCGCCACGTTGAACGCAGAGTTTGCCGACATCCAGGAAGCCTACATCGCCATCTTCCCGCCGCCTCCGGTACAGGGGCTGGGCACCATTGGCGGTTTCCGCCTGCAAGTCGAGGACCGCGCAGGTCTGGGCTATGACGAGCTGTACAAAGAAGTGCAGAACGTGATCACCAAGAGCCGCAGCGTGCCGGAACTGGCCGGGTTGTTCACCAGCTATCAGGTCAACGTACCGCAAGTCGATGCTGCCATCGACCGTGAAAAAGCCAAGACCCACGGCGTGGCCATCAGCGACATCTTCGACACCCTGCAAATCTATCTGGGTTCGCTGTATGCCAACGATTTCAACCGCTTCGGTCGTACTTATCAGGTCAACGTGCAAGCCGAGCAGCAGTTCCGCCTGGAGCCCGAGCAGATCGGCCAGCTGAAAGTGCGTAACAACAAGGGCGAGATGATCCCGCTGGCGACCTTCATCAAGGTCAGCGACACCGCCGGGCCCGATCGCGTGATGCACTACAACGGCTTTGTCACCGCAGAAATCAACGGCGGCGCGGCACCGGGCTACAGCTCGGGCCAGGCAGAAGCGGCGATGGAAAAACTGCTGAAGGAAGAGCTGCCCAACGGCATGACCTTCGAGTGGACGGAGCTGACGTATCAGCAAATCCTCTCGGGCAATACCGCGCTGTTCGTGTTCCCGCTCTGTGTTCTGCTGGCGTTCCTGGTACTGGCCGCCCAATACGAAAGCTGGAGCCTGCCACTGGCGGTGATCCTGATTGTGCCCATGACCCTGCTGTCAGCCATTACCGGTGTGATTCTGTCGGGGGGTGACAACAACATCTTCACCCAGATCGGATTGATCGTCCTGGTGGGGTTGGCGTGCAAGAACGCGATCTTGATTGTGGAGTTTGCCAAGGACAAACAGGAAGAAGGCATGAGCCCGCTGGATGCGGTACTTGAAGCCTGCCGCCTGCGTCTGCGGCCGATCCTGATGACCTCTTTCGCTTTCATCATGGGCGTGGTGCCTCTGGTGCTGTCCAGCGGTGCAGGTGCAGAAATGCGCCACGCCATGGGTGTTGCGGTGTTCTCCGGGATGCTCGGGGTGACCTTCTTCGGCCTGCTGCTGACGCCTGTGTTCTATGTCTTGATCCGCCGTTATGTGGAGCGCAGTGAAGCGCGCAAAGCGGCCAAGCACCTCAAGCTGGAGTCGCAACAATGAGCGTGAAAGTTCTTCTGCCGAGTCTGTTGGTGCTGGCCTTGAGCGCTTGCGCCGTAGGCCCGGACTACAAGACCCCGGCCACAGAGCCTGCCCATATCAGTGCCGATAACCTGAAGGGCTTTGACCGGGCGCATTTTGAAGGGATCTGGTGGCAGCAGTTCGACGACCCGACCCTCAACCAGCTGGTGACTCAGTCACTGGCCGGCAACCGCGAGTTGCGCGTGGCCTTTGCCCGCCTGCGGGCAGCCCGGGCGATTCGTGATGACGTCAGCAATGACATCATGCCGACCATCACCAGCCGTGCCAGCAGCGATGTCGGCAAGGGCCAGATTCCGGGCCAGACCGAAAAGCGGGTCAACAGTGAACGCTATGACCTGGGCCTGGACATGGCCTGGGAAGTCGACCTGTTTGGTCGTATCCAGCGTGAATTGGAGGCCAGCGACGCCGACGAGCAAGTGGCTGCAGCGGATCTCTACCAGCTGCAAGTGACCATGATTGCCGAACTGGTGGATGCCTACGGTGAATTGCGCGGCGCCCAACTGCGTGAGCGGATTGCCCTGGCCAACTTGAAGAACCAGCAGGACTCCAAGGCGATTACCGAAAGCCTGCGTGACGCAGGTGTTGGCGATCAACTGGACGTCATGCGTGCCGACGCCCGCCTGGCCGCGGTTGAGGCCAGCGTGCCGCAACTGCAGGCCGAGCAGGTGCGTGAGCGCAATCGCATCGCCACTCTGCTGGGCCAGCGCCCTGAGCAGCTCAGCGTTGACTTGAGCCCGGCGCAGTTGCCGGCCATTGCCAAGGCACTGAACATCGGCAACCCCGGCGATTTGCTGCAGCGCCGGCCCGACATCCTGAGTGCCGAGCGCAAGCTGGCAGCCGCCACTGCCCGGATCGGGGTGGCCAAGGCCGATTTGTTCCCTCGGGTCAGCCTGAGTGGTTTTCTCGGTTTTACCGCCGGACGCGGCTCGCAAATAGGCTCGGCTGCAGCCAATGCCTGGGCGCTGGGCCCGCGCATTACCTGGCCGGCGTTTGACCTGGGCAGCGTGCGTGCGCGTCTGCGCGGTGCCGGTGCAGAGGCTGATGGCGCACTGGCCAGTTACGAGCAGCAGGTGCTGTTGGCGCTGGAAGAGTCCGAAAACGCATTCAGCGATTACGGCAAGCGCCAGCAACGTCTGGTCTCGTTGATTCGTCAAAGCGAATCCAGCCGGATCGCAGCGGATCTGGCTGCTATTCGCTATCGCGAAGGCACGGTGGACTTTCTGGTGCTGCTCGACGCCCAACGGGAGCGCCTGGCCGCAGAAGACAGCCAGGCCCAGGCCGAGGTTGAGCTGTATCGCGGCGTAGTAGCGATTTACAAAGCACTGGGTGGTGGCTGGCAAGCCGAGACCGTCGCCAGCGCACACTGATTCAAGAGCTCCTTTGGTTGGCCGCAACCAACCAATTTTTAGCCCCGCGCTCATTCGGTCGCGGGGCTTTTTTTTACCCGTAGCAGCTGCCGAAGGCTGCGTTCGGCGACGCAGTCGTCGTAAACCCTGGCAACCGGGGCTGACTGACACACCGAAGTGTCTGATTTTGCGACGGCTACGCCGCCGAACGCAGCCTTCGGCAGCTGCTACAGGGTCTGCGTTTGACTCCAGCCCCCGACTCACCCACTCTTGCACCCCATACGCACGCATGCTTCTGGATATTGGATGACCCAGCCTCGCCGCTACCTCGCAATCAGCTTTCTGTCAGCGCTCATCGCTGCCGGTCTTTGGTATTCGATGCGCCCTGATCCAGCCGTTCCCACGCAATCCGTCAGTCAACGATTCTCCATCGCCCTGGACATGGCCCAAAACGGCAAGCCCGGCGCCGCCCGCGTGCTCTATCAGCAACTGGCCCGCAAGGACTTGTCGGATACCCGGCGCGCCAGCCTGCATGCCGAGCTGCCCAATTACCCAAGCCCGCTGGCACTGAAACTGGCAGACGCTGATTTGCATAACCCTTCGCCCCTGGTACGCATAGCCGCGATCCAGAGCATTGTCGGCCTGGTGCCCAACGCCCAGCGCACGTTGCTGCTGGGCCCGCTGCTGGATGACACCGAACAGAGCGTGCGCTTTGCCGCCGCCAATGCCCTGCTCGGCCTTTCGCCGGACGAACAGGGGCTGTACTTCGGCCCGTTGCAGCAAGTGATCGACGAATTCGAGCGCGACCTCAAAACCAGGCCCGACGACCCGCAGGCACAGGGTCAACTCGCCCGTCTGTATTTGCACGAAGGTCAACTGGACGAAGCCCAGGCCGCACTGGAGCAAGTCACCCGCCTGGACCCGGACAACCTCAAGGCAGTCGTCGCGCAGGTCGAGCTTCTGGAAAAACGCGGCAAGGCCGAGCAGGCGCGACAGATGCTGGCCAGGCAGCTTGAAGCCCATCCCGATTCCGCGTACCTGCAACATGCCCTGGGGATCTGGCTGCTTAACCATGGCCAGACGGAATACGCCCTGCTGGGCCTGGCCAAGGCCGTTGAGCTGGAACCGGACAACAGTGATTACCGGTACAAGCTGGCGACCGCCCTCCATGACCTGGACCAGCTTGAAGCCGCGCAACGCCAGCTCGAAGAGCTGCTGCAACGCCAACCGGCCAATCGCAAGGCGCGCGTATTGCTGATCGGCTACTGGAAAGAAGCCGGGCAATTGCAGAATGTGCAGGTGCTGCTGGCGCAGCTTGAGCAGATGAACCCTGATGACCCGTCGTTGCAGCAGGGTTTGTGATTCATATCCCCTGTGGGAGCGGGCTTGCTCGCGATGGCATCACGTCGGTCTGGCTGAATGACCGAGTCGCCTGCATCGCGAGCAAGCCCGCTCCCACAAGATTTGGGCATTCAGGCCAATAGTTTCTGGATCTGCTCTTGCAGGGTATCGAGGTCGAACGGCTTGGCCAGGATCGGCGCCGTCAGGGTGATCGGGCTGCCCGTATCACGGATCTCGGCAGGGTAGCCGCTGATAAAAATAACTTTCAGGTCAGGCCGCAGCTTCAACGCAGGCTCGGCAATCTGCACCCCGGAAATTCCGCCCGGCAGGCGGAAGTCGGTCACCATAAGGTCCAGATGCGGCTTGCTCGCCAGAATCTCGAACGCCTGTTCGCCGTTTTCGGCCTGCAATACCCGGTAGCCTTCGCCGGACAGGTAGGCGCTGAGGACCATCAGGATCGAGGGATCATCTTCGACAATCAAAACAACATCTTGCGCATCTTCACTCATGGGAAACCTTAATTCATGCCGTCGCTGCCAGTATGACCCCGAGCGCGGTCATAGGTTGCGCCGAGTTTAAGTCTTTTGTGCAAGCGGCAGGCAAACCCTGAACAAGGCGCCCTCACCCAGTTCGCTCTGCACGCTGATGGTGCCGCTGTGTGCCGCGACGATCTGTTCCGAGATAAACAACCCCAAACCAAGCCCGGCAGCCACCTGGCTGGCTGAAACCCGCTCAAATTGCTGGAAGACCCGCTGCTGGTTTTCCTGGCTGATGCCGATGCCCTGATCGCGCACATCCACCACAGCTTGATCGCCGTCTATGTAAACAGACACATCAATGGGCTTTTTAGCACCGTAACGCAAGGCATTGGTCAGCAGATTGGAAATCACTTGCTCAATTCTGAACTCGTCCCACTGCCCCACTACGGGTTTTTGTGCAGTGAAGCTGACACTCGATTGCGCAGCGCTGATCTGGGCCGTGAAATTCTCCAGCAATTGCCCGACTGTACGGGCCAAATCAAACTCGGCAGGCCTGATCGACAGCTTGCCGGTGCGGATACGCGACACGTCGAGCATGTCTTCGATCAGGCGGATCAGGCTCTGGATCTGACGCTCATCACGATCAACCATGGCGTGCATCTTTTCCAGGGTGAACGCCGCCGCGTTGTCGCGGGCCAGGTGCATCTTGCGCAACTGGGTTTCCAGGATCAACCCGTTGAGCGGCGTGCGCACTTCATGGGAGACGATCGACATAAAGTCGTCACGCATGCGCACCGCGCGCTCAAGCTCGACCTGGGTCAGTTGCAACTGCGCAAGCAAAGTCTCCTGCTCGCGACGGCTCTGCTCCAGGGCCTCGACCTGCTGCTTCATGGCCTTGCTCTGGCGATAAAGCTCGACGAAGACATTGACCTTGCTTTTGACCGCGTGGATATCCAGCGGTTTGTGCAGAAAGTCCACCGCACCGCTTTCATAGCCCTTGAAGGCATAGTTCATCTCGCGCCCTGCGGCACTGACAAACACGATGGGGATGTTTTTGGTCTTGGCCGTGCCGCGCATCAGCTCGGCCAGTTCAAAACCGTTCATGCCGGGCATTTGCACGTCAAGAATGGCCATCGCAAACTCATGCTGCAACAGCAACGACAGCGCCTCATCCGCAGACAAGGCCTTGTACACGATGCGATCTTCGCGCTTGATCAGTGCTTCGAGCGCCAGCAGGTTTTCCGGCAGGTCATCGACGATCAGCAGCTTGGCTTGAATTTCGTTTAGTAGCATTGGCTATGTTCCAGCTCGACAAGCAGACGGCCAATGCCGCGCAATGGAAGAATGCAGTCCGGTTGAAAAAGGTCCAGTGCCGCACGGGGCATGGTCGCAACCTGTGCCTCGTCAGGATCCTGCACAATGGTCAGACCGCCCGACTGCTGGACCACGCTCAGCCCCTGGGCACCATCCCGATTGGCGCCCGTCAGTAAAATGGCAGCCAGACGCTGTTGATACACATCGGCCGCGGATTCGAACAGGTAGTCAATGGCAGGTCGCGAGTAATGCACCGGCTCCTCCTGGCTCAAGGAAAAACTGTGATCCTGCTCAATCGAAACGTGATACCCGGGGCCTGCAAAGTACAGGGTGCCCGGCACAATCGGCTGTTTGTCCTGAACCTCCCTGACCGCCAATGGCAAGCGCCGGGCAAACACCTCGGCCAACTGGCTGCGTCGCTCTTCGGGCAAGTGCAGCACCACGATAATCGGCAGCCGAAAGCCAGGCTTGAGCTCGGAAAAAATAGTCAGCAACGCTTCAACCCCGCCCGCAGACGCACCGATCACCACCGCCTCGACAGGTCTGGGATCGGTCAGGTAACGGTCATGGTTTTTCATAGCTTGCGGTAGATCCGTTCTTGCTTGAGCACGGGGGAAAACTGTTTGCTGTAGTCCGAGAAATCCAGCGTCTCCTTGCTCCCAAGCATCAGAAATCCGCGATGACACAACGATTCCTCGAACAGACCAAAGGCTCTGTTTTGAAGATTTTTATTGAAATAAATCAATACGTTACGGCATGAAATTAAATTGGTTTCTGAGAACACGCTATCCGTCGCCAGGCTGTGATCGGCGAAGGTCACGTTCTCGCGCAGCGTCTTGTCAAAAATCGCGTAGTCATAGGCGGCGGTGTAGTAATCGGCAAACGAACGCTGACCACCGGCCTTTTGATAGTTGTGGGTATAGGTCCGGATATTGTCCAGGGAGAAAATCCCCTGCTTGGCCTTTTCTAGAGAGCGCGGATTGATATCGGTCGCATAGATGATGGTGCGATCCAGCAGGCCTTCTTCACGCAACAGGATGGCCATTGAATACACCTCCTCGCCGGTGCTGCACCCCGCAATCCAGATCTTGAGCGACGGGTAGGTCTTGAGGATCGGCACCACCTCCTGGCGAATGGCCAGAAAATGCTCCGGGTCGCGAAACATCTCGCTCACTGGAATGGTCAGGAACTGCAGCAACTGCATAAAGGCCGTCGGGTCATGGAGGATGCGCTCCTGAAGGGCCGAAATGGTGCTGCAGTCAAACTGACGCAATGCATGATTGACCCGGCGCTTGATCGAGGCGCCGGAGTAATCGCGAAAGTCATAACTGTATTTGAGATAGATCGCTTCGATCAGCAGCCTTAACTCGATGTCAGTGTTTCGTTGCACTTAGAGTCGTTCCATTTTCGGTAGCCAGACCCGGATCAACGAAAACAGTCGATCCAGATCAATCGGTTTGGCCAGGTAGTCATTGGAACCTGCCTGCAGGCAGCGCTCCTGATCGTCCTTCATTGCCTTGGCCGTCACCGCAATGATCGGCAGCTTGCGCCAGCGCGGGTTTTTGCGGATTTCTACGGTCGCTTCGTAGCCATCCATCTCGGGCATCATCACGTCCATCAACACCAGGTCGATATCTTCCACTTCGTCCAGGCGCTCGATGGCTTCGCGTCCATTGCGACCGATGACCACAATGGCGCCCTTCTGCTCCAGCGCACTGGTCAGGGCAAAGATGTTTCGTACATCGTCATCCACCAGCAAAATCTTGCGCCCCTCGAACACCTTGTCGCGGCTGCGAGCGGTCTTGAGCATCGTTTGCCGATCATGGGACAACTGAGATTCGACTTTGTGCAGAAATAATGTCACTTCATCGAGCAACCGCTCGGGTGAGCGGGCGCCCTTGATGATGATGGAGCGCGAATACTTGCGCAGCTCGGCTTCTTCATCCCGGGTCAGATTGCGCCCGGTGTAGACGATCACCGGCGGGAACGAGCAGATATCTTCGGTCGACATGCGCTTGAGCAGGTCGTTGCCCAGCATGTCGGGCAACTTGAGGTCGATGATCATGCAGTCGTAAACAGTGGTGCGCAGCAGGTCGAGCGCCTCCTGGGCATAGCCGACCGCGGTGATCTCGATGTCATCGTCGCCGATCAGGCGGGCAATGCTGTCGCGCTGCAAGTCATCATCCTCGACCAGCAGCACCCGCTTGACCTTCTGCGTCAGCTTGGCCTCCAGGCGGGCGAACACATTTCTCAGCTCTTCACGGGTCGTCGGCTTCAAGGCGTACCCCACCGCCCCCATGTGCATCGCGGCTTCAACCCGGTCCTCGGCGGAAATCACGTGAACCGGTATATGCCGCGTCGACGCCATAGCCTTCAGGCGCTGCAACACCGTGAGCCCCGGATGGTCCGGCAAGCGGATGTCCAGCAGGATTGCATCGGGAATGAACTGCACCGCCAGGCTGAAACCTTCGTCCGCACCATGGGCAACCAGGCAGCGATAGCCCAATTCATGTGCAAGATCGAAGAGGATCTGCGCAAAGTTGGGCTCATCTTCAATCACCAAAATACAGCGCGTGGTAAATGGCGCCTGCTCGCGGTCATCCATGAAGCGCTCAATCACCGCCGCAGACTCAACGGCAAGCAGCGGCCGGGGCTCAGGTACCCGCACTGCAACCCGTGGCGCGGGGCCGACAGGCAGTTGCACGGGTTCTTCGCCGTGCTCCACATACTGCTGCGGCAGGATCAGGGTAAAGATACTGCCCTTGCCCGGCTCGCTGCTGACATCGATCGAACCGCCCAGCAATGTCGCCAGATCACGGGAGATCGACAGGCCCAGCCCTGTGCCGCCATAGCGGCGGTTGGTGGTGCCGTCGGCCTGACGGAAGGCCTCGAAGATGGAGTCTTGTTGCTCCTCGGAAATACCGATCCCGGAATCGCTCACAGTAAAGGCAATCCCTTCGCCCGGCTGGCAGGATACCGTCAGGCTGACCTGGCCTTGCTCCGTGAACTTGACCGCGTTGGACAGCAAATTCTTGAGGATCTGCTCCAGACGCTGGCTGTCGGTGTAGATCATGGGCGGCGTGCCGGGCTGCAACTGGACCTCAAAGCCCAGGGACTTGTCGCCCGCCAGCGGCTGGAACATGTTGCGCAACCCTTCGACCACCCGTGCCACGCTGGTGTGCTCGGGGCGCACTTCGAGCTTGCCGGCTTCCACCTTGGAAATGTCCAGGATGTCGTTGATCAGGTTAAGCAGGTCATTGCCCGCCGAGTAAATCGACTCGGCAAACTTGACCTGTTCTGCGCTGAGGTTCTGCTGCGGGTTTTCGGACAGCAACTTGGCCAGAATCAAGGAGCTGTTCAGCGGCGTGCGCAGCTCGTGGGACATGTTGGCCAGGAATTCGGACTTGTACTTGCTGGAGCGTTGCAGCTCTTCAGCCCGCTCTTCAAGTTGCACCTGGGCCTGGTTGAGTTCGGTGTTCTTGCGGTCCATTGCATCCCGCTGGCCGGCCAACTCTTCGTTGGTCTGCTCCAGCTCGGCCTGCTGGGTTTCGAGGCTGGTCTGGGACTCTTTGAGAATGCGCGACTGCTCTTCGAGTTCCTCGTTGGCGGTCTTGAGTTCCTCCTGCTGCACCTGCAGTTGCTCATTGAGCTGCTGGGTTTCGGCCAGCACCTCTTGCAGGCGCTGGCGATAGCGCGCCGCTTCAATCGACATGCCGATGTTGTCGGCGATCAATTCGAACAGCTCTACGTCCCGCTCGCTCAGGGGCCTGAGGAAGCCCAGCTCAATGACCCCGTTGACGCGATCATCATCACTGGTGGGCACCACCAGCACACTGCGCGGGCTGCCTTCGCCCAGCCCGGAGCTGACCTTGGAGAAATAGTCGGCGGGTACGTTGTCCAGTCGAATCAACTTATCCTGCTTGACTGCCTGCCCGATAATCCCTTCGCCGTTGCGAATCAGTTGGCCCTGCGCCTCTTGCTCGCGGGAAAACCCATAACTGGCCACACGCTTGAGATCGCCGTGATCTTCACGCACATAGACGGCCGCCACCACGGATCCCAGGTACTGGGCACAGAACTGCAGGATGTTGTGGCCCAACATGTTGAGCGTCAGGCGCCCCAGCACCTGTTCAGCCAGCTCGGTCTGGCCGTTGCGCAGCCAGGCCTGTTGTTCCAGACGCTGGGCAGTCTTGATCTGCGACTCGAAGGCATTGTTGTAACTCTTTGAAAGTTCAAGCAAATCGCGACGACCGATATAGGCCAAAAAGCCGCTCAAACCCAGTACGAAAATCAGGTACAGGCCAATACTGATGATCGTTGTACGACTGACCTCTTCGCTGCGAGCCACTCGCAGCTGCTGCTCCATCTGAATGAAGTCTTGATATTCCTTGCGAATTTCGTCCGCCAGGCGCTTGCCACGTCCCGCCTGTATGGCCGCACGGTAATCACCGTCCTGACGGCGCAGATCGACCATCGACTGGGCGTAGACATTCCACTCATTTTGCAGCGCCTCAAGGCGTTTCAGCCGGTCGACCTGCTGCGGGTTGTCGCTGACCAGCTCCTGCAACTCCTTCAACTGGAGCGCAATTTGCGGCTTGGCGACGGCATAGGGGTCCAGAAAATGCTCATCGCCCGTAATCAGGAACCCGCGCATGCCGCTTTCAAGATCCACCGTCAGCCGCACGGCGTCGTTGGTATTACTGATAACCCGGTCGCTGTGCTCCACCCACCTGATCACTGATAACAAATAGCTGACCATGATCACGAATAACGCGGCACTGAGCACGCCGACAGCCAGGGGCAAGCCAACGTTGCGACTCAGAAGCTTGCGAAAGCTTCGCTCATCAATTGATACAGGTGAGTTCATTTTCAGGCCTGTGGGCAGTCTTAAAAAACTGGAGTTTGCCGGATTACCGAGCAATAGTTCTATTTTCTTACCCAGCAATGAACATTTTCGTACAAAGAGGCACATTCAAATGCTGGGCAAGGCTATCCTTGCTGCAGCGAGACCCACGCTTACATTTTTTATCGAGATCATGATTATGTCCGCTACACCCTCCACCATCCTGGTGGTCGAAGACGACGCCATTGTTCGGATGCTGATCGTAGACGTGCTCCAAGAACTGGACTTCAGCGTGCTTGAAGCAGACGGCAGCGAGCAGGCCATGGAACTGCTGGAGAATGCGGCCCAGCCCATTGACCTGCTGATGACCGACGTCGGGTTGCCGGGCATGGACGGCCGGGAGCTGGCAGCCAAGGCCCGCCAATTGCGCGAGAAAATGCCCATCCTGTTTGCCAGCGGCTATGCCGAAACCCTTGAGGTCGCAGAAGGCATGGCGGTGATTGGCAAACCTTTCTCCATTGATCAGTTGCGCGACAAAGTCAAAAGCCTGCTGACCGCCTGACGTGTAGTCGCTGCCGCAGGCTGCGAGGGCTGCGTAGCGGCCCCGCTTTTTGAAGGTCCTGCGGACCTTATCGCAGCCTGCGGCAGCGACTACACCCCCCCCTTTAAATTGACGACTCTCCTGGGCTGTGGTTTCCTACACATCTTGTATCAGGTGCCCTTCACAGGGTGAAACGGGAAACCGGTGCGTCAGGCGTTAGTCCTGGCAAGTCCGGCGCTGCCCCCGCAACGGTAAGCGAGAGAAACATCAAATCCACTGTGCCGAGTGCATGGGAAGGAGATGTTTGCAGGCTCAACCCTTGAGCCCCTCGCAAGCCCGGAGACCGGCCTGGTTATTTTGAATAACAAACCCGCGGTGGGCGGGCGCTGTTAAACCCTGCGGGCTTCGTTCGCGGGGTTTTCTTGCGCTTTGCTGCCCGTCGTCCGACCTGAGGCAAGCGCCATGTCTATCAGCACCAGCCGTACCCATTCCGCCGCGACCACTGCCACCCAAAGCCAACGCATTGTGGCGGCTGTCGGTGCTGCGGTACTGGGGGCTTTTCTTGTTTACTTCGCCGGGTTCTCCCATATCGATGCGGTTCACAATGCGGCCCATGACACCCGTCACAGCTCCGCCTTCCCGTGCCATTGAGACTGCCTGCCATGATTAAGCGTATCGCCCAAACCGCAGGCTTCACCGGCTTGCTGGCCGCCCTGCTGCTGACCCTGCTGCAAAGCCTGTGGGTGTCGCCGCTGATTTTGCAGGCCGAAACCTACGAAAAACCTGCTGCCACTGAAGTACACGAGCATGCCGACATGGCCATGCCAGCCCATGAGCACGACGCCGAGGCCTGGGAGCCGGAAGATGGCTGGCAGCGCGTGCTGTCTACCACGGGCGGCAATCTGGTGGTTGCTGTGGGTTTTGCCTTGATGCTGGCCGGCCTTTACACCTTGCGTGCCCCGACGCGCACTTCCCAGGGCCTGCTCTGGGGCCTTGCCGGTTATGCGGTGTTCTGCCTGGCGCCGACCCTGGGCCTGCCACCCGAGTTGCCGGGCACTGCAGCGGCAGACTTGCTGCAGCGTCAAATCTGGTGGGTCAGCACCGCAGCTTCGACCGCAGTGGCCATCGCACTGATGGTATTTGGCAAGCACTGGGCGCTGAAAGTGCTGGGCGTGGCGATTCTGGTGGTTCCGCATATTTTTGGCGCACCCCAGCCACTGGTGCATTCAAGCCTGGCCCCGGCCGAGCTGGAGTCGCAGTTCAAGATTGCTTCGCAACTGACCAACTTCGCCTTTTGGCTGGCCCTGGGCGTGATCAGCGCCTGGCTGTTCCGCCGCAAGTCTGAAGGTCAGTACTCGGCATGACGGCAACCGGCACAGTGCCAATCCTGGTGATTGGCCTGGGCTGTCGCCAGGGTTGCACCGCTGCAGAGCTGTTGAGTCTGATCGAACGCTCTCTGGCCCGGGCCGGGATCCCGCTGAATGCGGTCCGGGCCCTGGCCAGTCTCGATCTCAAGCGCCATGAACCCGGACTGCTGCAACTGGCAGCTCGACTGGAACTGGAGCTTGAGGTCTTCAGTGCGCAACAGCTTGCCCCGTACGCCCCTCAACTGAGTCACCGGTCGAACCTTGTGTTCGAGAAAACCGGGTGTTTCGGGATTGCCGAAAGTGCTGCGCTGGCCCTGGCCGAGCGGTTCGCCGGCGCACCCGCTACCTTGCTGATTACGCGACAAAAATCACCCGGCGCCACCTTTGCGTTGGCCTGTTTCGAGCAAAACCCGCGATAATCCCCCGCCTCACTATGAGCGTTGTTCAAGAACAGCTCTATCTCAACCCCTTCAAGAGACTGCCATGACTGTTTATTTCATCGGCGCCGGACCCGGCGATCCTGAGCTGATTACCGTCAAGGGCCAGCGCCTGATTCGCAGTTGCCCGGTGATCATTTACGCGGGTTCGCTGGTCCCCGAGGCCGTGCTGCAAGGCCATCAGGCTGAGCAGGTGATCAACAGTGCGCAACTGCACCTTGAGCAGATCATCACCCTGATCAAGGCCGCCGACGCCAAAGGCCAGGACGTGGCCCGCGTACATTCCGGCGACCCCAGCTTGTACGGGGCCATTGGCGAACAGATCCGCTGCTTGCGTGAGCTGGGCATTGCCTTTGAGATCATTCCGGGAGTGACTGCCACCGCGGCCTGTGCGGCCATCCTGGGGGCCGAACTGACGTTGCCCGATATTTCGCAAACCGTGATTCTGACCCGTTACGCCGAAAAAACCGTTATGCCAGCCGGAGAAGAACTGGCCAGCCTGGCGCAGCACAAGGCGACCATGGCCATTCATCTGGGGGTCAAGAACCTTGAAAACATCGTTGCCGAACTGATCCCGCACTACGGCAGTGATTGCCCGATTGCCGTGATTCATCGCGCCAGCTGGCCTGACCAGGACTGGGTGCAAGGGACGCTTGCAGACATCGCGATCAAGGTCCAGGCCAAGGGATTCAGGCGTACGGCGCTGATCCTGGTGGGCCGGGTGCTGGCCAGTGACAGTTTTGGGGACTCGTCGCTGTACCGTGCGGGGCATGCGCATCTGTATCGGCCTTGAACGCTCTCGCCCCTGTGGGAGCGGGCTTGCTCGCGATACGGACGGCGTGGTCTGTCAGGTAGATCCCATTAGGTTCTGCTGCGCCCGCACAATCCGAATCGCGCAGCCATAAAAAAACGGTGCTCACGGGGCACCGTTTTTTCTTCAGCTTCGCAGCGAACGCCCTGTTAGTAGTAGGCGTTTTCTTTCTGCGAGTGGTCGGTCACGTCACGTACGCCCTTGAGCTCCGGCACACGCTCAAGCAGGGTGCGCTCGATGCCTTCACGCAACGTCACGTCCGCCTGGCCGCAGCCCTGGCAACCGCCACCGAACTTGAGCACCGCGATACCGTCTTCAACCACTTCAATCAGGCTGACCTGACCGCCGTGGCTGGCCAAACCGGGATTGATCTCGGTTTGCAGGTAGTAGTTGATGCGCTCGTTGATCGGGCTGTCGGCATTGACCATCGGCACTTTGGCGTTTGGCGCCTTGATGGTCAGTTGACCACCCATGCGATCGGTGGCGTAGTCCACCACGGCATCGTCAAGGAAGGGTTCGCTGAACGAATCGATCCAGGCCGTGAAGCTTTTAAGGCCGATGGCGGTATCTTCAGATTTGACTTCAGCCGGCTTGCAGTAAGCAATGCAGGTTTCGGCGTACTGGGTACCGGGTTGGGTGATAAAGACGCGGATGCCGATACCCGGGGTGTTCTGCTTTGACAGCAGATCAGCCAGGTAATCGTGGGCAGCGTCGGTAATCGTTATGGCGCTCATGGAATCTCCTCGCAGACATGGGACGCAGTTTACGCCAATCGGCGCGCCTGACAAAGTCCTAGTGTTTTTGTCAGGAAAGCCACACCCCATGTATCAAATTCTAGTGGCTGATTACAGGTTTTCGTAGCGGTTCATATCCAGCACACCGGCCTCTACCGGGTCGGTTTCGCTGATGTACTGGCCAATATCGTGAAAGTACTCCCAGAACTGCGGATGGCTACGGCGAATCCCCCAGCGCTCGACAATGGTGTCAAAGGTCTCTTGATCCTTGCATTGCTCCATCGCTTCAACAAAGGCCTCAACCTGCCCCGTCGGGATATTGAACATGAAGTTCGGGTAGCTGCTGAGCACCCCGGGGTAGATGGCCAGGGTGTCCAGCCCAGGCTCCAGCCGGTATTCCTCGCCCAGCATGAAGGCCACGTTGGTGTGCGCGCGATTGCGCAGCATGCTGTACATCTCGCGCTTGCCGTCACTTCCCTCGATCCGCAGCATGCTGGCTTCTGGCAATTGACTGATGACCGACAGCCCCGCCGCAGGGCGCGAGGTCAGACGGCTCAGTGCCTGCTCGGCGTATTTGAACTCTTGCGGGATGCCGGGGCGTGAACAGTAAGCACCGACGCAACGGTTGATCGGGTCTGGCCGTGCATTCAGGGTGCCGGCGCGTTCAATCAGCTTGAGCGCAAAGTCACGCTTGGGGTCGGCCGGATCGAGCTTCATGCCGCTCGGCGTGCCGGTGTCGATCTTCTGGTAGTCCATCCACATCTTCAGCTTGCCGCTGTTCTGATACCAGCTGCTCAAGATGCCCGAACGGGCGTCGGCCGGCATCAAGCGCAGGAAGTTGACCTCGGCGCCGTTGCGGATCAAGTCAAAGTACAAGCGTGTCTGGGCCTGATGGGAAACGTTGCCGAACACATCGAAGTTGACCGCCAACTGGTAGTAGGTGCGCTCCAGCAACGGGTAGTCGAACAGCCACAGTGTTTGCGGGATTTCGCCGACCAGGCCCTTGCTGACACTGGCGCTGTCGAAGTGACGGAAAACGGTCAACAAGGCGTTGTCGTTGCCTGCCCACAGGGTCGACCAGCTCGGTGGCGGCATGTCGGCATAGGCTTGCTGGCGCAACTTCTCATAGTCATTGCGCTTGTTGCGATAGCGGTGCCACAACGAAATAACACTGCCAACGTCGTCGATCTGGCCGGGCATTGCCAGCAACGGCGTCGCTTCGCCACGATAGGCGGCGTCGGTGACATAGCGGTCATGGGCAGGCTCCTGGAACACGGTCCAGAAGTTGTCGCGAATCACGTCAGTCGCAATCTGCCCACGGCACACCGGCCCACGAATAAAGGTGCGTACGAAATACTCGGCGTTGTCGAGCATGAACTGGTAACGCGCCACCGCCGGAATCGCTTCAAAGACTTCGAACGGGTTGGCCCGACCTCGAGGCCCGTAGCCCGGCAAGCTGGTAGCATGCCAGTCACCGCTGTAGAACAGCTCTTTGACCCGCGCCAGCTTGTGCTCGCCCATCGGATAGGTGATATGGGTTTTGTGCACGATCACACCCTGAACGGGTATCAACCGATAGTAAAACGTGGTGCCGGGGTCGTCGTTCGGGCGGCGGGTAGCAATCAGGTCAACCGGCTGACCGCTTGGGGTGCGCGAACGCACCCACTGGAAGAAGTGCCCCGGCACGCCGTTGTCGAAGTAGGTATGGGCCAGAAACAAATGCTCGTACAACCAGCGCGCCACCAGGGCTTCGGTTGAACCCGGGCGGTTGAGCAATTCTTCCCATTCGCTGATCTGTGCCGCTTCGACCGCAGTCGGCTTGATTGCGTGCTGGTCAACCTTCGCGCCCTGGGCCAGCCAGGTTTGTACGGTGTGGTATTGCTGGTTGGTCAATCCGGTCACGGCCAGCGGCATGCCTTCTTTTGGATGGCGTTGGGCGTAAGCGTCGAACTCCCCCGGCGCCGGACAGACGTTTTCGCGGTTGATGCCCAGGACGATTTCCTCGGGCAATTTGGCATTTGGGGTCAACGGGGTGCTGTGGCCCAGCTCCAGCATGCGCGCCATCAAGGACGCCTGCGCGCCCTGGGCATCGACTACCGGGTAGAACCCTTTAAGCCTCCACTCCTGCGGGCCATCGGCATCGAAGAAAATCCGCGTCGGGGCAACGGCATCGACACGATCTCCTTTATAGACCGGCACCTTGCTGGCACCGCGGGTCGCACCCTCCGCGCTGCCCAGGTTCAACTGGCAGGCTGCGTCGTTGCACGCGTGGCAGGCAACGCACTTTTCGGTGAGGATCGGCTGAATATCCCTGGTGTAGGAAATGACCGGACTAACCAACGGGGCCTGTGCCAACGCTGTACTGCACGCCACCAGCGTCACGGCGCTGGCGAGTAGGCGAAAAAACATGTGCCAGTGTCCTGATATCAAAAATATGTCGCGATTCTACCTGTCGCCGCCCTGCCACAACATGAATGAAATTCATGTAAATCAGCAGGCGCTCAAATCCCACGCAGGTTTGTTATGATTTCCCATCTTTTGCATGGCTCTAACAGGTAGTCCTATGTCTGACCGCAGCGCTCGTCTCCAAGCACTTCAGCAAGCCCTCAAAGAGCGCATTCTGATTCTCGATGGCGGCATGGGCACTATGATCCAAAGCTACCGCCTAGAGGAACACGACTATCGTGGCACACGCTTCGCCGACTGGCCGAGCGACGTCAAAGGCAACAACGACCTTTTGATCCTCAGCCGCCCCGATGTGATCGGAGCCATTGAAAAGGCGTATCTGGACGCTGGTGCCGACATTCTCGAAACCAACACGTTCAACGCCACCCAGGTTTCACAGGCCGACTACGGCATGCAGGCGCTGGCCTACGAACTAAACGTAGAAGGCGCACGCCTTGCGCGCAAGGTGGCCGACGCCAAGACCCTGGAGACCCCGGACAAACCACGCTTTGTTGCAGGCGTGCTCGGCCCTACCAGCCGTACCTGCTCGCTGTCGCCGGATGTCAACAACCCGGGTTATCGCAACGTCACCTTCGATGAACTGGTGGAGAACTACACCGAGGCCACCAGAGGCCTGATCGAAGGCGGCTGCGACCTGATCCTGATCGAGACCATTTTCGACACGCTCAATGCCAAAGCCGCGATTTTCGCCGTACAGGGCGTGTTCGAAGAGCTGGGAGTCGAGTTGCCGATCATGATTTCCGGCACCATCACCGACGCCTCTGGCCGTACCCTGTCAGGCCAGACCACCGAAGCGTTCTGGAACTCCGTGAGCCATGCCAAACCGATCTCGGTCGGTTTGAACTGCGCCCTGGGCGCCAGCGAGTTGCGTCCTTATCTCGAAGAGCTGTCGAACAAGGCCAGCACCTACGTCTCGGCTCACCCGAACGCGGGCCTGCCCAACGAGTTCGGCGAGTACGACGAACTGCCGAGCGAAACAGCCAAGGTCATTGAAGAGTTCGCTCAAAGCGGCTTCCTGAACATTGTCGGCGGTTGCTGCGGCACCACGCCGGGCCATATCCAGGCCATCGCCAATGCCGTGGCCGGTTACGCCCCGCGCCAGATTCCGGACATTCCCAAGGCCTGCCGCCTCTCCGGGCTGGAGCCGTTCACCATCGACCGCAGCTCGTTGTTCGTCAACGTCGGTGAACGTACCAACATCACAGGTTCCGCCCGCTTCGCCCGCCTGATCCGCGAAGACAACTACACCGAAGCCCTGGAAGTGGCGCTGCAACAGGTTGAGGCCGGTGCGCAGATCATCGACATCAACATGGACGAGGGCATGCTGGATTCGAAGAAGGCCATGGTGACCTTCCTCAACCTGATCGCTGGCGAGCCGGATATCTCTCGCGTACCGATCATGATCGATTCTTCCAAGTGGGAAGTGATTGAGGCGGGCCTCAAGTGCATCCAGGGCAAGGGCATCGTCAACTCGATCAGCATGAAAGAAGGCGTCGAGCAGTTCAAACATCACGCCAAACTGTGCAAGCGCTATGGCGCCGCCGTGGTGGTGATGGCCTTCGACGAAGCGGGCCAGGCCGACACCGAAGCCCGTAAAAAGGAAATCTGCAAACGCTCCTACGACATTCTGGTCAATGAGGTGGGCTTCCCGCCGGAAGACATCATCTTCGACCCGAACATCTTCGCCGTGGCTACCGGCATTGAAGAACACAACAACTACGCTGTGGACTTCATCAACGCGTGCGCCTATATCCGCGACGAGCTGCCCTATGCACTGACGTCGGGCGGCGTGTCCAACGTGTCGTTCTCGTTCCGTGGCAACAACCCGGTACGTGAAGCGATCCACTCGGTATTTTTGCTGTACGCGATCCGCAATGGCCTGACCATGGGTATCGTCAACGCCGGCCAACTGGAGATCTACGACCAGATCCCGACCGAACTGCGCGACGCGGTAGAAGACGTGGTGCTCAACCGCACCCCCGATGCCACCGACAACCTGCTGGCCATTGCCGACAAGTACAAGGGCGATGGCAGCGTCAAGGAAGCCGAAACTGAAGAGTGGCGCAGCTGGGACGTGAACAAGCGTCTGGAGCACGCTCTGGTCAAGGGCATCACGACCCATATCGTTGAAGACACTGAAGAGTCGCGCCAGTCCTTCAAGCGCCCGATCGAAGTGATCGAAGGGCCGTTGATGTCGGGCATGAACATCGTCGGCGACCTGTTTGGCGCGGGCAAGATGTTCCTGCCCCAGGTGGTTAAATCTGCCCGCGTGATGAAACAGGCCGTGGCGCATTTGATCCCGTTTATCGAGCTGGAAAAAGGCGACAAGCCGGAAGCCAAGGGCAAGATCCTGATGGCGACTGTGAAAGGTGACGTACACGATATCGGCAAGAACATCGTCGGCGTGGTGCTGGGTTGCAACGGCTACGACATCGTTGACCTTGGCGTGATGGTGCCCGCGGAGAAAATCCTTCAGGTGGCCAAGGAGCAGAAGTGCGACATCATCGGTCTTTCCGGACTGATCACGCCGTCACTGGACGAGATGGTGCATGTTGCCCGTGAAATGCAGCGCCAGAACTTCCATCTGCCCCTGATGATCGGCGGCGCCACGACGTCCAAGGCACACACCGCGGTCAAGATCGAACCCAAGTATCAGAACGATGCGGTGATCTATGTCACTGACGCCTCCCGCGCCGTGGGCGTGGCCACGCAGTTGCTGTCCAAAGAGCTGAAACCGGCCTTTGTCCAGAAGACCCGCGAAGAGTACGTTGAAGTGCGCGAGCGCACCGCCAACCGCAGCGCCCGCACCGAGCGCTTGAGCTACCCCGCCGCCATCGCCAAGAAACCGCAGTTCGACTGGGCTGGCTACCAGCCGGTCAAACCGACCTTTACCGGTGCCAAGGTGCTGGACAACATCGATCTCAAGGTCTTGGCCGAGTACATCGACTGGACGCCGTTCTTCATCTCCTGGGACCTGGCAGGCAAGTTCCCGCGCATTCTGACCGACGAAGTGGTCGGCGAAGCGGCAACGGCACTGTACGCCGACGCCCAGGAAATGCTTGCCAAGCTGATCGACGAAAAGCTGATCAGCGCCCGTGCGGTGTTCGGTTTCTGGCCGGCCAACCAGGTCAACGATGACGACCTGGAGCTGTACGGCGACGATGGCCAGCCATTGGCCAAACTCCATCACCTGCGCCAGCAGATCATCAAGACCGACGGCAAGCCGAACTTCTCCCTGGCCGACTTCGTCGCACCCAAAGACAGCGGCGTGACCGACTACGTGGGCGGCTTTATCACCACCGCCGGGATCGGCGCCGAAGAGGTGGCCAAGGCTTACCAGGACGCGGGCGACGATTACAACTCGATCATGGTCAAGGCCCTGGCCGACCGTCTGGCCGAAGCCTGCGCCGAGTGGCTGCACCAGCAGGTGCGGACAAACTACTGGGGCTACGCCAAGGATGAAAAACTGGGCAATGAAGAGCTGATCAAGGAGCAATACAGCGGTATCCGCCCTGCCCCCGGCTACCCGGCGTGCCCGGATCACACCGAAAAAGGCACCTTGTTCCAGCTGCTCGACCCCGAAGCCGAAGAAATGCGCGCAGGCAAAAGCGGGGTGTTCCTCACCGAACACTACGCCATGTTCCCGGCGGCAGCGGTCAGTGGCTGGTACTTCGCTCACCCGCAAGCGCAATACTTTGCAGTGGGCAAGGTCGACAAGGACCAGATCGACAGCTATACGGCGCGCAAGGGCCAGGACCTGAGTGTGACCGAACGCTGGCTGGCACCCAACCTGGGCTATGACAACTGAGTCACCCGGCGACAGACAGCTCCCGCCGGGGCTGTCTGTCACATCGGCACACTCTCGCCGCGTTCACGCTGCGACAGGCGCATCAGTAACGCCCGTCGCTCGCTCGCCTTCTTCTGCCCCATGGCTTCGATTTCGCGACTGTAGGCTTCGCCCAATTCCGGGTGAAGATCCTGCAGGGCTTCGGCCTCCAGTTCAAAGCGCTGCTCCAGCGCCGAGAAGTCCGCTTCGTAGGTGCGCTTCAGGTAGTTGACCCAGTAATCCTGGGCGATCAGTTGGTCCATATAGGCCGGACTGTCCTGGGCGGCAAGCACCTTGGTGAACGCCGTTTCGATATCGTCTGCAGTCACCTGCGCCGCGTTCCTGTACAGCATGTCCCTGGGCTGGCTGGGCAGGTCCAGGCGACCGGCCAGGCTGATGCGATAGGCCAGGCGAATTTCCGCAGGATCAATATCAGGATGCAGGCTGATGGCCGCAGCGGCTATTTCTTCCACTTGCCCCAAGCGGAACAGGCTGGTGGCCAGGCGCAGCAGCACCGTGCCTTCTTCGCCGGGCAGCACGGCATGCAGCGCATTGAACTCATGGACTTTCACTTCCAGATCGCTGAACAGCAGAATGCGTCCATCCCCGCAGGTCATGGGTGAATGGGCGATGACAAACACGTCGCGGCACAGGGCCGGATCGGAATCGGCCGCCTGTAAAACATCCCAGACCCGTCGCGTCAGATCAGCCTTGTCCTGAATAAAGTCGCGGGTGTACTTCAACTGCGCGAGCAAATGAAACAACCCTTCGCTGCCCTCCCGGGCACGCAGGCCATCCCAGATGGCATGCTTTGGCGAAAGCTCGGGCACAGTGTCAAACCAGCGTTCCTTTTGCAGATTCTCTGGCTCCGAGCCCGGGTGCACCAGATCCTCATCCGACACATCGGAGGAGCTGGCCGCTGTGTCCGTGTCCTCCAGCGCCAGCTCAATGTCCTCACGGGTAAAACCAAGGCTGTTGCCCGAAAACTCCATGTAGTCCCTCAGCGTGCTGTAACTGACGCTGGACAGCAGGTTATCGGACAGGTTGGTGTGGGCCATCAGCCCGTCGTTATTGCCTTCGAACAGCTCCGAGGGGATGTAGTCAATGTGGTTATTGCTCAGGTCCAGGGCGCCAAGGGCTGGGCTGGTGAGCGCACACACAGGCCAGCGCTCCAGGTTATTGCCGCGCAAATTGAGGGTTTGCAGTTGGGTCAGGCCGGTAAGGTCAAAACTGTCGAGGCCGTTATAACTCAGGTCCAGCCACTGCAAATGGGCCAGCGATTGCAATTGGCGCTGCAGGTGCTCTCCGCTTTCAAGCAGGTTGTAGGAAGCCTCAAGGCGGGTCAGGTTGTCCAGTGAGCCCAGTGCTTCGGGCAAGCGGGTCAGCCTGTTGTTGTTAAGCCGCAAGGTATTCAAGGCCGGGAACTCACTGATAAATCCGGAACTGCCGTGTGCACCAAGCCTTACGCCACTGAGGTCAAGGGTGGTGACATGATCCAGCGAGGCATTCAACGGTGCGATATCCCCCAGGCACAGATCCGAGAAATCCAGGCTATGGATATTGCCCAGGTCATCCGTGGCAGAAGCACCCCGCACATGACGCCACGCATGCAGCACCCTGTCAGCCGCCCGCCTGCGGTCGATCGCACTCACCCAGCGCCCTCCCTCTCGACGACCAGGGACATCAATCCAGGTATTGAGACGCTGGATCAGCCCATCGTACTGATGATTCCACTGTGCCAGCCGAGCCTCGATGTCCAGCGCACCCAGCCCTTGGGTCCGCCATTGCTCGATGCACGCGATGGCGTCCGCGAGCCCCATGTCAGGATGGATCCTGAGCAGCAAGGCACCAGGATCGGTCAGCGGCTGATCAGGGTCGAGCGCCGGAGCGGCCACGAGCAACAGATCCGGGTTGTCGGATACGTCCTCGGGAAAAAACTCGGGCGTGCCACCGGTTTTGCCTGATGCCAGCAAAAAGGGGCTGATATCCCCGGCGCTCTCGCGCCCGGTACGGCGTGCATAGGCCAGCAAATCGGCACAGCTGGCAGGGGTTAACCGGCATCCGCGCAGGTGTGTGCCGAGCATCAATTGGTCATGCCCCTGCAATGCCGCTCGAGGGACTTCGCTGATGGCGCTGCGGTTCAGGTTCATTTGGCGCAACAGCGGTAACTGCAACGCCCCCGTGGGCCACAACCTGATCCCCGAGTCACTGAGGTCAAGTGACTCGAGCCGGGTCAGGGTGCTGACGTCCAGGGCTATGACGCGATTGCCCTGCAAGTTCAGTTTCTGCAACTCGGTCAAACGATTCAGAAGGCCCTGCATCGTGGGGCTGAGCGTCAATTCGTTAAACGCCAGGTTGAGGTCAGTGATCTGCCTCAGTTCACCGAGGGCCGCGGGCAATGAGGTCAGATTGCTGCGGCTCAGGGTCAAGGTCTTGACGTGGGTGAACACGCCCAGAAAGCGGTCCAGCTCATCGTGGGGAACTCTCAGGTTACTCATGTCCAGACTATGCACATGACCAAAACCGTTCGCGGGCAGTGCTGGCAAGTCATGCACCCCGCCTCCCGACAGATCCAGAGAACCGCTTCTTGAAGCCTGCCGCCACGAGGGGCCCGGGCTGGCTTCTTGTACCTCCAGACGGGCAGCAACACCCTGGCTCCAGCACTGCTGAAGCCTGTCGGCCACTTGCCTGCGAAAAAACATGTCGGCAGTGGGTGGCTGCTTGTCTATCCACCGGTCTATCGCCCCAGTGAGTGCCTCCTGCTCTGCATGCAGCGCATTCACTCGCACCAGCAGGTCAGGCAACGCCTGGTACCGGCCTGCGTATTGAGTCAGCACCGTGTCGCGAAAATGCACATCCTGGGGTACAAAACGCTTGATACATCCCCGGCAGTAATCCGCTATCCACTGCTGCGCATCCATCGGATGCGCCGGGTTGTCACGCACGTACTCGTAGGCCCTCATCACCGTCGCCGGGTCAATGCCCGACCAGTTCAGGTGCATACCCCGCCAGAGCCGCAAATGCCCGGAAAATAAAGGCTCAGGCAAGGTCTTGAGGGTGGTGCCTGACAGATCAAGGGTTTCGAGATGCTCAAGGTCGAGCAGGCCGCCGGGCCAGTGTCCGAGGTTCCCGTGTACCCGCAATGCCCTCAACCCGGGCCAGCCACTGACGTCCAGGGTATCCAGCGCCCCCACCAGGGACAGGCGCTCGATCTGGGTGACAGCGCGCAGTTGTTCGATAAAGGCCCGGGAGAAACCCTGCCATCGGGCCTCAAGGGAAAGATCCGTGATCCAGGACAGTTGCGCCAAGCCTTGGGGCACTGCCAACAATTCTGCATGCTCAACATTCACCTCAAGGCGCTGCACGCCGGGAAAACGCCGCACAAAGCCCATGCCGGGCTCACTCATCAGCAAGTCGGCATCCAGCTTCAGCGTCCTGACATGGGAGAAATCGGCTTGCAGTGCCGGCAGGCCAGTGATCCAGTCCAGGTCGAATTCCAGATTGAGGTAAGACGAAGGCTCACCGTTGCGGTACAGCCCCTCGCGCCAACACGCGACCAGGCGGTCGCTGACGTGCTGGCGCATGGCCTGATGGAGCGGCTCTCTGGCAGCAACCTTCCATTGCTGCAGTGTCTGGCGCAACCCGTCCAGCTCGCGCTGCCGGGTCATGAGAAAGTGATATACCTGCTGATCTGACTGACCTTCTCGCAGGCGGTTACTGACATAGCTGATCACCTCCTCATCGGTCATGTTCGGATAAACCTCGCGCATGCGGGCAATCAGCGACGCTGACACCTCCCCCGCTTGAGCCCTGCCCGACAGGGGGTAGCCGATCCGGCTGTTGATTCTTTGCAGTCGGGGCCTGGACCTCGGGACGTGGAGATTCAGACAGCGGGCCATTTCATCGCGGTGCGCGGTCCCATAGTCCCTCAGTGCTCGTTGCAGCTCGGCGCCCTGAGTCGCCAGGGGTATGGCCGACAAATGCTCCCGGCAATACAGGGCCAGCCGGGCCGTGTCCCGTGTCGCCTGAGCCGGTAAGTACAGGCCCGCCAAGGCCCGGTTAAGACGGCTCTGCTGAGCCAGGGTGCGCGCCAGATCGTCCATTGCCGGTGGCACCTGACGGGGCTCGCCCATATGGGCCAACTCGCGATACCCGGTCTGTTCCAGCAGCTCCCGGGCCACCCGCTCGGAAAGCATGGGATAGCGACGGCGCAGCCAGTCGACATCCGGGTTGGGCTGTTTGCCCAGGCCGCCCATTTCGGCCCCGCCGGCAAACTGCTCCAGGGTGTCCATCAACATGGCCGGGACAGGCAGGCCATCGACGTGGATCTTGCGCAGTTCATCATCAGTAATCGCGCACACATCGCCGATCCGGGCCAGGGTCGGGTCATCGAATCTGTCCGTGCAATGTCCCAGTCGACGCAACAATGTCCCGCGCGACCATTGCAGAGGCTGCTCGTAACTGTGCCGCCAGGCACCCGCCTGATTGTGTTCGAGCAGGGGTTGATAGGCCGCAGCGTCCGTCGGGTGCTTGACCCGCCAGGCATTGAGCGCCGGGTCGAACACCTGCTCATAGAAGCACTGGTCGATCTGCACATAGGTCTTGCCATCGACCCGATACTGGCCCAACGCATTGGGCCTGACGTGTGGCTGAAACAACGGATCACATCGATAAGGCACAAGGTCCGGATTCCACAGCCTGGCCTCACCGCCGGGCAGGACGATTTGCGTGAGATGGTCGACCCACTTCGCCAGACTACCGTCTGCCACCTTGCCGAACGCATAACCGCCGCCGCTCATGGTCGCGGCCAGCGCCACGTTGATGGCCACCGCCTGCAGGCTCGCCCAGGCACCGTCAACATCGCCAGCCGTCCAGGCTTCGACGCCGTGATAGACCTGCGCGCCCATTTGCAACGCCATGACCGCCATCATCACCTCGCCTGCGCCGGGGATAAAAAACGCGGCCACATTCACTGCATCCATCCCCAGGCCCAGCCAGTAATCCAGACGCTCTTGCAGCAGCTTGCTGTCGGCATCGGCGGTTGGCACCGCGAGCTTGCGCGCATTGGCTTTCAACCGTTCCAGGTACAGGCTGTACAGCCCGTTGAACAACTGGCCGGGGGGCGTATCCAGGTAGACCTGGCCAAGCTTGAGGTCGACTTCATCCACATAGACCGCAGGCTCAATCCCCTTGGGGTCAGGCGCGCGCTTGTACAGCTGGTGGTTGAGCCGCGAGAGAAATGCCTGGGCCTCGCCCTGGGGCATCAGGTTGGCAAACAACCGCTGATACTGCGGTGTGCGCAGGTTCAGGCCCAGCTCATACTGGAAGGCTTCCAGGGACGGGTATTGCTTGAGTGGCGCCACCGGATCACCGGGGATATAGACCACCAGGGGTTCCATATCGGGTTTTTTCATCACCGGCACCTGGAACCCAAAGCCGCTGTCCTGCCACTCGGTCACCGGTAGAGTTGAGCGCCAGGGACCGATCAGCAACACCTCGGCCACGGTCAATCCATACAACTGCAATTGACTGAAGACCACCGGCTTGCCATTTAGCCTGGGCTGCGGGTCGTCTTCGAGCACGCCGCGCAACATGTCATAGGCCGTTGCTGACACCTGCTTTTGCATCAAAGCGGTATGCAAGCGCACAGCCAGCAGCTCTTTTTGTGCGTGGATCATCTGGCGCCGCACCAAAGGTGCCCGACCAGGGGCCTCAAACACCGCGCCCAGATGCGCCTGATACTGCTGCCCCAGATCCAGGGCCCGGCAGATCTGCGAGAACACCTGGGGGGACATGTCCAGTTTTTCCCGGTAGCTGAAGCCAGGCACGGGCTTGAGATTGTCCAGCGTCTCCTCGAACAGGCTGACCACAGGCCCGGTACCGTGCAGTAACCCGTCGGCGACCGTGGCATAGATGTCCGGGGGTTGCGCCGCATTCGTCATGCCCAGGGGCAAAGCCCCTGCCGGGGCCAGTGCACTGACCTGCCCTTTGACCACCAGGGAAAACGCCTCATTGCCTTCAAAGTTCATCAACGCGGCTTGCAACAGGCTTTGATGTTGCACCGGCTGATTGCGTCGCAGATAAAACAGCCGGTTCCTGTTGATATCCATGCCCTGGCTGGAGGCACTGTGACTGTGCAGCGCCTCCTTGAGCCTGGGCTCGGCAAACTGGGTGATGCCTTGCAGGTCCTTGAGGGTTTTGGCCAATTCGACATAGGCCCGTTGGCTGCGGGCCTGACTGACCATCAGCGCCTGGCGCAACCAGGACGGTGCATTCGTGAACCACGGCGGTGGCTCGACCGCAGACACCAGGCCCTTCCACAAACCCGGTTCAAGACGCTTGATATCGGCCACATGGCTGTGTTTGATCCAGCCCGGCAGCTGGCGTTTGATAAAAGCCGCGTGCGGCCCCAGCCCATTGCGTATGTATAGATTGTCCATAGTGGGAACTTCCAGAGACTCGTTTGAATGAGCCTCACTACTACGAAAGTTCCAAATCGGCGGGTGGTAGTCCGTTAGCGCACCGGGAAATACCCGCTCCCAGAGCCAGGTCTTGGCTACGCTGTATCGAGCGGGTGCGAACAACAGAGGAGAGGCAAATGGACGATCCTGCGGACAACAAGCCACCGACCTTCTGGCAAATGCTGCACAGCGTGATGGCCGCTGCGTTTGGTGTACAGAGCGGAAAAAACCGGACCCGGGATTTCACCCACGGCAAACCCGCCCATTTTTTGCTGTTGGGCCTGTTATTTACCGCGGTGTTTGCCTTGATCCTGTTCGGGATCGTCAAGCTGGTGCTGCATCTGGCGGGGGTATAACGAACCCGGACTTCATCACCCATCCCGCGTGTAGTCGCTGACGAGTAGAACGAGGCTGCGATCGATCGCGAAGCGGTCGCAAAACCGGTACACGCGGTTTGCCTGGCTAACCGTGGAAGCTGATTTCCGACGGCTGCGTCGGGGTGCCGCATCACGCCGGACGCAGCCTCGCACGGCTCGTCAGCGACTACAGATCTCATCACCCATCCCGCGTGTAGTCGCTGACGAGTGGAACGAGGCTGCGATCAATCGCGAAGCGGTCGCAAAACCGGTACACGCGGTTTGCCTGGCTAACCGTGGAAGCTGATTTACGACGGCTACGTCGGGGTGCCGCATCACGCCGATCGCAGCCTCGCACGGCTCGTCAGCGACTACAGATTTCGCCACCCATCCCGCGTGTAGTCGCTGACGAGTGGAACGAGGCTGCGATCGATCGCGAAGCGGTCGCAAAACCGGTACACGCGGTTTGCCTGGCTAACCGTGGAAGCTGATTTACGACGACTACGTCGGGGTGCCGCATCACGCCGATCGCAGCCTCGCACGGCTCGTCAGCGACTACAGGGCGGCTACTGATGACTCACCCAAAACACCGCCGTGGCAACCACCAGAATGATCAGGAAAAAAATAGCCCACGCATCAACCTTGCTGTCGTTTTTGCGCGCTTTCACGGGAGTACTCATCGCATCGCCTCTTTTCGGTTTTATGGGTGATTGCTTGAAGACTTCTGCTCAGTTAAGTCCAGCAATGCCCCGACCACAAGTAAGGGATTGAGAATCAACCTCTTATAGTCGTTTTGGTTCTTTGCATATGCTTAAACATCACTTTTGCGCATAACTACAAACTGGTATCGTGCCCCGCTCCGTGGGGAGTGCGCGGCCGTGCGCGCAGATAAGCTGTTAGCAGCCTGAGAACAGGACCTATATGTACGTATATGACGAGTACGATCAGCGGATCATCGAGGACCGCGTAAAGCAGTTCCGGGATCAGACCCGACGCTATCTGGCAGGTGAGCTGAGCGAAGAAGAGTTCCGCCCCCTGCGCCTGCAAAATGGCCTTTATGTTCAACGTTTTGCCCCGATGCTGCGAGTTGCGGTGCCGTATGGTCAACTGACTTCGCGCCAGGCGCGAATGATGGCCAAAATCGCTCGCGACTATGACAAGGGCTATGCCCACATCAGTACCCGCCAGAACGTGCAGTTCAACTGGCCCGCGCTGGAAGATATTCCGGACATTCTGGAAGAGCTGGCAACCGTGCAGATGCACGCCATTCAGACCAGCGGCAACTGCCTGCGCAACGTCACCACCGACCAGTTCGCCGGTGTCGCTGCCGATGAACTGATCGATTCGCGCCCTTGGTGCGAAATCGTGCGTCAGTGGACGACCTTCCACCCGGAATTCGCCTACCTGCCACGCAAATTCAAAATTGCAATCAACGGCTCGACATCCGACCGTGCTGCAATCGAAGTCCATGACATTGGTCTTGAGCCCGTATTCAACGAAGCCGGCGATCTGGGCTTTCGCGTACTCGTGGGTGGCGGCCTGGGCCGTACGCCGGTCATCGGCGCGTTCATCAACGAGTTCTTGCCGTGGCAAGACCTGCTGAGCTACCTCGAAGCCATCCTGCGGGTTTACAACCGCTATGGCCGTCGTGACAACAAGTACAAGGCGCGGATCAAGATTCTGGTCAAGGCCCTGACGCCTGAAGTGTTTGCAGAGCGCGTTGAAGCCGAAATGGTTCACCTGCGCGGTGGCTCGAATACCCTGACCGAAGCTGAAGTGCAGCGTATCGCCAAGCACTTCGTGGACCCGGACTACAAAGCCCTGCCTGACTTCGGCGCTGAACTGGCCGAACTCGACAAGCAGCACCCGGGCTTCGCCCGTTGGCGTACCCGCAATACCCTGGCCCATAAAAAGCCGGGTTATGTCGCTGTCACCCTGTCGTTGAAGCCTACCGGCGTCGCGCCGGGCGATGTGACCGACAAACAGTGGGACGCAATTGCCGACATGGCCGACCGCTTCAGCTTTGGCCAGTTGCGCACCTCCCACGAACAGAACATCATTCTTGCCGATGTGGAAGAGAACCAGTTGTTCACCATGTGGGGCGAGTTGCGCGAAAATGGCTTTGCCACGCCGAACATTGGCTTGCTGACCGACATGATCTGCTGCCCGGGCGGCGATTTCTGCTCCCTGGCCAACGCCAAGTCGATCCCGATCGCCGAATCGATCCAGCGTCGTTTCGAAGACCTGGACTACCTGTTCGACATCGGCGAGCTGGACCTGAACATCTCCGGTTGCATGAACGCCTGTGGTCACCACCACGTCGGTCACATCGGGATTCTGGGTGTCGACAAGAAAGGCGCCGAGTTCTATCAGGTGTCCCTGGGTGGCAGCGCCAGCCGTGACGCAAGTCTGGGCAAAATCCTCGGTCCTTCGTTCGCACAAGACGCCATGCCGGATGTGATTGAAAAGCTGATCGACGTCTACGTTGAAAAACGTACCGAAGACGAGCGCTTCATCGACACCTATCAACGTATCGGCATTGACCCTTTCAAGGAGCGCGTCTATGCAGCGAATCATTAAGAACAATCAGGTCATCGACGAAACCTGGCACTTGCTGCCCAAGGAAACCACCTTTGACGAAATCTCCAACTGCGACGATCTCATCGTCCCGTTGGTGATGTGGCGCGAGCACGGCCATGCACTCAAGGCCCGTGATGGCGGCCTGGGTGTGTGGCTGGACAGCGATGAAGAAGCCGAGGAACTGGGCGAAGACGTAGCGCATTTTCAGGTCATTGCCCTGAACTTCCCGGCCTTCACCGATGGTCGCAGCTACTCCAATGCCCGCTTGCTGCGTGACCGTTATGGTTACAAAGGCGAATTGCGCGCCATTGGCGATGTGCTGCGCGACCAGTTGTTCTATCTGCATCGCTGCGGTTTTGACGCGTTCGCCATTCGCGCCGATAAAGACCCGTACGAAGCACTGGAAGGCTTGAAGGATTTTTCGGTGACCTACCAGTCGTCGAGCGACGAGCCGATGCCGCTGTTCCGCCGTCGTTAAGTGTGTGGCTGGCCTTGGGTTCACCCAAGGCCAGCCCATCTTCAAGGTTTATTCAGGCGCCGCGCCAGGCTAAACCTGCATAAACGGATGTTCTGCTATTTCTTCCCGGGTCAATCGGCTGATGATGACCTCTCTCGCTTGGCGACGACTTTCCCCTACCTCCCCTGTTTGCTCAACATAGTCCTGACTGGACATGCTCTCGCGCCCGACATATAGCGACTGCATGCGCTCATGCAACGGAGAATCCGCTGACTGAAACACCGCAGGGTACTTCTTCTCCAGAAACGCTTCCCAGAACGCCTGTTTTTCAATGAAGGCAATCCGCTTGGCCTGGGTGTCCTCACTCAACACATAGTATTTTGCAGCCTCCAGTTCCTCCGGGGTGACGTTGGCCAACCGTTCAAAGATCATGCTCCTGGGCCGTGCGGGCAAACCAAGTTCCTCGGCTAACCTGACCTGATAAAACATCTGTACTTCCAACGGTTCGATCCGTTCGAGCCGAAGCTGCAAGTCAACAGGGCTGAGCCTCTGCGCCAACTGCATGGCTTGCGGCGTTGCCAGCCGATAAGCAATACCTTGCTGCTCCTGCGGGGTCATGTCCGCCAAGGGCTGATCCAGCTCAACCGTACCCGCAGCATCAACCAGGCGCTGCAACTGCTGGACGTAATTTCGCTGATCGGTATGGACCTGGGCAATTCGCGATTCAATGACCCCTTGCACATGGGTGTCCAGCAACTCGATGCGAAACAGCCCATAACTCAGTCGCAGGAGTTTTTCTTCGGCATTGGCTGCGCCTTGAGCCGTCATGATCTGGTGTCGAAGTTCCAGGTCCGCAAAGATCATCGGAATGCCATCGGCACAGGTATTCGGATTGGCCGATACGTCAAATAACTGTTCTCGCAACTCACTGTTGCCGTGCATCCCGTCAAGCATGCTCCATACGCGCGTCGTTAAATTTTCACGCCCGCGCAAATACTGGGATGACGCGCTGAGGTCCTCCAGGACGCGGAAAAAATCAGTCGAGCGACCCATGCCTCTCAGATCACTCCAGACGCCAAGTTGTTCGGCCGTGGGCTCTGGCGCCCAATGAAAAATCCCGCGTACGGGTTCGACATGTTGACGACGTGGCCTGATGCCAAAGGTGATGCCGTGCTCGCGCCGGTAATTTTCCAGGCGGCGCAAAGAGTCCGCACTCAACGGGTTGTCATGCAAGAACGTGACTCGATTAACCGCAGCCCTGCCGGCAGTCAGCACCTCTGGTGGTATGCGACTAATGCTGTTGTCACGCAGATCAAGGGTTTGCAGGCGCCTGAGTGACAGCACACCCTCAGGCCAGGTTTGCAGGCCGGTATAGCGCAACTTGAGTTGTTCAAGATCCACCATGCGCTGAACAGAGATGCGCCTGCCCAGAGGGTTGCCCACCAGATCAAGGGATTTGAGCCTGGTCAGCCCCGACAGCAGGGTAGCTGCACTCTCGTTTAACACAATCTGATTGCCACGCAGATTCAGTTCGAGCAGTTCAGGCATGCTGGAAAGCGCCGCAGGCAGTTCGGCAAGCTGGCTGTTGACCAGGGACACTATTCGCAGATGAGGGAACTGCTCCAGAAACCTGTCGGGGAATTGACCGTTTGGCGAGTTGTGCAAGCGCAATGAGCTGACATGGCTGAAATCCGCCGACAGATCCGGCAGGCAATCAACCGGCCATGCATTGAGATCCAGGACATACCCGCTGTGCCCTTCCAGATGCACACTCTCGCCCAGCCTGCGCCAGGTGCGAATCAGGGTCTGGCTGATCCCGCGCTTGACCTGGGCCGATACCTGCACCCGCGGCCCCACCGTCGGCTGGCTCCACACCGTGCTGCCCACCCAATGGTCAAGATCGTTGCGCAGTGTCTGCAACTGCGCCTTGAGCTGGGTCAGGGCCTGGGCAGCCAATTGCGGACTAAGCCTCAATCGGTACAAAAACTGCCCCACCTGTGCCTCGCTCATGGTCGGGAACAGCTCTCTGGCCAGGTCCTTGAGCTGCCTGGGGCTTTGCTCTTCCAGCAAGCGTCCCGAGCGCCCGCCCAGGGTGTATCCCACACGGCCATCAGCCAGGCGCAACGGAGATCTGAACCAGGGTTTAATGGGTTGCATACCCATCAACTGGGCACTGCGCGCCCGATTGCGTGCCGCCGCGTCGGCAATCTTGCGACCAAGCACTGCCCCGGCATCGACCACGGGAAGGCCCAGTACGCTGCGCTCCGCAGGCGTCAGCGTATAAGCCACACAGTTCAACAGATCGGCACTGCGATAAGCCCTTCTCTGAACAGTTCCAGAAATCTCGTACTCGCCATCACCCTTCAGAAACTCCCGGGTTTTCGTGGCTGTGGCATTGCCCACGGAGTGCAGCACTTCACCGGTACGCTTGTCACGAATCACAAGGCGCAAATACGCGGGCCAGCCCGGAAAATCCGCCAGGGCCAACAAGGCCAGCGAGTTGCTGTCGGCGTTGCGCAAGGCTTCAAAGTAGAGACCCTCTATCGAGCGATTCAAGCGCACAACCTGGGCGTAATGGCGCGCCTCCTCCAGAACATGCAACTGCAGACGTTCGCCACTGCCGAGGGCATCAAGTTCTTCAGGGGACAAGTGGCTGATTAACTCCTCCAGCACGGGCACCGGCAAGCCGGGAAACTGCCTTCTAAGCCTGTGTGCCAGCCTTGGCACAACCTCGCCACCGCTGTACAGCCGCGAGAGCAGCTCGGCTTTGCTCACTTGGGCAAGCTCACCCAACATGCGCGAAAGGGCTTGAACCTGCGCCTCAAGCCCTCTGACAGGCTGCCCCAGCAATCTGTCGACTTGACGGGATGACAGGCATTCCAGGGTCACTTTCAACAGATCGCCGTTCCTGACCTGGCTTTCAGCAATTTGCAGTCGCGGATGGGTTTCCACCCGGTCAAAGCCATATTCCTCCAGCACCACCCCCTCCCTGTCGACCAGGCGCAGCACTCGATCCGCAGGCCAGCCCGGCAATCGGGTCAGCAATTGCAGTTGCAACGACGCATTGTCTACGGAGCGATTGATGCCCTGTTTCATCTGCTCGATAAAACTCTCGATCATTTCACTTAACCGTACGCGCTTGATACTGTCCGCCAACAGGGCCGGTGGCGGCAGGTGATCCATGTACAGCTTGCGCAGCAGCCCCTCACCGGTATTGGTCACCTTCAAAATCAGCTCGGCCGTTGCCTGTGACACCCCTTTCACCTCAGGACCGAGGCGGCTGAACAACTGCGCACGCGACCATTGCATGGGGGTCTCCAGTTCATGCACCCATGCCCCGCAACCGTTATGTTCGAGCCGGGGCGTATAGGCCCCGGCGTCCTTGGGATGCTGGATAAAGCCCTGCCGCGCGCCGGCAACCGGCATCACCCGGAACACACGACCTTCAAGCTGGATAAATTGCCTGCCGCCCACGCTGTGCAGCCCTTGCGCATCGGGGACGACTCCGGTCAACGAGACGTCCTTGAATACATAGGGTTCAAGGTCCGGGCGCCACAAACGCAACTGGCCTGTGACCGTGCGCACAGGCACCAGCGCATCCACCACGGGCAATGGACGCAATGCGGATGCAGCCCCGGCAGAACCGGCCGCCAGGGCAACGTTTTGTGCGATATCGAACAAGTGCTCCAGGGCCGCGACGCGGTCATTGCGTTGCCAGGCCTTGATCCCTTCATACACATCGACACCCAGCTGAATCACACTGGTTACCAGCAAAATCTCACCCAGAACAGGCACAAAACCCAGCGCCAATGTCAGCAGGCTGAGCCCGGTATTCAAAAAGGTCGCCTGGCGTTCCAGGCGGGTCTTAGAATCTTCGTCTTCAGTGGGCACGACCAGCAATCTGGCATCGTCCTTGATTTTCGCCAGCTGCAAACGCCAGGCCACGACACAGGGGTCTTCTGTCTGGGGCAGATGCACGCTCTCGGACATCAGGGCCGGCTCATTGATAATGGGCGGGCGGCGCAGCAACAGCGAATCCCAGGTCACATGCTTCATGTCCGTACGCCGCATGAACTCGGCGCGGTGACGCAGCGGCACCAGTTCAAAGAAGTAACGAGCAAACACCTGGCCCTTCAACCACTCGCGCAATGTCGCCTTGAGCATTTCAAAAGATTCAAATGCGTGAAAAGCCCGATCAGGACTGTTCGGCAGATAAAGTACGCACGCCTGTACTTGCTGCACGGGCTGTTGCTCTGGCCAAAAGACCATCACCCCCGGCACTTCAAAGCCCATGATCTGCAACGTGCTATGGCCAGGCAGCATGCCCGCCAATCGATTCCCGGGGGCCGACAACAGATTGAGCACAAAAGCGTAATGCACCGTCATGACCTCCCTCTTCATATGCGCCATGTGCAGGGCCGACAAGACTTCGCAGCGTATGTTCCGGCTGAACAACCGATTTAATTTAGACGCTCTGGAATTGACATTCTCCGGCGCCAAGTTGCCATCGACCGGTTCAAACACATCAGCCAAATGCCTCTGGTACTGCATACCCAGGTTCAAGTCGCGGCATATAAGTGCAAAGTGTTGCGGCTTCAGGGTCGCGTGTTCAACCTGCCTTCGGCCAACAACTTCATAAATACAACTACCCGAATCAAAGCCGTCACTGCGGGTTTCTGAAACTTCAAAATTCTGCAACGCCGCTTGCAACAAACTGTGGTCAGTGGTGCTGGCTACCAGATCAAGCTCCAGTGACTCGGGGTGCAGGATATCGGGCAAGGTTAACCTGATCAGTGTGTCCACCAGCTTGACTTGCTGACGGGCAAAGAACAGCGTCAGGTTACTCAACAGACGAACATGCTTGATCCCGTAGGCTCTGGGGTTCACCTGGCCCCAGCCGCGACCCGCCAGCACGGCCTTGAGCAACGGTTCAGCAAACTGTTCGATGGGTTGCAACCCGGCCAGGACAGCGCCTACCGCGCGCTGGGTCTCCTGGCCCTGGATAAAGCTGTTGCGCAATGCCTCACGCAAGCCGGGGTCTGCCTGAATAAACCAGGGCGCCAACAAGGCAGCTATATAAGCACCATGTTGATTGTCGGCCCGCGAATTGGCCAGTTGGCTGGCGCGTTCAATAACGGAGTGTTCTGTCTGTGATGCACTAGTGTGTGTCATGGCTCAAGCTCGGCATAGGTGTGATACCGCCAGCTTATAGAGCGCACATTAATAAAGTCCGTTAATTACTTGATCACACTGCTAGCAACTCAGTTAAAAACAGGTTTAAAACAATTAATAATTACCACACTTAAAAACCAGAACAAGTTCCAAACAAACGGCACTGCTGCAACTGCAACAGTGCCGGGGGTTATTACCAGAAACGCTGTTGAGTCAGACGTGCCCAGAGTGAATCAACCACCTTTTCAGCCGACGTGCTGGCCGCCAGCCCCACTCGCTCCTGCAAGCTTTTACGCTGGGCATAGTGCAAGTGATAAAGCTGGGCATCCCTGGCCCGCTCGGACAGGTACTCGTCGCTGGTCTTGAGCTCATCGACCAGTTGCATGTCGACCGCGGCAACACCCAACCAGACTTCACCGGTGGCCACTTCATCGATTGCCAGTTGCGGACGATACTTGGCCACAAAGTTCTTGAACAACTGATGGGTAATGTCCAGGTCCTGCTGGAACTTCTCGCGGCCTTTTTCGGTGTTTTCACCAAACACCGTCAGCGTGCGCTTGTACTCGCCTGCGGTTAGCACTTCGTAGTCGATGTCGTGCTTTTTCAGCAGGCGATTGACGTTGGGTAACTGCGCAACGACGCCAATGGAGCCGAGAATCGCAAACGGTGCGCTGATAATTTTCTGCCCGATGCACGCCATCATATAACCGCCACTGGCGGCGACTTTATCGATGCAGACAGTCAGCGGGATGCCTGCCTGGCGAATACGCGCCAGTTGCGACGATGCCAGGCCATAGCTGTGCACCATGCCGCCACCGCTTTCCAGGCGCACGACCACTTCATCAGTCGGCTTTGCGAGGGTCAGCAGCGCAGTGATTTCGTGACGCAGGCTTTCAGTGGCAGAAGCCTTGATGTCACCGACAAAGTCCAGAACAAAGACCCGAGGTTTGTCATCAGGCTGTTTTTTCTGCTTTTTGTCCGCTTTACCGGTCTGCTTGTGCAGTGCCTTGAGCTGGCTCTTGGACAACAACGACTGTTCAAGACGCTCACGCAGGCCTTTGTAAAAGTCATTGAGCTTGATGACCTGTAATTGCCCGGTGGCCCGGCGCCCCTTGCCACGCAATGCCGCAAGGGTCACGAGGACCACCACTATGGCAACCACCAGGGTCACGGTCTTGGCCAGAAAACTGGCGTACTCGGCAAGAAATTCCACAGCCTCTCCTTAAAACGTCTGCAGCCCTCGGGTCAGGGCTGCGCAATGGCAACCAGCATACCGGCGCCAACCGGGGCCTGCCAGCCGTGAAACGCCTCGCATTCAGTCTCAGGAGGAATTCAAACAAGCGTATGTTTTTTCATTGACAGCCACTTGCCATCCTCCTAACCTCGCCTGACTTTCAGCGGACCGGAATGACGCGGACGTGGGCAGCATCTATTTGATACGACATGGCCAGGCCTCCTTCGGTGCAGACGACTACGACGTGCTGTCACCCCTGGGCGTGCTGCAGGCACAAATTGCCGGTCGGCATCTGGCCGACCTGGGCCTGCGCTTTGACCGTTGCCTGTCAGGCGACCTGTCACGCCAGCAAGACACCGCGCGCCATGCCCTGGCACAGATCAACGCCGCCGGGCTGCCCATCCCTGCCCTTGAAACCGACGCCTCATTCAACGAATTCGATGCATTCGCCATACTCGAAGCCCTGCTTCCCGGCTTGCTGCCAGAGGAGCCTGAGGCGCTGGCGATCATGAGCGATGCCGCGTGCAACCCGGCCGAGTTCCAGCGCATCTTTGAACGGATCATCGACCGCTGGCTCAGCGGTAGCTGGGACACCCCCGGTCTGGAAACCTGGATGGGGTTTGTCGAGCGGGTTCAAGCGGGGCTCAACCGCATTCTTGAACTTGCCAAAAGCCAGCAGAACATTGTCGTGTTCACGTCTGCCGGCACCATTACCGCCCTGATCCACAGCCTGACCCGCATTGCGCCCACCGATGCCTTCAAGCTCGGCTGGCAAATTGTCAATACCTCGCTCAGCCAGCTCAAGTTCCATGGCAACGAGGCAACCCTGGCTTCCTTCAACAGTCATGTGCATTTGCAACTGTTGAAGACGCCGTCACTCATCACCTATCGATGAGCGTCGGCAACCGCGGCCCTCGGGCCGCTGTAAACCACCCTATATAAGGATCGAACCATGACTTCTGTAGCTGATGCCGTTCAAGCAATGAAAGCCAAATTCAACCCAGCCGCTGCTGCAGGCCTGGACCTGGTATTTGGTTTTCGCATTGATGAAGACAAACACTTCTCGCTGATCGTCAAAGACAGCACCTGTGAACTGAAGGAAGGCGAAAACCCGGACGCCCAGGTCACTCTGGTCATGGACGGCGAAACCCTGGAAGGCATCGTCAGCGGCGAAACCGACGGCATGCAAGCTTTCATGGGCGGCAAGCTGCGCGCTGAAGGCGACATGATGCTGGCCATGAAGCTGAGCGAACTGTTCCCGGCCTAAGCCACCGGCAACACCCAGAACCGAAGCCCACGCGCTTCGGTTTTTTTTGTCCTGTGCTTCACTCAGGCAATGGTTATCAAGGGAGCTGATCCCCCATTAACACCCCTGCCTATTAAGGCTGCGCCTGCCCTGGTTGCCCATTAAATTAACGAATGTTGTCAGGCCACAAATATAAGCAGAAGAGATAAACATGGCGCTTACCGACTCGTCCACCCGCATCCGCCCTGGCGAAGAACTCGACGCCAACCGCATTGATCCTTACCTCAAGGGCCAGATCCCGGACCTTGAGGGGACACCCACGATCAGCCAGTTCCCCGGCGGTGCTTCCAACCTGACCTACCTGATTGACTACCCGGGCAAAGAGCTGGTGCTGCGCCGCCCGCCCTTTGGGCACAAAGCCAAGTCTGCCCACGACATGGGCCGCGAGTTTCGCATCCTTAATCAGCTCAAGGACGCCTTCCCCTACTGCCCCAAGGCCTATGCCCATTGCACCGACGAAAACCTGATCGGCTCCGAGTTCTATGTCATGGAGCGGGTCAAGGGCATCATCCTGCGCTCTGATCTGCCCCAGGAACTGGCATTGGATGCCGACGCCACCCGAACACTGTGCAAGCGTTTTATCGACACGCTGGTCGAATTGCATCGCGTTGATTACAACGCCTGTGGCCTGGGTGATCTGGGTAAGCCCCAGGGCTACGTGCAACGTCAGATCAGCGGCTGGAGCGAGCGCTACGAAAAAGCCCTGACCCCCGATGCGCCGCGCTGGGAGGCGGTCAAGGACTGGTTGCAGACCAACATGCCAGCCGATCACCCGACCCCAGGCATCATCCACAACGACTACCGCTTCGATAACGTGATCCTCGATCCCGCCGACCCGATGCAGATCATCGGCGTGCTGGACTGGGAACTGACCACCCTGGGTGATCCGCTGATGGACCTGGGCAACACCCTCGCCTACTGGATTGAAGCCGACGACCCGGCCCCGATCCAACGAATGCGGCGCCAGCCGAGCAACGCCCCCGGTATGTTGACCCGCCGCGAGTTCGTTGATTACTACGCTGAGCGCTCGGGAATCGAGATCGACAACTACGATTTCTACTACACCTACGGCCTGTTCCGTCTGGCGGGTATCGTCCAGCAGATCTACTACCGCTACTTCCACGGCCAGACCCGGGACAAACGTTTCGCGCAGTTCGTACAGATGAACGCCCTGCTTGAGCACATGAGCCTCAACGTCATTGGCCGCTCCAGCCTCTAAGCCCGAGATCACAAGGAATCAGCATGTCCAGGACTCAACTGTTCGACCTTGATGGAAAAATCGCTTTTGTTTCCGGTGCCAGCCGCGGTATCGGCGAGGCCATTGCCCGGCTGCTGGCCCAGCAAGGTGCCCACGTCATTGTCTCCAGCCGCAAACTCGAAGGCTGCCAGCCTGTAGCCGACGGAATCATCGCCGATGGCGGCAAGGCAACAGCCATTGCCTGCCATATCGGCGAAATGGAACACATCACCCGCACCTTTGCGCGCATCCGCGAAGATTTTGGGCGCATCGATATCCTGGTCAACAACGCCGCCACCAACCCGCAGTTCTGCCACGTACTGGACACCGACCCGGTGGCCTTCCAGAAAACCGTCGACGTGAACATTCGGGGTTATTTCTTCATGTCGGTTGAGGCCGGCAAGCTGATGCGCGAGCACGGCGGTGGCAGCATCATCAACGTGGCCTCGATCAACGGCATCACCCCGGGTGAGTTCCAGGGGGTGTACTCGATGACCAAGGCCGCGGTGATCAACATGACCAAAGTGTTTGCCAAGGAATGTGCCGCCTACGGCATCCGCTGCAACGCACTGCTGCCGGGCCTGACCGACACCAAATTTGCTTCGGCACTGGTCAGCAATGACGCCATCCTCAAGTCAGTCCTGCAACATATCCCGCTCAAACGCGTTGCCGCCCCCAGTGAAATGGCCGGTGCAGTGCTGTACCTGGCCAGCGATGCCTCGAGCTACACCACCGGGGTTTCGCTGAATGTGGATGGCGGGTTTTTGTCCTGACCCCTGTGGAAGCGGGCTTGCTCGCGATGGCATCCACCCAGCTTGCCTGCCAGAACGCAGCGCCCGCATCGCAGGCAAGCCAGCTCCCACAGGTTGTGTCACTCAACGCTGATACCGGTCGCCCAATCCCTGATGACGCATGTTTACCGCCATCAGGCAGCGCTCTGCCTCTTGCACCATCTCCTCGATCAGGTCCTGGCAGCTTTTCAGATCGCCAATCGCCGCCGCCACTTGCCCGCACGGCAGAATCCCTTCATCCGGTACGCCATCCACCATCGAACGCTGCAGCAGTACCGGCTGGTTGGCCGCCATCACGGTTTGCGACAGGGCACCGGGGTCTTCCTTCACCGACTGGACGAACACGCCAAGCATATGCCCCAGGCTCATGCCGGTCTGTTGCTTCCAGTGCCAGGCACTGCCCAGGGCAATTCGAAGACGGCCAAAGGCGCTGGCCTTTTCCAGACGATTGATGAACGCGTTCTCGATCATCCGGTGGCGCATGCCGTCCACTGCGGTGGTGACGCGGATACGTTGGGGATCGGCGACTTTTACATAGCGCTCCAGGGTGGCAAGGGGCGTGGGCGATTCCTGGGTCATCAGGAAGCGCGTGCCCATTGCAATCCCGGCCGCACCGCTGGCCAGGGCGCCTGCCAGTCCGCGCCCGGTGGAGTAGCCACCCGCCGCAATCACCGGTACCCGCACCGCATCCAGCACTTGCGGCAGCAAAATGGTGCTCGGCACGCCTCCGGTATGCCCGCCGCCTTCGCCGCCCTGCACGGTGATCATGTCCGCGCCCAGTTCAACGGCTTTGATCGCGTGCTTGAGCGCGCCCACGGTCGGGATACACAGCACCCCGGCCTTTTTGAAACGGTCGATGGTCTGGCGGTCCGGACCACGTCCATAACTGACGGCGCGCAAACGGTACTCAATGGCCAGGTCCACGCACTGCGCGGCGTTTTCCTGGAACATATGGAAATTGAGACCGAAGTTACTGCCCCCCGTGGCCTCAATCACCCGCTTGATTTCAGCCTCCAGCTGATCCGCAGCAAGGGTCGCACCCGCCAAAAACCCGAAGGCTCCGGCCCGGGTACTGGCGATCACCAGATTGGCGTCTGCCACCCAGCCCATCGCGGTTTGCACGATGGGGTAGCGACAGCCCAACCCATCGGTCAACGCCGTTTTCAGGTACTCGCTCATCGACCCTCTCCCGCAGCCGTCTTGTTCGCTTCGATCATGGCCTTGGCGTCGTAGCCCCCAAGCTTGTCACCCGACAGCAACTCATTATGACTATGGGCAAAGTGATGCCAGGCAAACACCGCATCCATCGCCGTGCGCTTGCCTTGCAAGTCTTCAACGTGATTGATCGCCTGCTTGGTCAGCGCCAGTCCCATGCGCGGCTGCCTGGCAATCGCCGCTGCCAGCGCATAGGTGCCCGCCTCCAGTGCTTCGCGGGCAAAGAGGCGATTGACCATGCCCATCTGATAGGCGCGCTCGGCGCTCATGCGATCCCCGGTGAACAGAAATTCCTTGGCTATACGCGGATTGAGTTCGTAGGGATGGGCAAAATACTCCACCCCCGGAATGCCCATGCGCACCACCGGATCCTGAAAGAAGGCATCGTCACTGGCCACGATCAAATCGCAGACCCACGCCAGCATCAAACCACCGGCAATGCACGCACCCTGCACCATGGCGATGGTCGGCTTGGGCAATTCGCGCCAGCGCCGACACATGCCCAGGTACACCTCCTGCTCCCGGGCATACAGGTACTCGCCACCCGGCTTGTTGGTGTGATCCCACCACAGGCTGGCGCGGTCGAACTGTTTGTTGATATCGCGCCCGGGGGTGCCGATGTCATGCCCCGCCGAGAAGTGCTTGCCATTGCCGCGCAGCACGATGACCTTCACTGCGTCGTCATTCACGGCGCGGCGAAAGGCATCGTCCAGGGCATAGGTCATCTGCGAGTTTTGCGCATTGTTCACGGTGGGCCGGTTCATGGTCAGCGTGGCAATACCATCGGCCACTCCATACAGCACCGGCTCTTCGGTTTCATACACAGCGGTATCAGCCCGCTGTACAAATTCGCTGTCGCGGCTCATGTGAGTTCCTTGCCTTCAGGCCTGACGAATGCCGGGCGGATTGCCCTTGAGCGCGGCTGCGCGATAGTCATGGGGGTCCAGGCGGCGGATCAGGGCCAGTTGCTCTGTCGTAGGCGCCACGGTTTGCTTGATATCGGCGGCCTTGAGCAGCGGGAAACCGGTTTTTTCCTGCACTTCTTCAAAGCTCACACCCGGGTGCAGGGAGCGCACCTGTACGGCGCGATCCGGCCCGCCGAAGTCCATCACGCACAGATCGGTCACGATCAGGCGAATGTCCATCAGGTCGCGGCGCATGCCCTCTTCCCAGCGTTCAGGCTTGAAGCCGACACCCGAGACCATGTCCACTTCACCCGACACAAATGCCCGGGTGTTATGGGCCGGAACAAAAAACGAGTTGATATGGTTGATGCTGTTGCCCGGCAAGCCGCGCACCCCCAGCATCGCCACCTTGGGCTTCTGATAGTCGCCAATGCACGACAGGTTTGTCTGGCCCCAGCGATCGATCTGGGTCGGGCCGATCATGGCGTGGCGGCGTCCGCCCCATACGCATTCGAACACCCGCTCAAACGACAGGTAGCCCGAGTAGCGCGGTACATAATCACCACGCGGCCCCAGCGGGATAGGCTCTTCCACCAGGAATGCCTCGCTGTCGGTCATCAACAGTTCAGGGCTGTGGGTCAGTTTGGCCAGGCTCGCCCCCAGGCGCGGAATCACGCCCAGGCCCGAAGCAATCACTTCACCGTTGCCACGCCAGGCTTCACAGGCAGCCACGATCAACAATTCAGCCAGGGTAAATTCGTTAGTAGCAGTCATGTCCAAGCTCCTTAAAACACGGGCAGCGGCAAAGCGCTCAATCGATCGACACCGCCATTGCTGGCCTGATAGGCACTTTCGCCCGGGGTCACAAACTCGGCTACATAGCCTTCCCAGCCACCTTCCTCGGCGGCACTGGCGCTGTAGCGTTTCAAATGGCTCATGTCCCAGCCGTAATCGGACGGGCACGACGTCGGGTGCGCACCAAAGGGTGCATGCACCACACCGCTGACCAGATAGCGTTCGAAGGTATTGAAGCGGGCCTGGGCAGCATCCAGGCTCAAGCGCTGCTCAATCCGCTCGCACGACACAAAGCACTGCTTGGCGGCGCGGGCAAACAGATGGTCGAAATACGGATCGGGACCGGTGACCAGGGTATTGCCCAGGCGGTCGGCAACGTTGACATGCAAGAAGGCGATGTCCAGATTCAGCGCCGGCATCGCCAGCAGCACCTCACCATCGTCATACGGCGACTGCACCTGTTTGATCTCGGGGTTCAGGCGGCTGACATCGGTGGCCAGACCGCATCGGGTCGGCAAAAACGGCAAGCGCATGCCGGCGGCGCGCAGGCCCCATTGCAGCATGCCCTCGTCCAGCTCCATCAGCTCCAGCTCACCGGCCTCGCGGGCCTTGCGAAAATAGGCTTCGAGGGGGATCGCATCGAGGGTGGCAAAGCCGAAAACCAGCTTCTTGACCTTACCGGCAGCGCAGAGCATGCCGACTTCCGGGCCGCCATAGGCCACCACGGTCAGGTCCTTGACGTCCGAGCGCAGGATCTCGCGCACAATTGCCATGGGTTTGCGTCGTGGCCCCCAGCCGCCAAAGCCGATGGTCATGCCGTCACGCAATTGGCCGACCACGTCTGCCGCTGTCATTTGCTTGTTCATCTAGTGCTCCTTACTGCTGCTGGCCGACGGAAAAGTCATGGCCCCACAGACTGACCCGGGTGAATTCAAAAGCGCTGTGTTCCTGCCAATCCACCAGCAAGCCGCCATAGCCGTATTCCAGGTCAAAACCTGAAGGGGTCTTCATGTAAAACGACGTCATGCGGTCGTTCAGATGCTGGCCAAGGGTGGCCGACAGCGGCACGTCGTGGGCCAGATGCCGGTCGTGGGCGCGGCCCACTTCGGTCATGGACTCGACCTCGACCATCACATGCACGCAGCCTGATGGCACCGGGTATTCGGCCAGGGCCAGGCTGTGGTGGCGGCTGTTTTTGCAATGCAGAAAGTGAATGCGAATCGGCGGTGCCGAAGGGTCGGGGCGAAAATTGAAAATATCCGACAACTCAAAGCCCAGCACATCCTTGGCAAACGCCAGGGTGGCGTCGAAATTCGGCGCGGGCAGCACCGTGTGCCCCAGGCCCATGTCGCCGGTGATAAAACCCGGCACGCCTTGAGGCGAGACAAAGGGTTGGCAATCGGAGCGATGGCCCCAGCTCAATTCGTGGCGATTGCCCGAAGGGTCGGTCACGTGCAGCAGCGCTTGCACCCCACGCTGATCACACTGCTCGACCGTACCGTGGCGCCAGCTCACGTCGGCCTGATCCAGCACCTGGATGGCCGCATTGAATGCTTTTTCGCTGGCCAGTTCCCAACCGGAGGCCAGATAGCGCGACTCGCCGCCAGGCACGATCAGCATGCGAAACGGACGCTCATCCATTTTCACGTACATGCCGCCGCCGGGGGCTTCGCTGACCATCATCCCGAGCACGTCCTCGGCGTATCGCTGCCATTGGACGGGATCTGCAGACTCTGCAACGAAGTAGCTCAAACCACGAATGTCGATCATGTGCCTGCTCCTCAATGCCTGTATTTATTGGCTGAGGGCAGTATGGGAAGGAAGGGGGCGGGGCTCATCGTCCGTTGAGACTAAAGCGTGTCACCACCGAAATGCTGTAGATACTCTGTTGCCAGCCGGCCTGTTTAAAGAAATGAGCTTCGCTAAAAAGGTCGGCCTGTAGGCCGCCTCGTCGGGAAGTTGATCTTGTTTTTGCAGTGGTTTTTGATCTACCCGCCCCTCGGGAGGCCGAGAGGAGGTTCTGCGTAGTGGGTCGACCGGCATGGATGCCGGGAGAGCCGTGTTGGGCCATGGATGGCCCGTCACGGCGTGCCCACGGAGCGGGACCGGAACGAGGGACACCTGAGCGAAGCGAGGGCCGTACGCTGGGGCAAGGCCTTTTTGGGTACTTTTGTGGCTGTTTGACAAAAGTGCCTCGCTGTAAGAGCGAAACCAATATTTCAGTTAACCGCGAATGCCGGATATGTACCCCGTGTGCCAGTTGTTTTGCGATGAGCCCGCAGCGATGCCGAGTACATATCCATTCGATGTGTCACGGTTCTCTACGGGTTCCGCCCTTACGGCGGGTCACTTTTTCCAAACGCCGAAAAAGTAACCAAAAAGGCTTGCCCTACCATACGGCCGCCTCGCCCCGGCTCGGTGGTTCCCTCACTCCGGCACTGTCATGGAGGCACGCCGCGACGGGCCATCCATGGCCCATCGCGGCTGGCGCGGCGTCCTGCCGCGCCACCCCCATAACAGCACCTGCGTTCGGCCTTCTGTGATGGGCATTCGCGTGGTCTGGACATACGTGTGGCTCCAGCAAAAGCAAAATGCATCGCAGACGCCACAGGACCTTGCACAAAACGTTTTAGCGCCAAGATACAGGCCGCTGACGAGGAACGAAGGCTGCGACCGCTTCGCAGTCGGTCGCAGCCTCGCGTCGCTCCTCAGCGGCTACAGGTGCCAGCAATCATTACATGTACAAAATCACCAGCTCATTGATCACCGACGGCCGCTCGCTGCCCAGGACATGGGTATTGAGCTCAAGGGTCAGTTGCGTGCCGCTCTTGACCCGCTCCACCCGCTTGACCCGCGCCCGGGCATGAATGGTCGAGCCTGCCGGAACCGGCGCCGGAAAACGCAGTCGGTCAGATCCATAGTTGATCATGTTGCTGAAACCGGTGATCTCGTATCCCAGATTCAGTTTCATCCGCGACTGCAGGATCTGCACCAGCGCACCGTGGGCAATGGTGCCGCCAAACGGGCTTTGCTTGCGCGCACGCTCAGGGTCGGTGTGGATCCAGTAGTCATCCCCGGACAACTGGGCAAACGTGTCAATCAAGGCCTGATCGACCACCACCTGATTGCTCCACGGGCTGAACGTCTCGCTAACCAGCCCCTGCAGCGCCGCCTCGTCATCCAGCGCAATCTGGCGCACGGTGGCGACCGGCTCTTGCGCCGGTTGCTCAACCGCTCGCAACGCCTTGAGGGCATCAGCATCCTTATCGACACCCGTGAAGCGCAGTAGCCGATTACCCTTGCCGTCTATCTCGGCATACACCGGTTGCAGACGCATGCCGATCTTCACTTCGGATTCGTCCAGCCCCACCAGATTGGTGTTGATTCGCACACCCTGATCCAGTTCGACCACCGCCAGCATTTGCGGCATCTCATCAGCAAAATCCGGCAAGGTTGCGATACGCGTCACGGTGAAGCTGTACAGCGTCGCCCCACCACTGACTTCACGCCAGGCCAGCGAGTGGGCAAAACACGCCGGGCAATGCCGACGCGGATAAAACACCCAGTCACTGCATTCGTTGCATTGCTGAATCAACAGGCGCTCAGCTTTAAGGCCTTCCCAGAACGGTGCAGAAATCTCGGTCGGAACCGGCATTGGTTTGTTGTTCGACATTGGGTTCATGCTCCCTGAAGTATCAATGCGCCCTGCTCACTCATCACCCCACCGGTGCCTGAGACATACACCGTGTCGCATCGTTCGAGCTGGCGTTCACCCGCCTCGCCCGCAATTTGCGTCACGGCCTCGATCACCTGGCTCATGCCGCCCGCCGAACCGGCCTGGCCAAAGCTGAGCTGACCACCGTGGGTGTTCATCGGGAAATCACCGCGCCAGGTCAAGTCGTGCTCACGCACAAAACTCATGCCTTCACCCTTGGCGCAAAAACCGGCGTCTTCCAGGGTCAGCAAGGCGGTGATGGTGTAGCAATCGTAAATTTGCGCCGCATCCACATCCGCAGGCTTGAGCCCCGCCATGTCGAAAGCCCGGCGCGAGGCCGGCCCGATCGGGGTGTGCAGCATGTCCTGGGCATAGGACGGGGACTTGAACGCCAGGTGCTCGCCAAAGCCGGTGATCCAGGACGGCCGTTTACGGGCACGGGCAGCCACTTCCCTGGAAGCGATGATCATTGCCGCACCACCCGCCACGGGCATGACGATTTCCAGCACGTGCAACGGGTCGGCGACCTTTTTGCTGGCCAGCACTTGCTCGATGGTCAGCGGCTGACCGTAAAACATGGCCTGGGGGTTGAACTGCGCATTGGTGCGCTGATCCACCGCGATTTTGGCCATCGCCCGAGGGTCATAGCCATATTGCGCGGCATACCGTTGAGCGATCATCGCGTAACCGGTGTTCTGGCCCATGTGACCGTAAGGCAGATCGAACTCGGCTTCGGGAGCACCAAACGCGGTGCTGTGGCCACCAAAGCGCATGGCCCGGGCCATCCAGCTGGCGTCTTCATCCGGGCCCATTGGCGCCATGCGTGCAGGCAATACACACAGCACCGCCTGGCACAGACCCAGTTCGATGGCTGCTGCTGCCCGCCAGACCATGCCGACCGAAGTACAGCCGCCAAGGTCGACAACTTCGGCAAAGTTGAGGCGCAAGCCCAGGTATTCAGCGGCCATGGCCGGGACAAATACCGAAGCTTCATGAAATTGCGGGCCATTGATCACCAGCCCGTCGAGGTCCGATGCCTGCAATCCGGCATCGCGTAGCGCCTGGGCCGCCAGATCGGCAACCTGCTCCAGGTGGAACATGCGCGGCGCCGTGGCGTATTTCTCAGGTTTGTACTGTGCGCTGCCCACAATGGCCGCGTGACCTTTAAGACCCATGGTTATCTCTCTTTAGTCAGTTCATCCAACTTTGTAGTCGCTGCCGAAGGCTGCGATGAGGACCTAAGGGCCTTCAAGGAAACGGGTTGCAAGGCAACCCTTCGCAGCCTGCGGCAGCGACTACAGGGGCGTGTTTTAGAAGGTGTATTTCATCGAGAACGTGGCGTAGTCACGGTCTGCCAGCGGGCGGTACATCGGGTCGGGCGAGCCCAGGTAGCCGATGTACTTGAGCGACACTTCCAGGTTGCTCAGGTACTTGAAGGTCGTGCCCGCGCTCAGGCGACGATCCCCGGCCACCCCGGAAATAGTCCCCGACATCGGTGCAGCACCGCTGAATACATCCGAGTAGGTAAACGGAACCTCAAGGTCCCAGCCCTGGAACACCCCCGGATAACTGAACGAGGCGCCCACGGTGTATGCGCTCGATGAGCGGGTACGCCACGCAGTACCGGCCTTGTAGGTGTAATCATTGGACGGCTGAACAGACGGCACCAGGGACGGCAACAGCCCCACACCTTCTAGGTTCGGCGCGGCCGAGGTCGCATCGGCGTGGTCAGCACGCACGGTGACGATTTCACCGGTCAACGTGGTTTGGCTGGCCCAGGGACGGTCACCCAGAATTCGCATCGCCGACAACTGGAATTGCTGCCCCTTGCCCTTGGCAGGCACCGGCCCCAGCCCGGTATTGACCATCACCGGCGCACCGTCCCGATACGACCACTCCGCCCCCAGCTGCACGTCGCCCAGCTTGGTGGTGGCACTGATACCGGTCAGCTTGATGTCTTCAAAGTATTTGACCCGGTAGCCGCTGGCCCTGTAGGCCAGAGCACCAGGACCTACTGGAGTCGGGTCCCAGCCAATCAGCGCGGTGGCCGGGTTTTTGTCGTGGTAAACCACATGGAACAGTGACAGTTCAAGGTCAGTGACCGGGCGGTAACGGACCTGTGCGCCCCACTGACCGCTGTTACGGGGCTCATCAGTCCCCTGATAAAGCACCTTGTTGTTACCCATGAACAAAAATTCGCGGCCCGGGCCAATCACATCGGAGGTCGACAGGAAGCTGCCCACCGGCGGCAATTCAGTCCCCTTCCACTCGTACTGCACATAGCCGCCCAGGGTAAATTGCGGGTTGATCCGGTAGGACGCCGAGAACTGCCCCACCGGCAGCAACACCTCTTTGACCTCAACCCCCGGCTGCGCCGCCTTGACCGCATCGGACGGGTTTTGCACGCCGTTCACGCCCGGGTAGTAAAGGCTCTCGCCCCACGACTCAATGTGCCGACCGGCCTTGACGTCGAGCATGGTGTCGTTCTCAAAACGCCAGCCGCCGAACACGTAGGCGTCGAGTAATTTAGTGCGACCGCCGCTGTAGTAACGGGTGTCGCTGGTGAACTCGTCATTGCTGCCGAACTTGTTGACGGTGGCCGGTGAGTCGTTGTCGTTTTTACGGTGGTACACATCGTCATAAAAGGTACTGGCCCGCACGACCGCACCGTAGTTGTCCTTGCGCAGAATCATCTCGCCCAGCGCGCCCACACGGTTGGTGGTGAGGCTGTGCTGCTCGAAGTTGCGGTTCGGGTCATCGACGTTACTCCCCATCAGCCTGTCGCTGGGATTAGCCAGGCGCATGCCGATGCCGTAGCTGGTGGTCACCGTCCAGTCAATCGTGGTGCCGTCATCGAACTCAATGGTTTCCCCAGCCCACAAGGGGCTGGACACCAGTGCCACGGCGACGGCCAGGCCACTGACCTGATAGCGGTGCGGGCGCAGCCCTTGACATTTATTGTTGTTTTTATTGATCACTCTGCCTCTCCTGGTTGACGACTCGTTGGCCGCCTCGATGGGTTCAAGCGTCATTGCGTTGTGCTCAAAGCAACTCAAGCGGGTCGAACTTCACGACTCCTGTCCGGGCCTGTCGATAACGATGCAGCCCTCCTTGCTCCTCACGAACGAGCGCCCCCTCGGCCATAAGGTAATTGGCGTGAGCCAACGTCTCTCCAAGCGCCATCAGCTCGTCAAAACGACCTGACAGCTTTTTAAACAACACCGCCATCATCTCCAGCGCCGTACGCGGTTGGGCGCAGGCCTCAAGCAACTGCTGCAAATGTCTGAGATGGTGATCACGCAACTGATCCAGTCGCAGATGCAGATTGAAAAACGGCCGCTCATGGGCCGGCAGCACCAGCACGCTGTCGGGGATCACACGCAGCCGTTCGATCGAGTCCAGCCAGTCACGCAATGGATTGGCTTCAGGTTCGGGGACATACACCGCAATGGTCGAAGTGATACGGGGCAACACCTGGTCGCCCGAAATCAGCAAACCATCGTCCGCGGCGTACAGGCACGCATGCTCCGGTGAGTGCCCGTTGCCCATCACCACTTCCCAGCGGCGCCCGCCGATGGTGAGCTGGCTGCCCTGGCTCAAACGGGTAAACCCCGCGACCAGCTGTGGACGAAAGTGTTCGCCCTGGATCAGCGGCAGCAACGAGGTGGTGCGCTCTGCACTGAACCCGGCCTTTTGATAGAAATCGAGAAACGCCCAGTCCGGCTCGGCGGCCTTGGGCGGGCCGTGATGCAGCGCCTGGAACTCACCTTGAGTCATCAAGACCGGGCAGCGAAAACGCTCGGCCAACCAGCCAACCACGCCGGTGTGATCACTGTGAAAATGGGTGCAGATCACCGCCTTGAGTGGCAAGCCCTCAAGCACGTCAACGAACACCTGTTCCCAGACGGCGCGGCACTGATCGCTGTTGAGGCCAGTATCAACCGCCACCCAGCCGTCACCGTGGCGCAGCAAGTACAGGTTGATGTGATCGAGCCCGAAAGGCAGCGGCATGCGCAGCCAGAGCACGCCCTCGGCAACTTCCTGCACCTGACCGCTGGCTGGAGCCAGGGGCCAGGGGTAACGCAGACCATCACGCCATTCATGGCCCCGGGCGTCGAATTCACTCATGGCTGCTGCCTGCAAAAGGCAGCAAACCCGCGCGAGCCAGTGCTTGCAGCGAGTACGGCTGATAGGTACCGGCACTGTCATCACGCACAAACAGCGGATCGTCAAACAAGCCCGGTCCGTAGCCCTGGCGCTGCAGATCGACCTTGCGCAACTTGAAGGTACTGGTCAGGTCTGCTGCCGCCGAAACCCGCACAAACATCGGCGCCGCATAGCGTGGCAAACGTGCTTGGGTCAGTTCGAAGAAAGCCTGAGGATCGAAGGCATGCCCGGGCTGCATCAAAATGGCTGCCATCCCGGCGCGACCTTCGTGTTCGGGTACCTGCACGCCGTACACGTTGATCAGCTCAAGACCTGGCATGTCACTGAGCGTGTCCGCCACTTCCAGGGTCGAAACGTTTTCGCTTTTCCAGCGAAACGTGTCGCCAATACGGTCGACGAAATAGAAATAGCCGTCGTCGTCATAGCGCAACAGATCCCCCGAACTCCAGTAGGCGTCCCCGGTTTGAAACACATTGCGGCGGATCTTGCTCTCGCTGGCAGCTGCGCTGGTATACCCCTCGAAACGCCCGCCGCCAATCTGCGGGTGGTCAACGATAAAGCCCATTGCCTCACCTATTTCTCCGGGTTGGCACAGCTGATAAAAACCGTTTTCGTCCCGCGGATGGCTGTCGCTTTCGACGTCGTAGCGCACCAGGCGCAAGTTGGTGCGGCTCCAGTCCGGCACGCGCCCGCAAGAGCCCACGTAGTTGTCGACGTTGATCAGGTTGGCGTTGGCCTCGGTGGCGCCCCAGCCTTCGAAGACCTGGAGGGGACCGAAACGCTCCAGCCAGCGCTGCCACGACTCAGGCGTGAGGCCTGCACCGAGCATGTAACGCAAACTGTGCTCACGTTCACCGGCCACCACAGGCTGGTTGAGCAGGTAACGGCAGATCTCGCCGATGTACTGGAACACGGTGATCCCGTTGCGGCGTACATCAGGCCAGAACTCGCGCACGCTGAACTTGCGCCGCACCACGATGCTCGCACCTGCGCACAGCGCCGTAGACGTCACCGAAGTGGCCGCCGCGCCGTGGTACAGCGGCAGGCAGCAATAAAACACATCGTCACAGGTGGCGCCCAGGGTGACTTCCATCACGTCACCCGAGGACATCCAGCGCATGTGGCTGTAACGCGCGGCCTTGGGCAGCCCCGTGGTGCCTGAGGTAAAAATCAGCAGCGTGGTGGTTTCAGCCGTGATCGCAGCACGCACTTCACGCGTAAACGCAGTGCCTGGAGCCGCGGCAATCTGCTCGCCAAACTGGCGGTCGACACAGCCCAAATCACCGTCAAACGGATTTGACGGGTCTGCGACCAACCACAGCGGCACGTCAGGCAAACCTTCAGTGCCCAGCAGGTTGGCCACGCACTCTTCACCGACCACGACAGCCTTGGCAGCGGTGGATTGCAAGGCGTGCACCAGCGGCTTGCCGTTGACCTGGGTATTGATAAACGCCACCACGACACCGAGTTTGACCAGCCCGAACCAACTGAAGAAAAACTGCGGGCGGTTCTCCATGGCAATGGCGCACACGTCACCGGGGCGCAGGCCCTTGGCATAAAACACGTGCGCCATGCGATCGGCTTGTGCATTCACGGTGGCGTAACTGAAGCGCTGCTCGCCGTCGATCAAAAACACCTGTTCAGGGATAGCCAGCGCCTGGGCCTCAAGGCGGTCAGCCAGGGTGTACAAGTCTGCCGGTTTGATCCGGGCACTGGCCGCAGAACGCACATCCAGTAGCGCCTGGGTGTGCTCCCGGGGCACGGGCCGTTGCCTGGACGCTGTGAGCGCGCTGATGCGTGACATGTCGTTCATGGCGCCACCGCCTCGACCCGCGGGTAATCGCTGTAGCCTTCAGGGCCTGGGGAGTACAAGGTCTTGCGATCGAAACGGGCCAGCGGCAGCCCCTTGCGCAGACGCTCCACCAGATCCGGATTGGCAATAAAGTGACGGGCAAACGACACTGCATCCCCCTGCCCGGCCTGCAGTGCAGCCTCGGCCGACTCACCGTCAAAACCGTCATTGAGGATCAGGCCGTTGCTGCAATGACGCTGGGCCAGGGCAAAGGCATCCAGCTCAGTCAGGGGCGAACGCATGATATGCACGTACGCCAGGCCCATAGGCTCGGCGGCCTTGCACAGCGCCACGGCGGTGGCCAACGGGTCTGCGTCATCGATGTCATTGAACGGATTGCCCGGGCACAAGCGCAGCGCCACACGCCCGGCACCAATGGCCGAAGCCATTGCCGCCAGCACCTGTGCCGGGAAGCGCACACGGTTCTCGACGCTGCCACCGTACTCGTCTTCACGCAGGTTGCTGCCCGACGCCATGAACTGCATCGGCAGATAACCGCTGGTGCAGTGCAACTCGACCCCGTCAAATCCGGCTTGGCGGGCATTCAAAGCAGCCTGGCGGTATTCCTCGATTACCAGGGCGATATCCTGCAGCGACATGGCCTGGGGCTCGTCGGTATCGACCATCCCGGCGGTGTCGGTAAACAACTGGGTGCGTGCGCGCAAGGCCGACGGCGCAACCGTCGCGGCCCCGGCCGGTTTGTTGTGAGCGCTGGAAGCGCGGCCTACGTGCATCAGTTGCAGCACGATCAGACCGCCTTCGGCATGTACCGCGTCGGTCACGGCCTTCCAGGCAGCGATCTGCCCGGCGTTATAAATCGCCGGTGTACGGCAATAGCCCAGGCCGCTGGCTGAAGGCGCAGTGCCTTCGGCGACGATCAACCCGGCAGACGCACGCTGGCGGTAGTACTCGACCATCTCGGCAGTGGGTACGCCATGCTGGTCAGCACGGCTGCGGGTCATCGGTGCCATGACGATACGGTTGGCCAGTTCAAGCTCACCGAGGCGCACAGGTTCAAACAAAATGCTCATGGTCAGTCCTCAGCGCACGCGAATTTTCGGTGCGCCAGCCCCTCGGCGCAGGGTGGCAAGAAAGTGTTCGACCGGGGCTGCTGTCGCTACCTGGGGCAGTTGGTCCTTGTCAGGACGATGGGCCCAGAACTCGGTCCAGGACGGGAACAGGTCGTGGAAAGTACCGGCATAGGGTTCGCGCCCCGGCCAACGCATTTTTTGCGTGCCGATCGGCGGTTTGTTGAGGTCACTGGCGTACCAGTAGCACGGCAGGCGACGGCGGAAATACCAGCGCCCCTGCATCCGCTCGTAGTCATCCCAATACAGCATTTGCATGGTGACCCACTCGGGGCCGGTCTCGTGTTCGTTCTTGGAATACACCACGCCCACGGCGTGATCAGGGTCGGTGAACTCGATGAGGTGCTGACCAAGGTGATGGGAGGTGCCATGAAACTGGTCACGCAGGGTGTCATCGACCCAGGCTTTGAGGTGCGCACGCCCGGTTTTTTCGCGACCGACACGGATGTCTTCGGCAAATAGATTGACGTGGGCATCGAGGTCGCGCATGTCCAGCGACAACGAGTATTTGCCGGCCAACTGGCGAATTTCCTCAATCGACTCCAGCCGATCAAGACGGGCAAGCAAGGCGTTCTGTTCCATAAAAGGGTCCTTATTCCAATACCGTGTACAGCTCGCTGCTGCGCCCGCCATCGACCGGCAAACAGGCGCCGGTGACATACGAGGCTTCATCGCTGGCCAAAAACAGAATGGCGTTGGCCACTTCTACGGGTTGGCCGACGCGCTTGAGCGGGATCAGTTTTTCGGTATTGGTGCGGGTCTTGTCGTCGGTGAGCATGCCGGCCGTGGCGGGTGTCTCGACCACGCCCGGGCTGACCACGTTGCAGCGAATGTTGTGGCTCGCGCCCTCACTGGCGGCGGCGCGACTGAAATTGATCACGGCGGCCTTGGCGGCGGAATAGCCCGCCATCCAGGGCGTACCGAACTGACCGCAGATCGAGGCCAGATTGATGATCGAGCCGCTGCCCTGAGCGCGCATCAGACCCAGTGCCGTGCGCGTCCCCCAGAAGGTGCCATCCACGGTGGTTGCAAAGTTGGAATGCCAGTCAGCCGTCGAAGTGCTGTCAATCGCGCCCCAGCTGTAGGCCATCGCGTTGTTGACCAGAATATCCAGTCGACCGTGGCGCTGCGCCGCCTCACTGATGGCTGCGACATAGGCTGCTTCATTGCTGACATCGGCCACCGCGCACTCGGCGCGACCGCCGCTGTCACGGATCTGTGCGGCGACCGCTTGCAGCGGCTCGATGCGACGCCCGCAGAGCACCACCAGGGCGCCCTCTTCGGCAAACCGCAGTGCGGTAGCAGCACCAATGCCGGAACCGGCGCCGGTGATAAATGCAATCTTGTCGTGTAAACGAGTACCCATGATCTGCTCTCCCATTGCTGCGCCCGGCGTTTAGATAAACGCCATGCCGCCGTTGACCGCGAGGTTCTGGCCGGTAATGAATGCCGCGTCATCACTGGCCAGGAAGGCCGCAACGCGAGCGATTTCATCGGTTTCACCCATGCGGCCCAGAGGGATGGCCTTGAGCATGCTTTGCATCCAGTCTTCCGGGATATCGGCCATCATCGGGGTGTTGGTGGGACCGGGAACGATGGTGTTGACGCGAATGCCATTGCCTGCCAGTTCCCGGGCCATGCTGCGGGTCAGCCCCATCACACCGGCCTTGGCCGCGCAGTAATGGCTGGGACCTTCACCGGTCAGGGCCGAGGTGCTGGAGATATTGATCACCACGCCGGGGGTGGCGGCCTGCAGCATCAGTTTTACCGCTTCACGGCTGCAGAAAAACGTACCGGTAAGGTTGACGCCGATGACACGCTGCCAGTTCTCGTCCGGTGTTTGCGCGAAAGCGTCAATCGAACCGATGCCCGCGTTATTGACCAGCACGTCGAGGCTGCCGAAATGCGCGTGAACGGCGGCCATTGCGGTGGCAACCGAATCGCTATCGGCCACGTTGCAACTGACGGCAAGCGCGTTTTCGCCCAGCCCTTCAATGCTTTGGCGCGCGGCTTCCAGATTGATGTCAGCTGCGACAACCTTTGCGCCCTGCTCGGCAAAATGACGAACGATTGCCCGTCCCATGCCTTGACCAGCGCCCGTTACAAACGCCACTTTATTCAGCAATTTCATAGAGTTCTCCCGCCTGCCCGATTCCGGCCGCCCTGAAGCCGGGGCGGTGTATGGGAGCAATCATTGACTGGAGAAAAAAGCTGAACATCGTCCGATGGGACTAAGCAGCACTCAGACCGTGCTGGCGCATTACCCGCCTTGTAGTCGCTGACGAGTAGAACGAGGCTGCGATCGGTTTGGTGCGCCACTGCGACGTAGCGACCGCAAAACTTGGCCCCACGGCTTTTCCTGACGCACCGCAACATCCGGATTTACGACGGCTTCGCCGCCGGACGCAGCCTCGCACGGCTCGTCAGCGGCTACACATTTCACCGCCTACCCGCCTACCCGCCTTGTAGTCGCTGACGAGTAGAACGAGGCTGCGATCTGTTTTGTGCGCCACTACGACGTAGCGACTGCAAAACCTGGCCCCCCGGCTTTTCCTGACGCACCGCAACATCCGGATTTACGACGGCTTCGCCGCCGGACGCAGCCTCGCACGGCTCGTCAGTTGCTACGAATGCTGTGTAGCAGTTGACGAGTAGAACGAGGCTACGTCCGGTTTGGTGCGCCACTGCGACGTAGCGACCGTAAAACCTGGCCCCAAAGCTTTTCCTGATTCACCTCAACATCCGGATTTACGACGGCTACGCAGCCTCGCGGCGCTCGTCAGCGACTTATATGTTGGCGCTATAGCGTTTTGCGCAAGGCTCTGTGGCGTCTGCAATGCATTTTTGCTTTTGCTGGAGTCACACCCATGTTCAGACGACGCGAATGCCCATCACAGAAGGCCGAACGCAGGTGCTGTTATGGGGGTGGCGCGGCAGGACGCCGCGCCAGCCGCGATGGGCCATGGATGGCCCGTCGCGGCGTGCCCCCATGACAGTGCCGGAGTGAGGGCACCGCGGAGCCTTGGCGAGGCGGCCGTATGGTAGGGCAAGCCTTTTTGGTTACTTTTTCGGCGTTTGGAAAAAGTGACCCGCCGTAAGGGCGGAACCCGTAGAAAGTCGTGACACATCGAATGGATATGTACTCGGCATAGGTGCGGGTGCATCGCAAAACAACTGGCACACGGGGTACATATCCGGCATTTGCGGCTAACTGAAATGATGGTTTCGCCCTTACGGCGAGTCCCTTTTGTCAAACAGCCACAAAAGGAACCAAAAAGGCCTTGCCCCAGCGTACGGCCCTCGCTTCGCTCAGGTGTCCCTCGTTCCGGTCCCGCTCCGTGGGCACGCCGTGACGGGCCATCCCTGGCCCAACACGGCTCTCCCGGCATCCATGCCGGTCGACCCACTACGCAGAACCTCCTCTCGGCCTCCCGAAGGGCATGCAGATCAAAAACCAGTGCAAAAACAAGATCAACCACCCCATGCCTTTTCCTGGTTCACCGCAACATTCGGATTTACGACGGCTACGTAGCCGGACGCAGCCTCGCGGCGCTCGTCAGCGACTACAAGATGACCGGCTGGTCTGAATGGACGATGTACCCGCCAGGCACTTTATGGAATAACGGATTCACTAGAACAAAAAACCGGGAGAGCCCGTCGTGTCCATACCCTTGCGCCCCACCTGGCGAACTCATTACGCATTAGGCGTTTTGGCTGCCATCTATGTCTTCAACTACATCGACCGGCTGCTGATGGCCATTTTGATCGAACCGGTAAAAGCAGAATTCGGTATTTCAGACACCGGTATCGGCCTGCTTTCAGGTGTGACCTTTGCGGTCTTTTACACCCTCTTCGGCTTTCCTCTGGGGCGGCTCTCTGACCGTATCGGACGCAAGAAAGTCATCGCCTTCAGCTGTATCGCCTGGAGCGTCATGACCATTTTCTGCGGCTTCGCAGCCAGTTTTGCGATGCTAGTGGTGGCCCGGATCGGGGTGGCGATCGGTGAAGCCGGTGGCACCGCTCCATCAATGGCAATGGTCTCGGACCTGTATCCGCCCGAACGCCGCTCCACCGCCTTGTCGGTACTGATGCTGGGCTCAAGCCTGGGGGCCATTTTCGGGCTGGGGCTGGGGGGCTGGATCGCGCAGCATTACGGCTGGCGTTTTGCATTTGTGGTAATCGGCGCACCGGGGATTTTTCTCGGGCTGCTGTTGCTGCTCACCGTACGGGCGCCAAAACCCGCGATGCTGGTCAACCCCAGTCAGGTGGCGCAGGCCAATTGGGCCGTCACGGTGCGCGAGCTGTTCCAGACCCCGTCCTTCCTCTGGATTGTGCTCACCGGCGGCTCTGCGGCCATTGCCGGTTATGCCATAGGCACCTGGAGCCCCAGCTTTCTGATCCGCTCCCACGGTCTGAGCCTGCAGGACGCCGGGCTGCTGGCCGGGGTGGCGGGCGGTGCCGGGGCCACCTTTGGCACCCTCACCTGCGGTATTTTGTGTGACCGCCTGGCCCGTCGGGACAAAGGCTGGCAGATCGGGGTGCCGCTGCTGGGCACGCTGATCAGCATACCGTTCGCGCTGGCTTACTTCCTGTGGCCGGTTGGTACCGCATTTTATGTGGGCAGCACGCCTGTACCGACCGCCTTTATTTTCTACAGCGTGTTCAGCTTTTTCGGCACATGGTGGGCGACACCCTGCCTGGGGGCCATTTCCCATCTGTTCCCGGCTACCCGACTGGCCCAGGCCACCGCGATTTTCGTGATGTCCATGACCCTGCTCGGGGTGGGCGTCGGCCCGCTGCTGATCGGCATGCTCAGTGACGGCTTCGCCCATCGCCTGGGCAACGAAGGCCTGCGCTATGCCCTGGCCTCCTGTGTCTCGTTGCTGGTGCTGGCTTCGTGTTTTCTGGCCCTGGCCTTGCCGCGCTATCGCAACCACCTGATGAACAAGACCCCGACCCCAGCATCGCTGGCTGACGCGGCCACAGCCTGACTTTTGGAGATTGAGTGATGACAGAACAAGACCTTCCCCTGCCCATCGGCCACTTTGTGACACTGGACAGCGGCCTGCGCCTGCACTTTCTCGATGAAGGCAGCGGCCCGGTAGTGGTGTGGCTGCATGGCAGCGGACCGGGCGCCAGCGGCTACAGCAATTTCAAAGGCAACTACCCGCAGTTTGTCGCCGCAGGTTTTCGCAATCTGGTGCTGGATTTGCCGGGGTTCGGCCGCTCCGACAAGCCTGAGGACGCCCAGTACAACCTGGAGTTCTTCGTCAGCGCCCTGTCGGGGTTTCTCAAGGCGGTGGGGGTCAAGCGGGCGACCCTGCTCGGCAACTCCCTGGGCGGGGCCATTGCCCTGGGCCTGGCGCTGGCAGAACCCGAGCGCGTCGAGAAACTTGTCCTGATGGCTCCCGGCGGTGTCGAAGACCGCGAAACCTACTTCAAGATGGTCGGCATTCAACGCATGGTCGAACTGTACAACGCAGGCCCTCTGGGCATCGAGCAAATGCGCCGGATCATGAGCCTGCAACTGTTCGACAGCTCGCAGCTGGAAGACAGCCTCTTGGCCGAACGTGTGGCCGTGGCCGTGCACCAGCCGCGCAATCTGTTCACCACCATGATGGTGCCGAACATGACCGAGCGCCTTGAAGAGCTGCAAGCACCGATCCTGGGTTTCTGGGGCACCGATGACAACTTCAACCCTGCCAGTGGCGCGCTCAAAGTGCTGAAACACGCGCCCAATGCGCGCTTTATCATGCTCAACCAGTGCGGCCACTGGGTGCAGGTGGAACATCGCGAACTCTTCAACAAGGCTTGCCTGGAATTTTTACGCGGCTGAACACCATCATCGTGTACACCCCATGACTGACGGCTGCCTGCGGGCGGCCGTCCCTTCTTCAAACACCCGCTCGGGCTGAACGAATAATGACAAAATACCCTCAGTTGCTGGCACCCGGTCGCATTGGCTCTCTTGAGCTGCGCAACCGCATCATCATGGCGCCCATGGGCTCCAACTTCGCCGAAGCCGATGGTCATTGCGGCGAACGGATTCAAGCCTATTACGAAGCCCGCGCCCGAGGCGGCGCCGGACTGCTGATCATGGGCGTGTGCTCGGTGGCGTTCCCGGCCGGGACCGCCGAGCCGTTCCAGGTCGGCGTGTCCAGCGATGACTTCATCCCCGGTTTAAGCCGCCTCGCCGAGCGCGTCCACCAGCACGGCGCAAAAATCGCCATGCAACTTCAGCACGCGGGCAAGACCTCGGTGCGCGACATGGCTGAAGGTCGGCAACTGTGGGTGCCTTCGGTGCCGCCTGTGCTGCAAAGCGACATGATGGCCGCACTCACACCTGAAGAACTGGCCAACTTTGTCAGTTCCATGAAGCGGCGCGCCGAAGGCTCACCGATCAGGGTGATGGACAGCGCTGATATCGCACACATGATCGACTGGTTTGCCTTGGCCGCCGACCGGGCCAAACGCGCCGGTTTCGACGGTGTGGAGCTGCACGCGGCCCACGGCTATATCATTGCCGGTTTCCTTTCCGGTTATTACAACCAGCGCGAAGACCAGTACGGCGGCTCCCTGGAAAACCGTGCCCGGCTGCTGCTGGAAATCATCGCGGCAGTACGTGCCAAAGTGGGCAATGAGTTTGCTGTATGGCTGCGGCTGGACGCAGAAGAGCTGCACACTCCCGGCGGCATCACGCTGGACGACGCCAAGGCTGTGGCGCGCATGGCCGAGGCCGCCGGAGTCGATGCGGTCAGTGTGTCAGCCAGTGCCCGCATCACCAGCGGCGTGGTGTTTACCGAAGCGCCCCTGGTACAAAAGCCCAACGGATTCATGGAGTGGACGGGCGCACTCAAACGCTGCGTGCAAGTGCCGGTGATTGCCGTAGGGCGGATCGAACCTGAGGCCGGTGAAGCTGCCCTGAAACGGGGCGACTGCGACTTCATTGCCATGGCCCGCAAACTGCTGGCCGATCCGGAACTGCCGAACAAACTGCTCAACGATCAGGAAACCAGCATCCGCCCGTGCATTTACTGCTACGTGTGTGTCAGCCAGATTTTCATCAACGAGCGGGTAAAGTGTGCGGTCAACCCCATGACCGGCCATGAGTTCGAATACGTCATCAGTCCCGCCTCAACGCCAAAGCATCTGGTGGTGGTCGGTGCCGGGCCTGCCGGGATGGAAGCCGCCCGCATCGCTGCCCTGCGCGGACATCGCGTGACCCTGCTCGAACGCAGCGACCGCTTGGGCGGTACGCTGTTTTTTGCGGGCCTGGCCTATGCCGAGAACGCCCGTTTGCTGGACAACCTCAAGGTTCAGGTACAGCAATCATCCATCGATGTGCGCCTGAACACCCAGGCCAGCCCTGCCCTGCTCCGCGACCTGGGCGCGGATCAAGTGCTGGTGGCCGTTGGCGCCGAACGCGCGGCACCGGCGATCCCCGGAGCCGATCAGGACCACGTTTGGAGTGGCGACGAATTGCGCCGCCTGATGACCGGCGACCGGGCTGACGAGATTGCCCGGCGCAAACTGTCCTTTACCCAGCGTGCGCTGATGAAAGCCGGCAGCCTGACCGGGGTGACCGACAGCCGTGAAGCCATGGAAAAACTGTCACGGGTGTGGATGCCGCTGGGCAAGCGCGTGACCATCATCGGTGGCGGGCTGGTGGGCCTGGAACTGGCGGAGTTCCTGATCGCTCGGGGGCGTCAGGTCACCGTGCTGGAAAGCGGCACCCATCTGGGCCGCGAACTGGCCATCGTGCGTCGCTGGCGGGTGCTGCATGAAATTCGCGTGCATGGCGGCGAGATGATTACCGGAGCCTGCGTAACGGCCATTGAAGGCCATGCCGTGCTTTATCAACTGGCGGATGGCAGCAGTGCCCGCAGCGAGGCCGATTCGGTGGTACTGGCGATCGGCGCGCAGCCCAACACCGGCTTGCTTGACGAATTGACCCGTGCGGGCTTGAGCGCCACCAGCATTGGCGATTGCCGGAGCATTGGCTACATCGAGGGTGCCATCAGTGCCGGACACAAGGCCGGGCGCGAGGCCTAGGGACAGGCCGCACCGTCGGCATCGCAGTCAAGCCAGCTCCCTCATACCCTCACTGTGGGAGCGGGCTTGCTCGCGATGGCATCACCTCGACCTACCTGAAAGGCCCCGCCGCTCTCAAGCAAGCAGTCAAACATGGCCTGGGCTGGCGCTGACAACTCATGGCCGGGTTTGGTCAACACGCCTATGGCACGCTCCACCACGGGCTCATGCAAGGTGATGCAGCACGCGCCAAGTTCACGCATCTGCTCGGCGCACAGCGCCGGTACCACGCTGACGCCCAGCCCGCTGGCGACCATCCGCCCGACCGTGGCCAGTTGATGACTCTCGAATGCCACCGGTAATTTCATCTGTCGCGCCTGCAGGTGCTCCTCCAGCATCACCCGCACGGCAGATGGCCGTTGCAGGGTAATAAAGGGCTCTTGCAGCAGGGTCTTCCAGTCAATCAGCGAATGCCCGGCCAACCCGGAATCACGGGGCACCACCGCGACAAAACGGTCGAGGTACAACGGGGTAAACGTCAGCGACGAACCGGGTGCCGGTTCGAAAGCCACACCCAGTTCCACCAGGCGATCGCGCACCATCTCCAGCACTTGCTCGTTGATGACGTCGTTCACCGTGACGTTGACCTTGGGGTAGCGCACGCGAAAACCCTTGAGGATCGACGGTAACTGATTGCCCGAGAACGACGGGATCGCCGCCAGGGTCACACGGCCACGTTGCAGGGTGAAGCGCTGGCGCAGTTCATCCTCGGCGTTGTCCCAGTCAGCGATCAGGCGTCGGGCCAACGGCAACAACGACTCGCCTTCGGGTGTCAGTGCCACATGGCGCGTGGTGCGGCTGAACAGGCGACCACCCAGCCCCTCCTCCAGCGCCTTGATGGTCAGGCTCAAGGCCGACTGCGATAAATGCAGGCGTTCACAGGCCACGGCAAAACTCAGGCTCTGGGCCACGGCAAGAAAGGCGCGGATCTGTTTCACGGTCATGGTTTTGCCTCACGCGTATTAATTTGTTTTATCTATCAATCCACCTTAAAAATCAACTTAACAAATCAATTACATCCGGTAACACTCGCTTCATACGGCTAACAACAGCCCACTAAAAACAAGAGAGGTGCGTATGGCAGGTTTCGACAAGCGTGTGGGCTCCTACGAGGAGGCTCTGGCCGGACTCAAGGACGGCATGACCGTTATCTCTGGCGGCTTTGGCCTGTGTGGCATCCCCGAAAACCTGATCAACGAGATCAAGCGTCAGGGCATCCGCGACCTGACCGTGGTTTCGAACAACTGTGGCGTTGACGGTTTCGGTCTGGGCGTGCTGCTCGAAGACCGCCAGATCAGCAAAGTGATCGCCTCGTACGTGGGTGAAAACGCCCTGTTCGAGAAGCAGCTGCTGAGCGGTGAAATCGAAGTCGAACTGACGCCCCAAGGCACCCTGGCCGAAAAAATGCGCGCTGGCGGTGCCGGCATTCCGGCATTTTTTACCGCAACCGGCGTCGGCACTCCGGTTGCCGACGGCAAGGAAACCCGCGAGTTCAAGGGCCGCGCCTACCTGATGGAAGAGTCCATCACGGGCGATTTCGCCATTGTCAAAGGCTGGAAAGCCGACCACTTCGGCAATGTGATCTACCGCCACACCGCGCAGAACTTCAATCCGCTGGCCGCCACTGCCGGCAGGATTACCGTGGTTGAAGTCGAAGAAATCGTCGAGCCCGGCGAGCTGGACCCGACCCAGATCCATACCCCGGGCATCTACGTCGACCGGATCATTTGCGGCACCTTCGAAAAACGCATCGAACAGCTCACCGAGCGTTCCTGATCCCTGCCCAACTCCTGAACCCGAGCACGGAGAACAACCATGGCTCTTTCCCGCGAACAAATGGCTCAGCGCGTCGCCCGCGAAATGCAGGACGGCTTCTATGTAAACCTGGGCATCGGCATCCCGACCCTGGTCGCCAACTACATTCCCGAAGGCATGGAAGTCATGCTGCAATCGGAAAACGGCCTGCTGGGCATGGGTGCATTCCCCCGCGTCGGTGAAGCGGACGCCGACATGATCAACGCCGGCAAGCAAACCGTCACCGCGCGCACCGGGGCGTCGATTTTCTCCTCGGCAGAGTCGTTCGCGATGATTCGCGGCGGCCATATCGACCTCACCGTACTCGGTGCCTTTGAAGTCGACGTACACGGCAACATCGCCTCCTGGATGATCCCCGGCAAGCTGGTCAAGGGCATGGGCGGCGCGATGGACCTGGTGGCCGGCGCGGAAAACATCATCGTCACCATGACCCACGCCTCCAAGGACGGAGAGTCCAAGCTGTTGTCCCGTTGCAGCCTGCCTTTGACCGGCGCGGGTTGCATCAAGCGTGTCTTGACCGACCTTGCCTATCTGGAAATAGACAACGGTGCATTCATCCTCAAGGAACGCGCACCCGGCGTCAGCGTCGACGAAATCGTTCGCAAAACCGCAGGCAAGCTGATCGTCCCGGACCACGTCCCGGAAATGCAATTCGTCTGAACCGTTCACTCAAGAGCAACGCTGCTCAAGTGTGGGAGCGGGATTGCTCGCGAGGGTCTTAAGAGCACCGCATTAACTCAGTAAAGACGCGTCATCGTTAACGACCATCGCGAGCAAGCCCGCTCCCACAGAGCCAAAAAAAACCTGAGTGAACAGCATTGCCAGTCACAGCGTTTTTTTGATGACCCGGGTCTGCTCAGGGGCAATCACCTGTCCCTGGGCGCTGATGGGCTGCATCAACCCCAACGGCTGCCCTGTGGCTGTATCCACGAGTTGCGAGCGGGCCTCGTGCGGCTCGAACGCATGCTGCTCTGCCCATTGGCGCAAAGCCACGACCACCGGGAACAACCCCTCACCCTTCGCCGTCAAGACGTACTCCTGATACGAGGTCCCGTCAGAGGCTGGCTGCACCTGCAGAATACCGGCCTCGACCAGCCCCTTTAGACGCTGGGTCAGCACGCTGCGCGCCACCCCCAGACCATTCTGGAAGTCTCCAAATCGCCTGACCCCATCGAACGCGTCGCGCACGATCAATAACGACCAGCGATCGCCGATCAAGTCCACAGTCCGTGCCACCGGACACGTTGGGGCTGGATCCATATGCTGCCTTGCCATGCTCGCTCCTTTGTTTGCCCTGGAAATCCGGGTGACTTCCCGCATCAAGTTTCATTTTAAGACTGGCTGACCTAGAATGAAACCAGTCTTATTTCGAGACTGGATTGCCGAGAGGTTTACCCGTGCCCAACAATCAACTCTATCCCGTTACTGCATCGGTCCCGCTGCGCACACCGCGAGGGCTGGTCGGGGTGTTTGCCTGCGCCAGCGGGCTGAGTGTGGCGAACGTTTATTACGCCCAGCCGTTGCTTGACCAGGTGGCAGAAGATTTTGCCATCAGCCCTGGCGCGGTCGGCGGTGTGATTACCGCCACTCAGGTCGGCAGTGTGCTGGCCTTGCTGCTGATCGTGCCCCTGGGCGACCAGGTAAATCGCCGGACCTTGATGCTGGCCCAGATCGGCGCACTGATCGCCGGGCTTTTTTGCGTGGCCATGACCCACTCCCCCTTGATCATGCTGCTGGCCATGCTCGGGATAGGCCTGCTGGGAACCGCCATGACCCAGGGCCTGATCGCCTTCGCCGCCACCGCGTCCTTGCCGCAAGAACGCGGTCGGGTGGTGGGCACGGTCCAGGGCGGGGTTGTGATTGGCCTGTTGCTGTCACGGCTGGCAGCCGGGCTGATTGCGGACCTGGCCGGGTGGCGCTGGGTTTATCTGGGTTCAGCACTGGTGATGATGGCGCTCGGCTTGATCCTCTACAAAGTCTTGCCGTCACAGCGACCGTCAGCCACACCCACTGGATATGCGCGGCTGGTGCTCTCGATGTTTACATTGCTCAGGGAAGATCCCGTGCTGCAAATCCGCGGGATGCTCGCCTTGTTCATTTTTGCGGTGCTGGGGATTTTCTGGAGTGCGCTGGTGTTTCTCCTGACCCACGCGCCCTACGGGTTTTCGCACACAACCATCGGCACATTTGGCCTGGTGGGCGTAGTGGGTGCACTGGCGGCCACCCGCGCCGGGGTCTGGGCGGATAAAGGGCTGGGGCAATGGACAACCGGCATATCCCTGGGATTGCTGATACTGGCCTGGATTGCACTCTGGCTTACGACTTACTCGATGGTTTGGCTGGTTGTCGGCGTCGTGATCCTCGACCTCGGCGCCCAGGCCATTCATGTCACCAACCAGAGCATGATTTTCAACACACGCCCCGATGCACACAGTCGTGTCGTGGGCTGCTACATGCTGTTTTATGCCATAGGCAGCGGGTTTGGCGCACTGGCGTCCACGGCCCTTTACGCGGCATGGGGCTGGACCGGCGTGTGCCTGCTCGGCGCCGGCGTCAGCCTGACGGCCCTCGTTTTCTGGGCCGTCACACTGAGCCAGATGCCGGGCACTGTTCAGCACACGAGAACAGTCACCCGGCACACCGGATAACTACGCCGAACGGCTGTCAGTGGGGAGGTGGCTCCTCACGGACATCCGGGATCGTCAGAATCTTTTTCAACAGCTCTGCGGTTTCCACCCGACTGGTTTTCCTGAACTCGACCGTGATGCTTTCGGTGCCCATGTCAGGCCCCTGCTCGACCACCACCTGCTTGAGACGGCCAGCATCGGCACCGAGAAAGTCCTCGAGGCTCTGGCGATTCAACACCCCGATCGGCGCTACCAGCTTGATGACATGCACCTTTATGTAATCGCGATACCGGTGCTCAATCGGCCCGATGGTAATCAGGATAAGCAGAATCAGAAGGGTCGCGGCCACCCCCAGCAAATACAGCCCGCCTCCGATGGTCATACCGATGGCCGCGACCGCCCACAGGCTTGCGGCTGTTGTTAGCCCCTTGATCACTTCACCGCGCATCATGATCGAGCCGGCACCGAGAAAGCCGATGCCGGTGACGATCTGCGCGGCGATCCGCGAAGGATCGAGTTGCGTGCCCTGCTGGGTCAGCGCCTGTTGAAAACCAAAGGCCGATACGATCATAAATAGACACGCCCCGGTCGCCACCAGCATATGGGTGCGCAAACCTGCGGTCCAAAACTGATGCTCCCGTTGCAAACCAATCATGCTGCCCAACACCGAGGCCAACAGCAGACGCGCGATCATTTCCCATTCCGAAATCATTCAAGTCCCTCAAGCCAGAGCTTCTGCCTGCGCAGTCAAGCCAACAGCATAGCCAAGGTTCAGCCGTGTGCAGCGCCGCCATGCATCAACGCTATTTGACCAGGCGCACTTCCCTGGATGGCCGGTAGCCGAAATAGGCGCTGTAACACTTGCTGAAATGGCTGGGCGACACGAACCCGCAGGCCACCAGCACATCCACCTGTGACAACTCGGTGTGTTGCAGCAGGCGACGGGCTTCGGTGATGCGCAGCTCGAGGTAATAGCGCTGCGGCGTGGTGCCCAACTGCTCCTTGAACAGGCGCTCCAGCTGGCGACGGGAACGACCGACATAGACCGCCAGTTGTTCCAGCTCCAGAGGTTCCTCAAGGTTGGCGTCCATCAGCATGACCACTTCACGCAGTGGGGCGCTCACGCAGATGTTCTGCGCAGGCTTGATCCGCCGATAGCGGGACTCTTCGAACGCCAGGATATCCTCGATCCCCTCCACCAGCGCCTTGTCATGCAAGCCCTTGATCCAGCCCAGCGCCATCTGGAACGCCCCCGCAGGGCTGGAGGCCGTCAGGCGGTCACGGTCAATGACGTACGGCTCGCTGGTGACCTGGGCTGCCTTGGCCACTTCGGCCAGTGCGGGCCGGTGTTCAGGGTGGATAGCGCAACGGTAACCGTCCAGCAGCCCGGCACTGGCCAGAAACCAGGCACCGTTCCATAACCCGCCAAGAGTAATGCCCGCGCTGGAAGCGGCCCTGAGCAGGCTGACCAGTTCGTCGCTGATGTGGAGTTCGGTTCTGTAGCCACCGCAAATGACCAGCAGGTCCAGTTCATCGATCATCCCCGGATCAATGCGCGCATCGGGGCGGATCACCAGGCCCAGATCGCTGATGACCTCACCGTCGCTCAAGCCATAGGTGCGCGATGTAAACAAACCGGCTCGCAGCAGGTTGGCGGTGATGAGGGTGTCCAGCGCCTGGGTAAACGCGGGCAGTGAAAAATGCTCAAGCAGCACAAAACCCGTGCGGACCACCGGGCCAGCCTCGGCGGGGCTGTCGTTGAGATAGCGAAGGTTCTTGCCCTTCATGCCAGTGCTGAATTGACGTCGCTCGATCAAGGTTCGATCCATTTCTTATGCAGTGATAAGGCCCAATGCTACCCCCCGGCAGGCTAAAAAGCTCCTCCTGCCATGGGGCACAGCTGCCGTACTTGTGCACAAAACCTGTAGTCGCTGCCGCAGGCTGCGATCGGGCCCGAAGGGCTCGCGCTGTGCAAAAGCCGAAGGTCCTTCGGACCTTATCGCAGCCTGCGGCAGCGACTACAGGTTTTGTGCCCCCACGCGCCAACAGCGGCTTATGGTGTAGAGGAACAACTAAACTGCTACAAATCATGTAGGCAACTCACTCGGAACTTGTAGTCCTTTACGTAGGCTGCGATAAGCTCCGCCAGTGGTTCAATCAACAGCAATCAGGAATTATCAATATGTACGGGGTTTTTGCATGAAGTGGCTCAAGGGCATCATTCTGGGCGCGATCCTGCTTGCAGTCGGCGCTGTAGCGCTGGGGCTGTTTTACTTTCTGCCTCAACACGATGTGGTGATGGTCACCGGGGTTGAAGTCAAACGGGTCGATCACAATGGCGTCATCAACGCTGAAAATCCGGCTGACGGCCCGACCCGCGATGTGTACTTCATCAACACCGAAGACCCGGTGACCAAGGAAGTCATGGTTTATCGCAACGAGGATACCGGCTGGTCCTTCCCCTGGTATTTCAAGTTCGACTCCGCTGACATCCAGGCCAAGGCCCAGGGATACTCCCGCGATGCCGAGCAGCTGGCACTGATTCGATATTACGGATGGCGCATCAAGATCTTCTCGGTGTTCCCGAACATCACCGCGATCGAAGCCACCAAGACCCGCGATGAACCCTTCCCCTGGTTCAACACGGTGTTCTTCAGCGTAATGGCACTGGTGGTGCTGTTTATTGCCGTGTTTGTAAAACGCCGCGTCAAACGCCGCCCGCAAATGCCGGTGAGCTGATCAATGCGCCCCTGCCGGGGCGCATTCCTTTCCATCGTGCGCGCCCCCTAGGCCTGACGCTGCGCCCTGTGCTCGTCTTCACCGTCGGCATCGCGCTCGTGATCGAGCACGGCCTGGGCCAGGTCTTCAGTGACGCGCATCTCCACGCCCACCGCCGACATCTGTGCCGCTGCAGTGAACGGTGCGGCCGTGACAGGCTCCGAACGCTTGCCGCGCCGCCACACAAACAGCAGCACCAGGCACACATTGAGCGCAGCCAGCGCCCAGAACAGCCCGCCTTCACCCACTTTGGTCATCAACGGTGAAATCACCAGCGGGCTGACGGCAGAACCCAGGGAGTTGATCAGCAACAAACCCTGGATCATGCGCACGATCGCCCCCGACGATGCCCGATCCGCCGCGTGACTGACTGCCACCGGGTAAATCGCGAAAATGCCGCCCCCCAGCAGGAAAAACGCCACGACCAGCAAGGGCGACCCAGGCGGCAGGAACAGGATGATCAGCGACAACACCGCGCAGGCAGCCCCCAGCACGATCAGCACCAGATGCCTGTCCTGATGATCCGACCAGCGCCCGACCGGGTACTGCAACAGCATGGCGCCGAGGATGACACTGGCCATCATGTGTCCGACTTCAGTCACGTCCATGCCGATGCGTTGCAGGTACAGCGGCAGCAGTGCATACACCGCCGCAATGGCAATGCCCGAACCAAAGCAGCCGATGACCCCGGTCGGCGTTGTGCGCAGTAACTGCAGCGGCATCAGCGGTTCGGCGCGTTCAACGATGGGCGTTGCACGGGGAATCATGACAATGGGCAACAGGGACAGCGAGGCCAGGATGGCCGCAATCATGAAGGGGATGGTGTCACCGGTTTGCGCGATGGCACCCAGGTTGACTTGCCCCAGCAGGCCTGCGCCGTAGAGGGCAATCATGTACAGCGCCAGCAGGCGCCCGCGGATCTTGGGGTCGGCCGCCATCAGCAACCAGCTTTCCACCACAAGAAACACACCGACACTGGCCCAGCCTGTGATCAGCCGCAACACGAACCAGGTCCAGGGATCTGAGCTCATCCCCTGGAACAGAATCATGGTGGCGATCAGGGCGGCGAAGCAGCTGTAGGCGCGGATATGGCCGATCCGCACGATCAACCGGTCATTGAAAATCGAGCCCAGGGTCAGGCCGATGAAATAAGCCGAAGAGACGATGCCGACCATGGTGGCTGACTCGCCCAGGGTATCGAGTCGCAATGTCGTCAGTGACGCAAGCATGCCGTTGCCGATGCTGATGATAAACAGCCCAAGTAAAGGTGCCAGCGCCATCGCCAGCAGTTGCACAGACATAATTAACTCACGACCTCATTGATCAATGGAAAAACCCGCGACAGGCAGGTGCAGCCCGGCACGGGCAAAGACCGGGGCGGGAGGAGAAAACAGGTATGTGTGATTGAGCTTCGTTCGACGCCACAGCCGTGGCTGGCGAGTTACAGGAAAGGTTCAAGGCAGGCTGGGCGCAAACCTTGGCACTGACCGGGCATGCAAAACCAGGGCGCGCATGTTAGCCGCTGAGACGTGCAAGTTGAAGAGACGGCGATCTGATTTTTCAACCCATAGCGCCAAAAAACGCCCTCCCCGGGGAGCAAAACGCCAACGGCGCCGTATCCGGCCACGAAAAGGTGCAGGCGAAGCCACCGCACGGACCTTCACCCGGCCAGAGAACGGCTTCGCTTGACCCGGTACATCTCGCCATCGGCATGGCTGAGTAGCGTATCGGCATCCACCCCGTCTGCCGGATAAAAGGCCACGCCGATACTGCAGGACGGCATATACATCCCGCCAAACTCGGCGCCCAGCGGCTGGGCCATGACCGCGTTGATCTGTGCGACTTTATCGAGCACGACGTCCTGCGAGCCAATATCCGTCAACAGGACCGTGAACTCATCGCCGCCCATCCGTGCCACGGTGTCCGTCTCGCGCACGCAGCTCTCCAGCCGTCGAGCCGCCATGCACAACACACGATCGCCCATGGCATGCCCGTAAATGTCATTGATGCCCTTGAAGTCATTCATGTCCACGAACAGCAGGGCCAGAGTGCTTTTGCGACGGTTCGCCGCCCGCAGGGCCAGGTCCAGCCGATCATTGAACAGCGAGCGGTTGGTCAGCTTTGTCAGCGGATCATGATGGGCAAGGAAGCGCAATTCATCTTCGGCGTCCCTGAGGGCCGTCACGTCCCGCGCAACGCCGATGCGCGCGCCCACATCCTCGGACCAAAAGGCAGCCCAGAGGATATGCACGATGCTTCCATCCTTGCGGATGTAGCGGTTGCGAAAATCAACGTGAGCCTGGCCGTTCATGACCCGGGCAATAGAGGCCCGAGTGGTCGTCAGATCCTCAGGATGCATGTAGTCCGTAATAACGGTTCCGGTCAGTTCCTCGGCAAAGTAGCCGAGCAGCGCCTCGCAGGCATTACTGACAAATGCAATCCGGTTGTCCCTGTCGACCACAAAAACCGTGTCCAGCATCAAATGAATCAGCTTGGGGTAGAGAGCGTCCAGGTCAACGGGCATAGGGTTGTGCGTCCGGTAAATAGCGCATTTGGATCATAGAGTGATGGCAATGTAATGGCAAAACATTCCCTTTTCCTGACCCAAGAACTGGACGGGTGGATCGGGCACCCATTGTTACCGGGTAAATCAGCGCCCACTTTACTTGTATACAATCCATTTAAATTCTGGTTACATAAATCCACGCCTACGACCCCGGCAGTCGCCGGTGCGTACTGCGACGGTTAATAACCATGCAACCTCCACAGCGGCTCGAACCCATCGAGCGTCATCCAGACATGTCATTCAACACGCACACCGATGCTTGCTTGAGCCATCACGGAAGAGGAAAACCCATGCCCAAAACTTTACTGGTCAAAAACGCAGATCTTTTGGTGACAATGGATGGTGAACGTCGGGAGATCAGGCGCGGTGGCCTGTTCATAGAAGGCAACCTGATCAGGCAGGTCGGTCCAACCGACACCCTGCCCCAACACGCCGACGTGATTCTGGACATGGCCGGCAAAGTGGTGATCCCGGGGCTGGTCAATACCCACCACCACATGTACCAGAGCCTGACCCGTGTAGTACCGGCGGCGCAGGACGGCGAATTGTTCAACTGGCTGACAAACTTGTATCCAATCTGGGCGCGACTGACGCCTGAAATGATCGCCATTTCGACCCAAACCGCGATGGCCGAACTGATTTTGTCCGGCTGCACCACATCCAGTGACCATCTCTACATCTACCCCAACGGCTGCAAGCTCGACGACAGCATCCATGCAGCGGCAGAGATTGGCATGCGCTTTCACGCTGCCCGCGGCAGCATGAGTGTGGGCCAAAGCCTGGGTGGTTTGCCGCCCGACTCGGTGGTGGAAAAAGAAAGCGACATCCTCAAGGATTCCCAGCGCCTGATCGAGGACTACCACGACGCCCGTCATGGCTCGATGCTGCGCATGGTCGTGGCGCCCTGCTCACCTTTTTCAGTGAGCCGCGACCTGATGCGCGAATCAGCCGTTCTTGCGCGCCAGTACGGTGTGTCGCTGCACACGCACCTTGCGGAGAACATCAACGACATCGCCTACAGCCGCGAGAAGTTCGGCATGACTCCTGCCCAATACGTCGAAGACCTGGGCTGGGTCGGCCCCGACGTGTGGCACGCCCACTGTGTGCAACTGGACCAGCACGGCATCGAACTGTTCGCCCGCACCGGTACCGGGGTCGCCCACTGCCCGTGCTCGAACATGCGACTGGGTTCGGGGATCGCGCCGATCCGCACGATGCGCGACCACGGCGTATCGGTGGGCCTGGGTGTCGACGGTTCGGCCTCCAACGATGGAGCCAGCATGATCGGCGAAGTACGCCAGGCGCTGCTGTTGCAGCGTGTCGGTTTTGGCCCTGACGCGATGTCCGCCCGCGAGGCGCTGGAGATCGCAACACTGGGAGGTGCCAAAGTACTCAACCGCAATGACATTGGTGCCCTGGCCCCCGGCATGGTGGCGGACTTCGTGGCCTTCGACCTTGGCCACCTGGCCTATGCCGGCGCCCTGCACGATCCACTGGCTGCCCTGGTGTTCTGCACCCCGACCCACGTCGACACCAGCGTGATCAATGGTCGTGTGGTGGTAAAGGACGGCCACCTCACCACCGTCGACCTGCCCCGGGTGCTGGAGCGCCACAACCAGTTGGCCCGTCAGTTGGTCAGCGGCGAATGATCCGCTCAAAGCGTTGCGCTCTGCACTGAGGGCAACGACGGGCCGCTACTGAGCCCAACACTCGTCGAATGCGACTGAGAACGTGCTGTTAGACGCATCTAAAATAACAAAAGCGAGCTACTCACCATGACTTCTTCCGCTTCATCTCGTCCAGAGGACGAAAACCTCGGTATTGGCGCCAACCTGGCCTACGGACTTCAGCATGTGCTGACCATGTACGGAGGCATCATCGCTGTCCCCCTGATCATCGGTCAGGCTGTCGGCCTTTCTTCAGCCGATGTTGGCCTGCTGATCGCGGCATCGCTGTTCGCAGGAGGCCTGGCCACATTGCTGCAAACCCTTGGCATTCCCTTCTTCGGCTGTCGCCTGCCGCTGGTTCAGGGGGTGTCCTTCGCCGGTGTCGCAACCATGGTGGCCATTATCGGCAGCGACGGGGCTGGCGGGCTGCCTGTGGTGTTCGGGGCGGTGATTGTGGCGTCGTTGGTGGGCTTGCTGATCACGCCGTTGTTTTCGAGCATCATCAAGTACTTTCCGCCGCTGGTGACGGGTATCGTCATCGTCACCATCGGCCTGACCCTAATGCCTGTCACGGCCCGCTGGGCCATGGGTGGCAACAGTCAGGCCGCAGACTTTGGCAGCACGGCCAACATCGGCCTGGCGGCATTCACGCTGGTGACCGTACTGCTGCTGAGCAAGCTGGGGAGCGCCAGTATTTCTCGCCTGTCGATTCTGCTGGCGATCGTCATCGGCACCCTGGTCGCATGGGCCTTTGGCATGACCGACTTCTCCAATGTACTGGAAGGCTCGCTGGTCGCACTGCCCGAAGTCCTGCACTACGGCATGCCTGAGTTCAGGCTTGCCGCCATCCTGTCGATGCTGATCGTGATCATCGTGACCATGGTCGAAACCTCCGCGGACATCCTCGCCGTCGGAGAGATCATCGAAACCAAGGTCGACTCGAAACGCCTCGGCAACGGCCTGCGGGCGGACATGATCTCCAGCGCCCTGGCGCCACTGTTTGGCTCCTTCACCCAGAGTGCCTTTGCGCAAAACGTTGGCCTGGTAGCCGTCACCGGCGTGAAAAGCCGCTACGTAGTGGCGACGGCGGGATTGATCCTGGTGACGCTGGGCCTGCTGCCGGTCATGGGCAGACTGGTGGCGGCCGTACCCACTGCCGTCCTCGGTGGTGCTGGCCTGGTACTGTTCGGCACCGTCGCGGCCAGCGGCATCCGCACCCTGGCCCAGGTGGATTACCGCAACAACATGAACCTGATCATCGTGGCGACATCGATCGGCTTCGGCATGATCCCGATTGCGGCGCCCAACTTCTATCACCACTTCCCGACGTGGTTCGAGACCATTTTCCACTCCGGCATCAGCTCGGCAGCGATCATGGCCATCCTGCTCAACCTGCTGTTCAACCACCTGCGGGCCGGTAACTCCGACCAACAGTCGGTATTCGTCGCCGCCAGCGATCGCATCCTGCACTCACGGGATATCAGCCGGCTCAACGACGGTGACGTGTTCCGCGATGGCAAGCTGTTCGACTGCAACGGCAAGGAAGTGCCGATTGTGGAGACCGACGAGCACCATGAGCACGCCTCGTCACCCCGTAAAAAGCACTTCGAGCAAGAACACTGATCAACCTTGAACCCAGGAAATCGGCATAAAGATTTCCTGTCGCTTTAATACGGGCGTTGCTGAGAAAGGATCAGCACGCCCGTACCGCCCGCCTTCTCAGCAGCCGCTCAGCGCCACCTGCCGACGCTCGCCTTCAAAGAACAATGGCCGCAGGCGCACGCCCACGCTATTGCCGATAAACGCTGCCACGAGCCACACCCAGCCATGCAGGCTGCCCGACGCGATGCCACTGAAATACGCACCGATGTTGCAGCCGTAGGCCAGACGCGAACCATAACCGAGCAACAAGCCGCCGATCACCGCCGCCACCAGCGAGCGGGCCGGGATTTTCAGGCTGGGTGCGAAACGCCCGGCCAGACCTGCTGCCAAGAGCGCACCCAGGACAATGCCCATGTTCATGACGCTGGTGACGTCTTCCCAGACAGGCGCGGCCAGGGCTTTGGCATTGCCCGGCATCTGCCAGAACGCCCAGCTGCCGACATCGACGCCCAACCCGCTCGCGGCCTTGGCGCCCCACAGTGCAAAGGCCGACGTAATGCCCCAGGGCCGCCCGGCCAGGGCCAGCGTGGCGTAATTGAGCAACGCCAGGCCGATCGCCCCCCACACCAACGGCCACGGCCCCCGCAAGAAGCGGCGCAGCCCCTGATGTTCGCTGCTAACGCCCTCTTCCAGCGTGCCATGACGGCCCTTTTCCAGGCGCACCGTCACCGCAGCAATGACTGCGAACACGGCCAGACTCAAGAGCAAAGCCGGAACCACGCCAAAGCTCTTGACGATGGAAACGGGTGCAAACGAGGGCAGCGCAAACCACCAGTCAACATGGTGAGTGGCAATCAGGGAGCCGCAGATAAAGAACAACAGCGTGACCAGCATTCGCGCATTGCCGCCACCGACGGTGAACAGGGTCCCGGACGCACACCCGCCGCCCAGTTGCATGCCGATCCCGAAAATGAATGCGCCGAACACCACCGAAATCCCGATAGGCGCCACCAGACCGACCACCGGCTGGCCAAACAAAGTGCCAGCTCCCAGCGCGGGGAAAAACAGCACCACCGCCACAGCGAGCATCACCATTTGCGCACGCAAACCTGCGCCGCGCCGATCATTGATAAACACCCGCCATGCCGAAGTAAATCCGAAGGCCGCGTGATAGAGCGTCAAACCCAGAGCGGCCCCGACGACCAGCAACAGAACCTGGCGCGAGCCGACACTGTTTTGCAGGAACGCTGCGCCAAACAACAAAAGGACAAAAGCCACCAGTGGCGCGACCGGCTTGCGCGCAGGAGACATGGAAAGAGAACGGCTCATGAGAAATCTCGATACCCAGGGAAGTGATGAATTGCGAAGGTGCCGAGTATAAACCTGCGCGGCGGGCAATTGCTGTGTAGCCGGTGTAGTCGCTGACGAGGAACGAAGGCTGCGATAGGCGTCATGATGTTTTACGACTGCTGCGTCGCAGTGGCGCACCAAACCGGACGCAGCCTCGCATGGCTCGTCAGCTGCTACGAATGTCGCAACTCATGCCACTGCGTAGCAGTTGACGAGTAGAACGAGGCTACGATCGAGATGGTGCGCCACTGCGACGAAGCGGTCGCAAAACCGGTGCGCACGGTGTGCCTGCGACTGCTTCGCAGCCGGACGCAGCCTCGCACGGCTCGTCAGCGGCTACAGCGTTCGTCACCCATCCCGCGCGTAGTCGCTGACGAGGAACGAAGGCTGCGATCGAGATGGTGCGCCACTGCGACGAAGCGGTCGCAAAACCGGCACGCGCGGTATCCCTGATTAACCGTGGAAGCTGACTTTACGACTGCTGCGCAGCCGATCGCAGCCTCGCACGGCTCGTCAGCGACTACAGATTCGTCACCCATCCCGCGTGTCGATTGAGCGCGAAGCGGCTACACCTACATCCCCAGCCAGTTCGGCAACGCCAAGGAAACAAACGGCACATACGTCACCAGCACCAGGAACGCCAGCATCACCAGCAGCCACGGCGATACCGCTCGCACCACGCGGGTCAGCGGCATGCCCGTCACCGCCGAGGTGACAAACAGGTTAAGCCCGGTCGGCGGTGTAATCAGCCCGATTTCCATGTTCACCACCATGATGATGCCCAGGTGGATCGGGTCGATGCCCAGTTGCATCGCAATCGGAAACAGAATCGGCGCAAGGATCAGGATGATCGCAGACGGCTCCATAAAGGTGCCCGCAACCAGCAGCACGACGTTGACCACCAGCAGGAACTCAATCGGCGTAAAACCCTGCTCCACCACCCAGGCCGTGATCGACTGCGGGATCTGCTCGGTAGTCAGTACGTGGGCGAACAGCATGGCGTTGGCGATGATGAACATCAGCACCACACTCAGCTTGCCCGCTTCGATAATCACTTTCGGGCATTGGCGTACGGTCATGTCCTTGTAGATGAAGATGGCCACGAACGCGGCATAGACGGCGGCCACGGCAGCCGCTTCGGTCGGTGTGAACATGCCCGAGTAGATACCGCCCAGAATGATCACGATCAGCATCAGGCCCCAACCGGCCCTTCGGCCCGCGACCATGATTTCCTTGAACGAGGCCCGTGGCAGCGATGGCATGTCTTTCACGCGGGCCATGATGTAGATGGTGATCATCAATACAAGGCCCAGCAACAGCCCCGGCACAACGCCTGCCATGAACAGCTTGCCCACCGATGTCTCGGTCGCGGTGGCGTACACCACCATGACAATCGACGGTGGAATCAGAATGCCCAGGGTGCCCGCGTTGCACACAATACCGGCGGCAAAGTCTTGCTTGTAGCCGGAACGCACCATACCCGCGATGACGATCGAACCCACCGCAGCCACCGTGGCCGGCGACGAACCGCTCAGTGCGGCAAACAACATGCAAGCAAGGATCGCTGCGATGGCCAGGCCACCCTTGATGTGACCGACGCAAGCGTTGGCGAAGTCGATCAGGCGACGGGCTACGCCACCGCTGGTCATGAATGCGCCAGACAGCAGAAAGAACGGAATGGCCAGCAGTGTGTAGTGCTCGCTGGTTTCAAACAGTTTGATCGCCAGGGAACGCACCGAGTCGTTGCTGAAGAACAGGATGGTCATGGCCCCGGACAAACCCAGGGAAATCGCCACCGGAATGCCAATGAACATCAGCACGAACAGGGCGACAAAAAGGAAGGTAATGGTCATTGGTCGGTCCCCTGCTTGTCGTTTTCCGCCAGCTTGACGGCGTCATCCAGCTCACTGTGCAAGCCCAGTCCCTGCTGCTTGCCTTGGGCGATACGGATGAAAATCTGCAGGAAACGAACGAACATCAGGGCAAAACCGATGGGTACGATCATTACGATTTGCCATTGGGCAATGCCGAATCGGTCCAGGTCTTCGGCACTGGTCCCCACTTGATACAACGTGGCAACCCACTGCTCGCTGGAGTAGGCCATCAAGGCGCAGTAACCCAGGCAGATGGCCACGGCGAGCAAGGCCACGCGGCGCTGGTTGGCAGGATTGAACTGGCGCACCAGCAAGTCGACACCGATGTGCGCGCCAATCCGCACGCCCCAGGCCAGGCCGACAAAAATCAGCCAGCCGAACATGGCCTTGGTCAGCGCCACGCTCCAGGTCATCTCCTGGGCGATGTACAAAATACCGTCGCCGATGCTGAGCATGGCTTCGTTGCCAAATGGAAGTGAATCCCCCAGCGAGTAGAAAATGCCGTAGAGGTTGTTGAACACCACATAGGAAAATGTGACCAGGGTCATTCCTGCAAGCAGGAACGCCACCAGCATTTCTTCCGCGTGGTTCCAGACACGAACAACTGCGTGCATGGGTTATCTCCCTTGAAAAAGCGGTCGCAAAGCGACACATGGAACCGATGCAAGCGCGGGCGACCCCACCCGGGGTCGCCAACGACATACAAGGCCTTAGCTGCTTTGGTTGGCTTTTTCGGCGGCTTCGATCACATCCGGGCCGATGGCGCTTTCGAACTTCTTCCACACCGGGCGCATGGCTTCACGCCACTGCTCCCGTTGTTGCGGGGTCAGGCTGATGATTTCGCTGTTGCCAAAATCGACGATTTTCTGCCGTGAGGCCTGGTTCAGCACCTCTGCCTGCTTGTTCACCTCCACCGTGACCTCGGCCATGACCTCATCCAGGGTGCTGCGCACATCCGGTGGCAGGCTGTTCCAGAACTTGGTGTTGGTGATCACCATGTAGTCGATCGCGCCATGATTGGACTCGGTGAAGAACTTCTGCACCTCATACACTTTCTGGCTCTCGTAGTTCGACCAGGTGTTCTCGGTGCCATTGACCACCCCGGTCTGCAAGCCCTGGTAGACCTCGGCAAAGCTCATCTTGCGCGGCGCGGCGCGCAGGGCCTTGAACTGTTCATCGAGCACGGCGGAAGCCTGTACGCGGAACTTCAAACCCCGGGCATCCTTGGGTTCCTGCAGGGCCTTGTTGGCGGACAACTGCTTCATGCCGTTGTGCCAGTAACCGAGGCCGGTAATGCCCTTGCCTTCCATGGATGTGAGCAGGGCCTGGCCTTGCGGGCTTTGCTGGAAGCGGTCAACCGCATGGATATCATCGAAGAGAAATGGCAGGTCGAAGATCTGGATCGGCTTGGAGTAGTGCTCGAACTTGGCCAGCGACGGCGCCAGCAGTTGCACGTCCCCCAGCAACAGCGCTTCCATTTCCTTGCCGTCACCGAACAGCGAGGAGTTCGGGTAGACCTCGACCTTGACCTGCCCTGGCAGGCGCTCCTCGGCCAGCTTCTTGAACAGCAGCGCGCCCTGCCCCTTGGGGGTGTGTTCGGCGACGACGTGGGCGAACTTGATACTGATGGGATCGGCCGCGCCCGCATGACCGGTCAATAGTGGAAGTGCGCAGGCCAAAGCCATAAGGGTGTGCTTGAACATGGGTACATACCTCTTGTTGTTATAAGTTTGGTAGTGCCTGGTGTTGCCTTCGTGCGGTTTGTGTCAGACAGGCGCAGCCCCTGCCCGCCGCACGATTCGTCGTGAATGCTCGATCACCGGCGCATCGACCATCTGCCCGTCAATCACGAACACCCCGCCTGCGGACTCAACCGCAGCCAGAATCCGCCGGGCCCGGTCCAGCTCTTCAGCCCCCGGCATGTAGGTGTCGTGAATCAAAGCAACCTGACTGGGATGGATGCACAGCAGGCCGCCAAATCCCATGTCCCGGGCATCGGCAGCCATTCGGGCCATGCCCTCGATGTTTTTGATATCCGGAAAAACGCTGTCCAGCGGCGGCGCCAGTTGCACCAGTCGGCTGTGCAGCAAAATGGCATAGCGGGCCTGGTCGAGCATGCGCTGCGCTGCGGCGCTCGTGCTGCTCAAGCCCAAGTCCAGGCCAAGGTCCAGGGCACCGAACGTCAATCGTTCAACCCCCGCTGCCCGGGCGATGGCTTTTATTTCAAGCAAGCCCCTGGCGCTTTCGATGATCGGCCAGACGGGCTTGGCGCATGCCGCCGCCAATTCGACCTGCACGGCGCTCTCTGCCTTGGGCAGCAATACCGCCACCACACCGGGCTGGCGGCGGCACAGGTCCAGATCAGCCGCCTGTTGTTCATGCTGCGGCGCATTGATGCGAACCAGCACCCGAGCGTCGGGATTGGCCTCCAGAAACGCCTCCAGATTGGCCCGCGCCTGCACCTTCAGGTGTTCCGCCACGGCGTCCTCAAGGTCGACGATGACCGCATCGGCGCCGCTTGCCAGCGCCTTGGCAATACGCTCGGGGCGAGTGGCGGGTACAAACAGCGCTGATCGAATGACTGTTTTATTCATGGCAATTTTATTCATGGCAATGCTCCGTACCGCAGTGTGAGGCGAGGGCCTCACACTGCTCCTTGTTGGTGGAGTCGCTGGATGTCCGTGGCGCCATAGCCCAGTTCGCCAAGCAGGCTGTCGGTGTGCTCGCCCAGGCGCGGCACAGCATCCATTCGCGGTTCAAAAGCGACGTTGCGTCCCGGTGGCAGCAGTGCGGGCAACTTGCCGACCGGACTGTCCACCTCGCGCCAGCGGTCACGGGCCTGAAGCTGCGGATGGGCCCACACCCCGGCCATGTCGTTGACATGGGCATTGGCAATCGACGCCCCGTCGAGCCGTGCGATGACTTCATCGGCGCTCAGGCGGGCAAATTCGTCAACGATGATGGCCCGCAACTCGGCACGATTGTCCGAGCGCCGCGCGTTGGCATTAAAGCGTACGTCGGCCGCCAACCCCGGCTGCAGCAACACCTTGTCGCAGAACTGTTGCCATTCACGCTCGTTCTGCAGGCCGAGCATCACCGTACCGCCGTCCCCCGCTGGGAACGGTCCGTAGGGGTAGATTGTGGCGTGGGCGGCCCCGGCCCGCGGAGGCGGTGCCGCGCCGTCGTAGGCGTAATACATCGGATAATTCATCCACTCCACCAGGCTTTCCAGCATCGACACATCGATGCGGCTGCCCTCCCCGGTCTTGTCCCGCAACAGCAGGGCCGAGAGCACGCCGGTGTAGGCGTACATGCCCGCCGCGATATCGGCAATGGAGCAACCGGCTTTGGCCATGTCGTTTTCCCCCGGCCCGCCGGTGACGGACAAAAAGCCGCCTTCGCTCTGGATCAGCAAGTCGTAAGCCTTTTTTTGCTCGTAGGGCCCGCCCTCGCCGTAGCCGGAGATATCGCAGACGATCAACCTGGGAAAACGCTCATGCAGGGCTTCGAACGACAACCCCATACGCTGCGCGGCACCCGGCGCCAGGTTCTGCACCAGCACATCGGCCGTGGCCAGCAGCTTGTCAAGAACCTCTCCCGCGTCCGGCTGCTTGACGTTCAGGGTCAGGCTTTCCTTGGAGCGGTTGGTCCACACGAAATGCGAGGCCAGGCCATTGACCCGCTCGTCATAGTCACGGGCAAAGTCACCGGAGCCGGGGCGTTCGATCTTGATCACCCGCGCGCCCAGGTCAGCCAGCTGACGAGTGCAAAACGGCGCCGCGATGGCGTGTTCCAGACTCACAACAGTGATGCCGTCCAGCGGGCGGGGTTTGAATGCCGTGTCGTTCATAATGCAGTCCCTGCAGGTGCGGCAGTGCGGGTCAGCACGTCCAGGTTGTCCAGATGGCGCAGGTGCCAGACCAGCTCCACAAGCCCCGTCGCCTGCTCGTCACTGCACGCTCCCGAGAAGGCCAGCAGGCGGCGAAACTTGTCCTCCAGCTCGGTGCGGCTCAGGGTGTTGCCCGGATCGCCCTTGGGCTCATCGATGCTGCCGGACACCGTCCGGCCCTGCACCGTCGTCACCTCCACACGGCCCAGCCAGCGCTGCGGGTAGGCGCCGTCGACGTGCTCGTCCAGCACCATGCTTACCTTGTCGCGAAACGCCCCGATGCGTGGATCGGTCAACGCGTGTTGATGAAATTCGGGCAATCCGGCCTTGCCGTAAACGGCGATCAGGCCCAGCACCGTGCCCATTGAGAATTTGGCCTGGTGAACGGTCTGTGGCACCTGCACGCGCCCCAACACGTCGATGGCGCCCTGATGGACTCGGGTGATCACGCTGGCAATGTCTTCAGCCCGCAGATTCTCGCGCTGCATCACCTCCAGCAGGGCATCCGCCGCCGGGTGCGTGTGGCGGCACGAGGCGTGAAATTTGAACGAGGTTTCAATCAGGGCCCAACGGCTGCCCAGGCTGTCGGACAGGCATGCTGGATTGGCGTCGCTGGACATTCCTGCGGCCATGCCCTGCTCGCCTTCGAGAATATTTTTAGCGCCACTGAGCCCGTCAGCGGTGAGGTAGGCCGCCAACAGGCCGTCGGCCGCTGCCTTGGCGGTATGCAGCTGTTTGGAGTCTGCTGCATCGCGCAGAAACTCCCACAGGCCCGCCGCCTGGGTGCCCGCAGTGCCGAGCAGGTGGGTGAACTGCTCCTGATTGAAGTCCATCAACTTGCCCACCCCCACTGCAGCCGCCAGGGTGCCGACCGTGGCCGTGGTGTGGAAGATGCGGTAGTGCGAACGACCGAGGAATTCACCAATACGAATGCCGGCTTCATAACCGGCCACGGCGGCCACGATCAGGTCGCGGCCCGTTTTACCCAGATCCTGGGCAGCGGCCAGCACCGCCGCAAACACCACCGTCGCCGGGTGCAGCACGGAGCTGTTGTGCAGGTCGTCCTGCTCCACCAGGTGTGAGCTGGCGCCATTGATCAGCGCGGCGAAATACGCGGAGCTGGTCTTGCCACTGACCAGGATTGTGGCCGGTCCGCTGGCCGGGCCCATCATTGCGCCATAGCGCTCGAATAACGGGATGGGGTGCGAGCCCTGGCTGGCCAGGGCCGAGCCCAGCCAGTCGAGAAACAGGTCTTCGGTACGGCTGATCACGGCTTCGGGCAACTGCTCGTAGCGCAGGCCGGCCAAAAACCCGGTGAGCGCTTGTGTGTGCTGACTCATTCAGCGTGCTCCATGGCATTCGAAAGTTCGATCAGGTTGAGGTCCGGATCAAGCAGGTAAATCGAGCGGATCGGTCCCCGGGCACCTGTACGCATGACCGGGCCTTCCAATATCTTCACGCCCTGGGCGTGCAACTGCTCGATGACGACGTCCAGTCGGTCATTGACGATGAAGCACACGTCGGCCGACCCCGGCAGTGGATGCGTAGCCTTGGGTTCGAACTCGGCACCGGCCTGGTGCAGGTTGATTTTCTGCTGACCAAACGACAGGGCATGGCGCCCCTGGCCAAACACTACCGGCTGCATACCCAGCACACGGCTGTAGAAATCCAGACTCCTGGGAATATCACGTACCGTCAGTACCAGATGGTCGAGATGGCTGATCTGCATGCTTAATCTCCGTTAAGGCTCCAGATGTAAATTCGGGTCAATGCTTAGAAAGAACGCGGCAACTCAAGCAGGTGCTCGGCCACGTAGGACAGGATCAGGTTGGTGGAGATGGGCGCCACCTGATACAGACGGGTCTCGCGAAACTTGCGCTCGACGTCGTATTCATTGGCAAAACCAAAACCGCCGTGGGTCTGCAGGCAGGTGTTGGCTGCTTCCCAGCTGGCCTTGGCCGCGAGGTACTTGGCCATGTTGGCCGCAGCCCCGGCACTGCGCCCGCTGTCGTACTCCTCGCACGCACGCCAGCGCATCAGGTCCGCGGCCTCAAGCTCGATGTAGGCCTCGGCAATCGGGAACTGCACGCCCTGGTTCTGCCCGATCGGACGGCCGAATACCTCGCGCTCGCGGGCGTACTGCGCAGACTTTTCATTGAACCAGCGGCCATCGCCAATGCACTCGGCAGCGATCAGGGTGCGCTCGGCATTGAGTCCGTCGAGAATGTAGCGAAAGCCCTTGCCCTCTTCGCCGATCAGGCTGCTGGCGGGGATGTGCAGGTTGTCGAAGAACAGCTCGTTGGTTTCGTGATTGACCATGTTGGCAATCGGCTGCACGGTCAGGCCGTTGCCGATGGCTTCGCGCAAATCCACCAGGAAGATCGACATGCCGTCGACTTTTTTCTGCACGTCGGCCAGCGGCGTGGTGCGGGCCAGCAGGATCATCAGGTCGGAATGCTGTACCCGCGAAATCCACACCTTCTGGCCGTTGATCACGTAGGAGTCGCCCTGGCGCACGGCCGTGGTCTTGATCTTGGTGGTGTCGGTGCCGGTGGTGGGCTCGGTCACGGCCATGGATTGCAGGCGCAGCTCACCGCTGGCCAGCTTGGGCAGGTAATAGCTTTTTTGCGCTTCACTGCCGTGGCGCAGCAAAGTGAACATGTTGTACATCTGGCCATGCACAGTGCCGGAGTTACCGCCGCAGTGGTTCACTTCTTCCAGAATGATCGACGCTTCGGCCAGCCCCAGGCCCGAGCCGCCGTACTGTTCAGGGATCATCGCCGACAGCCAGCCGGCCTCGGTCATGGCGGCCACAAACGCCTCAGGAAAGCCCTTTTCTTCGTCAATCCTGCGCCAGTACTGCGCGGGAAACTCGGCACACAGGGCGCGCACACCCTCGCGAATAGCGTTGTAGTCTTCGTTCAGATACGGATTCATTGCAGATCCTTATTGCCATTATTCAGTCGAAGGTCACTTCGCTCTTTTGGGCAATACCTTCAGCATTGCCCACCCACAACTCAGCCCTGCCCGCCGCGGCAATGCGACCGCTCACGTTAAAGGGATGAGGCGCAATCAATGGGCGCAGGCCGCGATAAGCGAAGCGGCGCAGCCGTGCATCGGGATTGGCCCGGCAGAACGCGCGCACACTGAGCGTGGCCATCAGCGGGCCGTGAACCACCAGCCCCGGGTAGCCCTCGACCTCGGTCGCATAGGGCCAGTCGTAGTGGATGCGGTGCCCATTGAAGGTCACGGCCGAATAACGGAACAACAAGGTGGGGGTTGGCGTGACGGACTCCTGCCAGGCGCCTTCGGGCATCGGGTCGCCGCTCGCCAGCTTGGGAGGCGTCGGCTCGCGGTAGACGATGTCCTGTTCTTCACGGATCGCCAGCTGGCCGTCTTGAAGGTAGTCATGCTGCACCGTGACAAACAGCAGAGCGCCGGTCTTGCCGTGTTTTTCCTGGACATCGGTGATGGTGGAGAGGCGCGTCGCCTGAGCGCCCACCTTCAGCGGGATGTGGAATTCGATACGCCCGCCCGCCCACATGCGGTTGCGGTTATCGGCGGGTGGCAGGAAGCCCCCGCGTGCCGGATGGCCATCGCCACCCAGCTCGCCCGGCGCCACTGCGCTCTGGAAAAAACACCACTGCCACAATGGCGGCAGCGGCTCACCGGCCAGTGGCGCCTGCTCGCCGAAGGTCGCGGCGATGCGGGTGACCAGGTTAAGGCTCAGACAGTCATGGCACTCTTCAGTGCGACCTATCCAGGCAGACAGTGCGTTATCGCTCATCGGTGATTGCCCCGTGGCTTGTTATTTTGACCATGATTGCCAAAAGCACAGCGATCTGTGAATCTGCGTTTCGGTAAGGGGGCGTTCGGTTTTGCTTAACGCCGCAGCCACACAGCAGCATTCATGCCCTGGGAAAATCTGCCATGCACTTTGATCTCGTCGACCTGCGCCTGTTTATCCATATCGCCGAATCCCCCAGCATGACCCAGGGTGCGCGCAAGGCATTCATCTCCCCGGCAGCCGCCAGCGCCCGGATCAAAAGCCTGGAAGAAAACCTCGCCAGCCGCCTGCTCTACCGTGACAGTCGGGGCGTTGAACTCACACCTGCGGGGGAACTGTTCCTGCACCATGCCCGCGTGATCATGCGGCAGGTGGACTACCTGAAAAGCGAGTTCACCGAGTACGGCACCGAATCCTCGGGGCATATCAGGATCTTTGCCAACACCACGGCGGCCACGGAGTTCTTGCCCGAAATCCTTGCAGGCTTTCTCGCCGAACGTCCGGGGGTGACGGTTGACCTGCAGGAGCGGTTGAGCCGCGACATTGTTCGGGGCGTGCTGGAGGGCTCGACGGACATGGGCATCATTGCCGGCCCGGTCGAGGCCGACAGTTTGCAGGTCATACACTTCAGTACTGACCAGTTGGTACTGGTCACGCCCCTCGACCATCCCCTGGCCGGGCGCACAACCATCAAGCTGGCGGAGACCCTGGCCTATGCGCACATCGGTTTGCACGAAGGCACCACCCTGCTGCGTTTCTTGAGCGAACAGGTGGCCCTGCACGGCAATACGCTGAACATGCGGATCAAGGTCTACAGCTTTGAAGCGATGTGCCGGATGGTCGAAGCGGGCGTGGGCCTGGCCATCCTGCCGGAGTCTTCGGCCCGTCGACATCAACAGACCATGGGCCTGTCAGTCATCGAGCTCGACGAGCCCTGGCGCGTGCGGGAGCGAAGCATTCTGGTCCGTGATCTTGAGGCTCTGCCAAAGGTCATCCGCAGCTTGATAGATAGGTTGCTGGCGCAAAACGAGGGTTCTGCCCAGCCTCTGAATCCGTCCGATCACCCCGCTCCCACCCCTGCTTAACGAAACTGAAACCAGGTAGTTTTCAGCTGCGTGTACTTGTCAAACGAGTGCAGCGACAGATCGCGCCCGAAACCGGACTGCTTGCCTCCGCCAAAGGGAACCGCCACATCCAGAGCGTCGACGGTATTGACCGACACCGTACCGGCATTCAGGGCACGGGCCACACGGTGGGCACGATTCAGGTCATCGCTCCACACCGACGCTGCCAGCCCGTAAATGCTGTCATTGGCTTGCGCCACGGCCTCCTCTTCAGTATCAAAGGCGCTGACGGCCAGGACGGGACCAAACACCTCTTCACGGGAAATGCTCATGGCGCTGTTCACGTTGGCGAATATCGTCGGCTGGATAAAGTTTGAAGAGCCATTGATGGTCAGCTGTTCACCACCGCTCAACAACGTGGCACCACCCGCAGTGGCCTGGCCGATGGCTTTCATGATGCGGGCTGTTTGCTCGCTGTCGACGATGGCGCCCGCAGCGCTTCCCGGGTTCAGGGGATCACCGGGCAACCAGGCGCGAGACTTGCTGATCAGGCGCTCGACGAATTCGTCGTGGATGGAGCGCTGCACGTAGAGCCGGGAGTTGGCCGAGCACACTTCACCCTGATTGAAGAAAATGCCGAAGGCGGCTTTTTCCGCAGCCAGGTCCAGATCCTGGCAGTCTTCGAACACCAGGTTCGGGCTCTTGCCACCGCACTCCAGCCAGACCTGCTTGAGGTTGGACTGCGCGGCGTACTGCATGAAGTACTTGCCGACCTGGGTGGAACCGGTGAACACCAGGCAATCAACGTCGGGATGCAAGCCGAGGGCCTTGCCGGCGCTCTCGCCCAGGCCGGGCACCACGTTCAGCACACCTTCCGGGATACCGGCCTCCAAGGCGAGCTGGGCCAGGCGCAACGCAGAAAATGGCGATTGCTCCGCTGGTTTCAGCACCACGCTGTTGCCGGCAGCCAATGCGGGGGCCAGTTTCCAGGCGGCCATGTCCAGCGGAAAGTTCCACGGCACCACCGCGGCAACAACCCCCAGCGCTTCCCGGGTGATGGTGGCCAGTGCGTTGTGAGCCGTAGGTGCGACCTGATCATAGACCTTGTCGAGGGCTTCGCCGTACCAGGCAAAAACGTGTGCGGCGCCGGGCACATCCACGTTGTAGGCATCCATCACCGGCTTGCCCATGTTCAGCGAATCCAGCAGCGCCAGCTCTTCGCGGTGGGCCATCAGCAGCCCGGACAACCTGATCAGGATTTTCTTGCGCTCCCCCGGGGCCATGCGCCGCCAAGGGCCTGTGTTGAAGGCGCGCCGTGCTGAGCGCACTGCCAGGTTGACTTCTTGTTCGCCGCACGCGGCGACACGGGCCAGCAATTGATTGGTCGCCGGGTTGATGGCGTCGAAGGTCGCCCCGGACATCGAACTCACTGGCTGGCCGTCGATCAGGGCGGTGTCAATGAAGGTTTGGCGGGCAACACGCTGCTGCCAGTAGTCAAGGTTGAACATGTCAGTACTCCCAAGTGGATGTTTTTGTAGTTATTCCGCGATTTTCAAATCCGGCATGCCCACCCGGAATCCCCGGGTGACGCCCAGCAGACACAGGAGCCCCAGGCCCATCCAGCACAGACCAATGAGGAACGACATGCTCGAAAGGCTCGTCCACAACCAGAGGGTGCTGAGGAACCCCAGCCCCGGGAGCACGGCGTACATCAGGTAGTTGCGGCGTCCGCGCAGCTTCTGATCAATCAGGTAATGCTTGATCACTGCCAGATTCACCGCCGAGAACGCGAACAGCGCGCCAAAGCTGATCATGTTGGCGACGGTATCCAGGGTGATAAACAGGGCAATCAGAGAGAACAGACTGACCAGGATGATCGCGTTGGCAGGCACCCGTTTTTTCGAGACCAGCTTGCCGAGTACGCGGGGCAATGCTCCGTCCCGTCCCATTGCAAACAGCACGCGGGAGACACTGGCCTGGGACACCATTGCCGAGGCGAAACAGCCCGCCACATAGGTCGCGGTAAACGCAGTCACCAGCAGTTCGCCACCGACGCGACGCATCACGTCCACCGACGCCGAATCCGGGTCGGCGAAGCTGTTCCATTCCGGAAAAACCATTTGGGCACAATACGAAACCACCAGAAACAGCAGCCCTCCGACCAACGACACCACCATGATGGCGAGCGGGATCGTACGTTTGGGGTCAGGGGTTTCTTCGGCCATGGTCGACACCGCATCGAAGCCCAGAAATGACAGGCACAGCACGGCTGCCCCCGTCATGATCAACGGCACGCTGAAGCCTTCATGGTGGAAGGGTTCGAGCAGCGAAAGCGGTTCGGAATGCCCGCTCAGGGTGTTCACTGACAACGCCACGAACACCACGATGAAGACCAGTTGGGCAACGATCAGTATCCAGTTGACCCGGGTGATGGACTCGATACCCACCAGGTTGAGTACCGTCACCAGGGCAATGGAGCCGAGCACCCACACCGCGGTCGGAACTGCGGGAAAGTACTCGGACATGTAGATGCCGATCAGCAAATAGCTGAGCAACGGCAGGAAGATGTAGTCCAGCAATAACGTCCAGCCGGCAATAAAGCCGAAATAGGCACCGAAAGCCTTGCGCGTATAGGTGTAGACCGATCCTGAATAAGGGTGCGCCTGAACCATGCGTCCATAGCTGTAGGCGGTCAGCAGCATGGCCGCGAGCGTCAACAGGTAGGCGGTCGGCAGGTGCCCCTTGGTCATCTGGGTGACCAGGCCGTAGGTGGTAAACACCGCCAGCGGGACCATGTAGGCCAGGCCGAAAAGAACCAGTCCGACAAGGCCCAGCGGTTGTCGAAACCTGCGGGCCGACGTTGCGCTGGAGGAGGAATGATGGGAGGGAGTATCGGCCACGTTTGTTATTGTATTCATTGCTGACTCCTGGAAATTGGAATGCAGGGCGCCGCGGCATTCGATGAAATCGATACCGTTAGTGAATCATTCGTTGAAAGTGGTGATGTGCACGCAGGGCGATGTAACGATGTCGCCCACCACCCCGGATGCGGGGTGGTGGGCCGATCACTTCACAGTTTTCCCGCGATCCGTGCGGTGCGGTCTACTGCAATGCGGGTCTTCTCGACCAGCTCGTCCAGTTCGCCTCGGGTTGCTACCAGGGCGGGCGCCATGATCATGCGGCCCAATGTCGAGCGAATGATGACGCCCTCTTCAAAACCAAAGGTGCGGCACTGCCAGGCCAGGTCGTTTTCATTGTCGAAGCGTTTGCGCGTGCTCTTGTCCTCGGCGAACTGCAAGGCCGCGAGCAAGCCCGTGCCCTGGATCTCGCCGATCATCGGGTGATGGGCGAACACTTCGCGCAGGATCTGTTGCAGGTATGGCCCGGTGTCTTCCTTCACCGTGCGTACGATGCCTTCATCACGCAGCGCCTTGAGGTTGGCCAGCGCCACCGCTGCCGCGACCGGGTGCCCGGAGTAGGTCAGGCCGTGGGCGAAGACCCCGCCCTGCTCCACCAGCGCATCGGCAATACGCTTGCTCAGCACCAGGCCGCCCATCGGTATGTAACCGGAGGTCAGGCCCTTGGCGATCGACAGGGTATCTGGTTCAAAACCGAAGTACTCATGAGCAAACCACTCGCCGGTGCGACCAAAGCCACCAATCACCTCATCGGCGCAGAGCAGTACATCGTACTGGCGGCAGATGCGTTGAATCTCGGGCCAGTAGCTTTCTGGAGGGAAAATCATCCCGCCCGCGCCCTGGAACGGTTCCGCGATAAAGCCCGCTACGTTTTCGGCGCCCAGTTCGAGGATCTTTTCTTCCAGTTGCAGGGCACAGCGACGACCGAACTCAGTCGGAGTCAACTCGCCGCCCTGGGCGTACCAATACGGCTCATCGATATGGGCGACGTCGGGAATCATGCCCCCCATTTCGTGCATGAACTTCATGCCGCCCAGCGCAGAAGCCGCGAGGGTGGAACCGTGGTAGCCATTCCAGCGGCCGATCATGATTTTTTTCTGCGGCTTGCCGACAACTTGCCAGTAGCGGCGCACGGTACGGATCAGCACTTCGTTGGCTTCGGAGCCGGAGTTGGTGTAGATCACGTGACTGTAGTGACCCGGTAGCAGGCTGAACAGCAACTCGGACAGTTCGATCACCGCCGGATGGGTGGTGTGAAAGAACATGTTGTAGTACGACAGCTGGTCCATCTGCGCGGCGGCAGCGGCGGTCAAGTCCTTGCGACCATAGCCGAGCTGGGTGCACCACAGCCCCGACATACCGTCCAGGTAGCGCTTGCCTTCGCTGTCCCATAGATACAGGCCCTTGCCCCGCACCATCACTCGCGGGCCTTCGGCATTCAGGGCTTTTTGATCCACAAAGGCGTGGATGTGGTGGGCCGCGTCAGCCTGCTGGTAATCCTCAGTCTGGCGCTTCAACTCGAATGGTAAATTCATGGTTTTCTCTTTTTGTTGGGAGTCACACAAGGGCAAGCGCGCCGCTCAGCGGTTCTTGCTCATGTAGCTTTCAAGGGGGTCTTTGCTGAGCACCCCCTGGGCTTCTGCCAGGGAATCGATAAACAGGGAAAACAGTTCCGATTGCGTACCGATATCCAGCTTGCTGTAGATGTTCTTGCGGTGGGACTTGATGGTGTCTTCCGTGACCCCAAGGCGTTCGGCCAGAGAACGTGTGGAGTGGCCGCGCAAGATCAGCTGGGCAATCCGGCATTCGCGCTCGGTCAGCAGCGACGAACCGAAGTTGTTCAGGGCCGAATGGATTCGCTGTTCCAGCAGGTTTTCGAAGCGCGATCCCCGGGCATCCAGACCGACGAAATGCTTGCCCAGCACCGCCAGCACCCAGGGCGCTATCCGCTTGAACTGCTGGGTGGTGGTTGCGTCCAGTTTTTGCGTAAACGCCAGTGACACCGACAGGCTCAGCCCGGCACTGGACTGCAGGATGTAGTTCAACTCATCTTCCAGATGTGAGTGACGGTAAAACGACTGGAAGTATTCGCCGAGTTCGAAGTGATCGGGGGCAACATCCTCAAGGTTGTAACACCCTGAACTGACGCCTTCGATGCAGGCCCCGTAGAACGGGTCCAGCAAATAGAACCCGGACAGGTACTGGCGCACATTGCCTTGTGGCAACCAGGGGCCTTCCAGTTCGAACAACGCACTGGGCATGCCCCCGTGGGGGTACAGGTACAACGTTGTCGCCTGAATGGGCCAGATACATCCCAGGGCTTCGAACAACGTAGCGGTGAAGCCCGACTGCCCGATGCTCTCGGTCACTCTGGCCATCTGTTCGAACCATTGCGCAGATGAAAGCCGGTCGTTTTCCACTTCAAAGACTCGCCGAAAGTACGGTTGAGTACGACACCACGTCACTGGCGCCAAGGAGTGGAGTGATACTCCCACACCCTGAAAATCATCGAAATCACCCGTTAGGGTGAGGAGCCTGGCCACCCCGGCCTGGCCACTTTCAAGGCGTCGGCCCGTCTGGCAGAAGGGTCCTGAGCACCGTGTGCATGCCGTTTCGCGCGTAGATACAGGGGCAATATTGAGTAATCAGGGCGAGAACTTCTGCATTCAATTTTTATGCTCACTTCCCAGCTTAATAATATTTTATTTAAAACTGCCCTCCCCCTAGCCTTGAAGTCATGCACGAACTGAATCCAACTGCATTACGCAAGGACAGAGACATGACGGTAGCGATAACAAAAATAGACACCCTGGTGGTGGGAGCCGGTCAGGCTGGCGTGGCCATGAGTGAGCACCTGAGCAAGCAAGGCGTGCCGCACCTGGTTCTGGAGCGCAGTCGTATTGCCGAACGCTGGCGCACCGGGCGCTGGGATTCGCTGGTGGCCAACGGACCTGCCTGGCATGACCGGTTTCCGGGCATGGCATTCGATGACGTCGCCGACGATGGCTTTGCGCCAAAAGAGCGGGTGGCGGATTACTTTGAAGCCTATGCACGCAAGTTCAATGCGCCGATCCGTACCGGCGTGGACGTTCTGTCTGTAACCCGCAATATCGGACGCCCGGGCTTTACCGTGCATACCAGCGAAGGCGTGATCGAAGCCAACCGCGTGGTGGCGGCGACCGGGCCATTCCAGAAACCGGTGATTCCGGCGATTGCACCTCAAGACACCGCGTTGCATCAGATTCACTCCGCCGACTATCGCAACCCTTCGCAGCTGCCGGCTGGCGCCGTTCTGGTGGTGGGCGCGGGTTCTTCCGGCGTGCAGATCGCCGATGAATTGCAACGCTCCGGTCGCCAGGTGTACCTGTCCGTCGGTGCCCACGACCGACCGCCCCGCGCCTATCGCAACCGCGATTTCTGCTGGTGGCTGGGTGTGCTGGGCGAGTGGGATCAGGCGGCGATGAAGCCTGGCCGCGAGCACGTGACCATTGCGGTAAGCGGCGCCCAGGGTGGCAAAACCATTGATTTTCGCGAGCTGGCCCAGCAAGGCATGACGCTGGTTGGCCTGACCCAATCGTTCAATGGCAGCGTCGCCCGTTTCCAGCCCAACCTGCTGGAAAACCTGGCCCGCGGTGATGAGAACTACCTGGCCCTGCTGGATGCGGCCGATGCCTATGTAGAGCGCAACGGCCTGGACTTGCCTGCGGAACCGCAAGCCCGTCGCGTGTTTGCTGATGCGCCGTGCATCAAGAACCCGATCCTGGAACTGGACCTGGCCACGGCGGGTATCACGTCGATCATCTGGGCCACCGGGTTTGCCGTGGACTACAGCTGGTTGAAGGTCGATGCGTTCGACGCCACCGGCAAGCCCCAGCACCAGCGCGGCGTATCGAGCGAGTCCGGGATCTACTTCCTTGGCTTGCCGTGGCAGTCGCGTCGAGGTTCATCGTTTATCTGGGGCGTCTGGCACGACGCCAAGCACGTGGCCGACCACATCGCCACCCAGCGCAAATACCTCGACTACCGCCAAGCCCCTGCCGTGGCTCGCCAACCGACTGTCAGCGCCTGATCACTTTTTTCGGAGTTTATTTGATGCCTACTCACACTCGCATCCGCATGTTCAACACCAAGGAAACCTACCCTAACCAAACCCTGGACAACGACCTTTGCCAGGCTGTGCGCGCTGGCAACACCGTGTATGTGCGTGGCCAGGTGGGCACCGATTTCGAAGGCAGGCTCGTTGGCCTGGGAGACCCAAGGGCCCAGACCGAGCAAGCCATGCGCAACGTCAAGCAACTGCTCGAAGAAGCGGGCAGCGACCTGAGCCATATCGTCAAGACCACCACCTACCTGATCGACCCGCGCTACCGCGAGCCGGTTTACCAGGAAGTCGGCAAATGGCTCAAGGGGGTGTTTCCGATCTCTACCGGACTGGTGGTGTCGGCCCTCGGGCAGCCCCAGTGGCTGATGGAAATCGATGTGATCGCGGTTATCCCGGAGTAAGGAGGCTACCCATGACGTTTTCAATCGTTGGCCGTTGCGCGGACACCGGCCAGTTGGGCATCGCCATCAGCTCATCGAGTATTGCCGTGGGTGCCCGCTGCCCCTGGTTGCGCCCCGGTGTTGGCGCGGTTTCAACCCAGAACATCACCCTGCCGGCCCTGGGCCCGGACGTGCTGGACTTGCTGGAACGGGGCCTCGCCCCGGCCGCAGCGCTGGACAAGGCGCTTACGAGCAATGGCTACAGCCAGTACCGGCAATTGACGGCGATTGATCACCTGGGCCGCACCGTGCATTTCAGCGGCAGCGAGACCCTGGGTACCCACAATGGGGTCGCGGGCGAACAATGCGTGGCGGCGGGCAACATGCTGGCCGACCGCGCAGTGATCGAGGCCATGGTCCTGGCGTTCGAGCAAGGCGAAGGCCAACTGGCGGACCGGCTGCTGGCTGCCATGCATGCCGCCATCGACGCTGGCGGCGAGGCCGGCCCGGTGCATTCCGCCGCGCTGGTGGTGGTGGGCGAACTGACCTGGCCGATCATCAACCTGCGGGTGGACTGGGCCGATGAGCGCCCGATCACTGAACTGCAGAAACTCTGGGACGCTTATCGCCCGCAAGTGCAGGACTACATCGACCGCGCCATCGCTCCCGACCGCTCCCCCGGCTACGGCGTGGCCGGAGATGATCGATGAGTAGCAGCCGCGATCTGCTGCACAAGCTGGTGGGGTTTGACACCACCAGCCGCGAGTCCAACCTGCAACTGATCGACTTTGTGCGCGATTACCTGGCCGGGTTTGGTGTGGCCAGTGAGTTGGTCTACAACGAAGAGCGCAGCAAGGCCAACCTGTTCGCCAGTATTGGCCCGCAAGGACTGGCGGGTATTGTGCTGTCGGGACACACCGACGTGGTGCCGGTGGATGGCCAGCCATGGACAGTGCCACCGTTTGAGCTGACTGAGCGCGACGGCAAGCTGTTTGGCCGGGGCACGGCGGATATGAAGGGTTACATCGCTTGTGTGCTGGCGTTGGTCCCGGCGCTGATTCAGGCGCCGTTGCGCATGCCGGTGCATATCGCCCTGTCGTACGACGAAGAAGTCGGCTGCCTGGGCGTGCGCTCGTTGCTCAAGGTACTGGAGCAGCGGCCGGTGAAGCCGATGCTGTGCATTATCGGCGAACCGACGCAGCTCAAGCCGGTACTCGGCCATAAAGGCAAGCTCGCCATGCGCTGTGATGTGCAGGGCGAGGCGTGTCATTCGGCCTATGCGCCCTATGGCGTGAATGCCATCGAGCATGCCGCCGCGTTGATTGGCGAGTTGGGGCGTATAGGACACCAACTACAGGAGACACAGGATCCCCGTTTTGATCCGCCGTTCAGCACCGTGCAAACCGGGGTGATTACCGGGGGCAAAGCGCTGAACATCGTGCCTGCCGATTGCCGGTTTGATTTCGAGATTCGCGCATTGCCGTCCCTGGACCCGAGTGAGGTGGCGTCGCAGTTGAAGGCGTACGCCGAGCAACAGGTGTTGCCACGCATGCAGGCCGTCAGCGCGCAGAGTGCGATCCGCTTTACCGAGTTGTCCGCGTACCCGGACCTGGTGACTGATGAGCGCAGCCAGGCGGCTGAGTTGATTGCAGCGTTCAGCGGCTCGCGGGAATTCGGCACCGTCGCGTTTGGTACCGAAGGGGGGCTGTTCGATGCCGTGGGCATTCCCACGGTGGTCTGCGGGCCCGGCAGCATGGACCAGGGGCACAAGCCGGATGAGTTTGTGAGTGTGGCTCAGTTGGCGGGATGTGATGCCATGTTGCTGCGGATGCTGCACTCGATCCGCACCTGATACCCCAAACGATACCCATCAACTGTGGGAGCCGGGCAAGCCCGGCTCCCACAGTTCTAGCCCAGTAACTGCGCCAGTTCTTCACGGCAGTAGTCGACAAACAGCTGCACCGGTTTGGTCAATGGTGCGCGACGCAGCCACACAGCCGACAAGCCTGAACCGGTGACCGTTTCAGCCAGCGGCACACACACGACCTTCTGGCCGTCATAGGTGTACTCGGTGAACGGTTTGGTGACGAGTATCGAAAAGCCGAACCCCCTGCCCACCATCCCCCGAACCATCTCGATCGACGGCGAACTGAACACGATATTCGGCGTCAACCCGCGCTCCTCGAATATGCTCACGAAGTAGGTCCGGCTGGGCAGCACATCCAGCAGAATCATGGGCTCCAGGACCAGATCCGCCAGGGACACTCTGGCTTGCTGTGCAAAGCGGTGATCGGCCGGTAACAGGGCGTATGGCTGCTGCGGCGGCATCAGTGGCGCAGTCTCGATGGCGGTTCCCAGGTCGTGTTCAAACAGCATCGCCACATCAATAGTGCCTGCGGTGAGCGCCTGTACCAGCTCCTGCTGCTCACCGTCGCGAATGCGGATCTCCACCCCGGGCCAACGCGCCTTGAAGCCGGCGATCAAACGCGGCAAGTACAGCGGTGCGACGGTTTCAAAGCAGCCGATATCGATCTGCCCCGCCACTACGTCATTGTCGGCCAGGGCGTTTTGTTCGAACTCATGGGCCACTCGCAACAACTCCAGCGCCTTGCGGTAAAACCGTGCGCCACTGGGTGTGAGTGACACGCCCTGGGCGTGATGACGGATAAACAGCTGCACACCAAAACTGTCTTCCAGTTGCTTGATCGCGGTCGAGACGGACGGTTGTGCGATGTAAAGCTTGCGCGACGCTTCGGCGACGCTGCCGCAGTCGGCCGTGGTCACAAAATATCTGAGTTGGCGCAGGTTGTAGGCAGCCATCGGAACCTCGGGAAACGTGGGATTTCGCCCCAAACCAGTGCAAGAAAAAGCTGTTTTATTCAGCGTTCACGGAGCATGCAACATACCGGAGCAAAAAAGCCCGGGAGATACTTTTTTTAATGTCTATAGCAACAAACTTACTAATTTACCTCCCTGCCCCCATTACAGATGATCACTCCAACAACAAAGCGCCGCCCTGTCGGCGCACTGCGAAGTACGTCCACGTACTCACCTGCCTTGGAGTTCGTCATGGTCACCACTGCAACAGCCAACGCCCCGCTCATCGAGAAACACACGATTGGATACGTGCCCCCCGAAGATCGCCATGGAAAGGTAAGAGACCTGTTCACCCTGTGGTTCGGCGGCAACATCGCGCCGCTGCCGATCGTCACCGGAGCACTGGGTGTGCAACTGTTCAACCTTAATCTGATGTGGGGCATCGTCGCCATCCTCATCGGTCACCTGGTCGGCGGTGTGCTGATGGCGCTGCACTCGGCCCAGGGCCCGCAGATGGGCATCCCGCAAATGATCCAGAGCCGTGCCCAGTTCGGCTCCCTCGGCGCGTTGCTGGTGGTGGTGATCGCGGGTGTCATGTACATCGGTTTCTTTGCTTCCAACATCGTGCTGGCGGGCAAATCCCTGCACGGCGTGGTCGATTCGGTGCCCGTGCCGGTCGGCATCGTGATCGGCGCCATCGGTTCCGGAATTATCGGCATCATCGGCTACCGCTTTATCCACGTGCTCAACCGCATTGGCACCTGGGTACTGGGCGCCGGGATCGTTCTCGGTTTCGGCTACATCTTCACCCACATACAGACCACCGACTTTCTGACCCGCGGCGGGTTCAACATTGCAGGCGTGCTGGCGACCATTTCCCTGGCTGCCCTGTGGCAGATCGCATTTGCCCCCTACGTGTCTGACTACTCCCGCTACCTGCCGGCTGACGTCCCCGTTGCGTCCACATTCTGGACCACTTACCTGGGTTCGGTCCTGGGCTCCAGTCTGTCCTTCATCTTTGGCGCCGTTGCCGTCCTCGCCACCCCGGTAGGGATGGACACCATGGAAGCGGTCAAACTCGCCACGGGCTCCATCGGCCCCCTGATGCTGGTGCTCTTTTTGCTCAGCGTGATCAGCCACAACGCCCTCAACCTGTACGGCGCGGTACTGTCGATCATCACCCTGGTGCAGACCTTTGCGTATCGCTGGATTCCAACAGCCAAAAGCCGTGCGGTGATCTCCATCATCGTACTGGCCACGTGTGCAACTGCAGCCGTGTTCGCCTCCAAGGACTTTATAGGGCACTTCGTCGATATGGTGCTGGTGTTGCTGGTGGTATTGGTGCCGTGGACAGCGATCAACCTGATCGACTTCTACGCGATCCATAAGGGCAAGTACGACATTGCGTCGATCTTTCGTGTGGATGGCGGGATTTACGGGCGCTACAACCCCCAGGCATTGCTGGCGTATGCGGTCGGTATTGTGGTGCAGATACCGTTCATGAACACGCCGCTGTATGTGGGTCCGATTTCAGAACACATCAACGGAGCGGACTTGTCCTGGATCGTCGGGCTGGTGGTGACTTCGCCGTTGTATTTCTGGCTGGCGAATCGTGACAGTGCCTACAAACGCAGGATGAACGAGGGCGCATTGGTCGCCGGTGTCTGATCGGCCACCCAGGCTGTTTATCTTGAACTGAAGACTCTGCAACTCCCGCCCCACAGGCAGCGCCAGATACTGAAAGTCTCGTCACAAGACGACTTGCGGGTCTGGCGTTGCGCATTTGGCAATACCCAGCCACCCTCGCCTTCAAACCCCTGAAAATCCGGAGCATCCTGGGTGGTGACTTGAGAGAGATGCCGCAAAGAAATCATCGTTGGGCGCCTGGACAAGCTCCCTGATGAAAAGCCAGAAACGAAAAAAGGACCCGAAGGTCCTTTGTTCTGCTCTATCGAACTGCAATGAATTCGTAAAGCCATGTTTGGAGCGGGAAACGAGACTCGAACTCGCGACCCCGACCTTGGCAAGGTCGTGCTCTACCAACTGAGCTATTCCCGCGTCTTGGTGCTGGGCATTCTATAGCAATAAAAGAATGCGTCAACCCATTGATTCAAAAAGTTTTATTTACTTTACCGAGGTCGTCTTCAGATGCGGCCAGGCGGCCCGCAAATACTGAAGCATCGACCACAAGGTCAACCCGGCCGCCACCAGCAGCAACCCGTAACCCACCAACACCCAGAAGCTGAAGTCCGATGGATTGGCCAGCAAGATGATCAGGGCCAGCATTTGCGCCGCTGTTTTCCATTTGCCCATGTTCGATACGGCAACCTGAGCCCGTGCTCCCAACTCTGCCATCCACTCGCGCAACGCGGAAATGACAATTTCACGGCCAATAATTACGGCCGCAGGCAGGGTCAGCCACACGTTGTGGTGCTCTTGCACCAACAGGACCAACGCCACAGCAACCATCAACTTGTCGGCTACCGGATCCAGAAAGGCGCCAAAAGGCGTGCTTTGCTCCAGTCGACGGGCCAAATAGCCGTCGAGCCAATCCGTCGCCGCCGCAAACGCGAAGACTGAGCTGGCGGCTACATAACTCCAGCTGTACGGCATGTAAAACAACAGAATGAAGAAAGGAATGAGTAGAACGCGTAGTACGGTGATCAAATTAGGGATATTCATCGGCACAACTGGCTACGAGGTGAGGGGGCATTCTACTCGCTGTGCAGGTTTGCATAAATCAACTCAGCGAGCTTTTTACTGATCCCGGGTGCTTTGGCGATCTCCTCGATGCTGGCACGAGATAGCTCCTGTAAGCCACCAAAATGTTTCAATAAATCTCGGCGGCGAGTCGGCCCTACCCCTGCAATGCCTTCCAGGGTTGAGGTTCGACGGGTTTTACCCCGTCGCGCCCGATGTCCGGTAATGGCAAAACGGTGGGCCTCGTCACGGATTTGCTGGATCAAATGCAAGGCCGGCGAGTCACCCTTTAACGTGAACTCATGGGCAGCATCGTTCAGATAGAGGGTTTCGAAGCCCGCCTTGCGTGTTGCCCCCTTGGCCACGCCAAGCAGGATCAAGTCTGGCACGGCCAGTTCATTGAGCACATCACGGGCCATTGAGAGCTGACCCTTGCCACCATCGACCAGCAGGATGTCGGGCAACTTGCCCTCCCCCTCTTTAAGCCGGCTGAAACGGCGCATCAGCGCCTGGTGCATGGCAGCATAGTCATCGCCCGGGGTGACGCCTTCAATGTTGAAGCGCCGGTAATCCGACTTGATCGGACCTTCGGGGCCGAACACCACGCAGGATGCAACGGTCGCTTCACCGCTGGAGTGACTGATGTCATAGCACTCCAGCCGCTGTGGGATTTCGTCGAGTTTCAATACTTTGGCCAGAGCCTCAAAGCGTGCCGCAACATGCAGACGGTTTGTCAGGCGGGCAACCAGCGCCTGCTCGGCATTGGTGACCGCCAGTTGCTGCCATCGCGCCCGCGTGCCACGCACCCTGTAGCTGATGGCCAGCTCTCGGCCCCGCAGCTCTTCGATGGCGTCGATGATTGCGCCGAAGCTCTCGTGCTCTACGTTTACAATCAGCTCGCTCGGCAAGTCGCGGTCAGGGCTGCTGATGTAGTACTGACCGAGAAAGGCCGCCATGACTTCGGCCACCTCCTCCTCGATACCGACCTGAGGAAAGAAGTTCTTGCTGCCCAATACCCGCCCGCCGCGCACATTGATCAAATGCACACAGGCGCCGCCGGGGTTTACGAAAGCGGCAATCACATCCACATCGCCGGTGCCACCCTCCATGCTTTGCTGGTCCTGAACCCTGCGCAAGAGCGAAATCTGGTCACGCACCTCAGCCGCACGCTCAAAATCAAGGGTGCTGGCGGCTTGCTCCATTGCACTGTTGAGCTCGTCGGTCAGCGCGCTGCTGCGCCCCTCCAGGAACATGATCGAGTGGCGAACATCCTCGGCATACTCCTGCGGCTCAACCAACCCGACACAAGGCGCTTTGCAGCGCTTGATCTGATACTGCAAACAAGGCCGCGTTCTGTTTTTGAAGTAGCTGTCATCGCACTGACGCACCAGAAAGGTCTTTTGCAAGATGCTCAGGCTCTCGCGAATAGCGCCCGCACTGGGGTAAGGCCCGAAGTACTTGCCTTTTAGCTTCTTGGCACCGCGATGAATGCTCAGGCGCGGGAATTCACCATCCGACAGAAACACATAGGGATAGGACTTATCGTCGCGCAACAGAATGTTGTACGGCGGGCGCCATTCCTTGATAAGCGTCTGCTCAAGCAGCAACGCCTCGGTTTCATTGGCGGTAATGGTGGTTTCTATTTGCGCGATACGTGCCACGAGGGCAGCTGTTTTAGGCGCCAGGCCGGTTTTGCGAAAGTAGCTGGCCAGACGCTTTTTCAGGTTCTTGGCCTTACCCACGTAAAGCAGCCGTGCATCGCCGTCAAACATGCGATACACGCCAGGACGACCGCTGCAGGTCGAAAGAAACGCACTTGCGTCAAACACGTCAGTCATCGTTAACCAGCATCGACCATGCCGTGACGAACAGCCAGCAAGGCCAGTTCAACATCGCTTTTGACCGAGAGCTTCTCGTAAATGCGGTAGCGGTAGGTATTGACCGTCTTGGGCGACAGGCAAAGTTTGTCTGAAATGACCTGGACCTTCTGACAGCCCACAATCATCAGCGCGATCTGAATTTCGCGCTCGGACAGGGCATCAAACGGAGAGTCACTTGCAGGCTGAAAGGATTTGAGTGCCAATTGCTGTGCGACTTGCGGGCTGATGTAGCGCTGACCGGCGAATACCAGCCTGATTGCCTGGACCATCTCGGCCAGACCCGCGCCCTTGGTCATGTAGCCTGCGGCGCCTGCCTGCAGCAAACGCGTCGGAAAAGGGTCTTCTTCGCACACCGTCACGGCGACAACCTTGATGTCGGGGTGGCTGCGCATCATCTTGCGGGTAGCTTCCAGACCACCAATGCCGGGCATTTTGACATCCATCAAAACCACATCAGGCTTCAGCTCGCGGGCCTTGAGAAGGGATTCCTCACCGGACTCGGCCTGACCGACCACTTGCAAGCCTTCGATATCGGCCAGCATTCGTGTGATCCCTGTACGCACAAGATCGTGGTCATCGACCACTAGAACCCGAATCAAGTCGATACCTCGCAAATTGGTCTTGGTTGATTGTGGACACCTTAGCAAAAACTAATCCACCAACCTACCGACTTGCGTCAACTATCCACGCCAAAGCGTTAAATCCTTGTAAATATTCAGCACTTGACGGCCTCAATATCTTCAGGATCACGAAGTTCCTTTGCCGGGTGAGCGACAGACAGCTCGGCCAAGGTTGTGGTCAAGCGGCGGATGGCGTCCTGATCTTCCTTTTGCAAGACCCGGTAGCTGGTCAGGACTTTTTCTTCTATATGACTGAGGTTGTCGACTAATGTCGGGGTTGGGCTGCCGGTCAAGACAAACAGCACATCCACCCCACGCCCTGCGACCCGCGACAAGTAGTCCGCCTTGGGCGCGCGATCACCACTCTCATATTTGCCTTGGGCATTCGCCTCGACACCACCAATTTCGCCAAAAGCTTTCTGCGACAAACCCAGTCGCTCTCTCTCTTGGCGCAAGCGCAAACCAATTCCACTCATTTGGATGTAGGATCCCATTTTAAACACCCGCAAGGATGGTATAATCCATAAATATTAAACAAAATTGAACGGTTTTGAACTATGACCGGAATTCGTACTGCCGCACAAGCCAAGGCATGGCTGGAATACCAGGGGAAATCCGTTCAAGAGTTCGCTCGGGAACATGGCGTCGACCCGGCCACCACTTATCAAGTGCTCGCCGGGCGCAAAAAGGGGAAGCGTGGTGAAGCCCACAAGGTAGCGGTTCTTCTGGGCATGAAAGACGGCATCATTGCCTCTCAAGCCACACATTCAGTTGAGGCAGAAGGTGATGAGTTCGCTTGAGTATGCGCCTAATCGGGCGTAGCTCCCGATTTAGTATTCAGGCACGCCCTTACCTCAACAGTATGTTGGGCGACCGGCGGCGAAAAGCCCGCAAACAGGGCCCTCTCGTGTTCGTGACCGGCTCGAATAAACATCTCGCCTGCCCCTGACTCTGATGGCAATAGCCTGAATTGTTAATCCACATAGTATTTTTTGATTGAATACGCCTGTTCGCCTCAAGTAAGCTGCAAACCATCAATCGGAGACCACCCATGTTGCATCACGCCCCCACAGACATTTGTAAGACCGCACGCGACGAGCGTCTGGCTGAATCTGTGTGCGCGAACAACATGCACTCCACCGCACGATTTTATTTTGGGTATTGGTTTAGCCACTGGCGCGCCTGATACCCACACGGCGCCCACTACTTAGGGGTCGCCTACCAGAGAATTCTCACCCCCGGTCGGCTTCCCGACCGGGGGTTTTGTTTTTCTGGCCCCTGGCATTTTATTGAATTGAGGATTTACCCCATGAACTACGCCACTTATTACCGCTTCGACCTTTGCACTGCATGGCGATTTATCAGCCGCCGTTCGGGACAGCCTGCCGCCTCCGAACGGACCCACATTGGTGGCACGCAAGCACTCATAGCCAGTCTGGCCAATTGTCGAACACCCCAGTAGGGCTGAGCGCGCGGGAGAACCCGCCGCCTGCCCAGGAAGCACACACCATGAACGCATCCGTATCCGCTCTGCCAGCCGTACACACTGCAACTACCCAGATTTCGACCCGTCGCCTGCCCAGCGCAGCGCAACTCAAACAGCAACTGCCCCTGAGCATCAAGCTTCGCGAGCAGATCAGCAGCCAGCGCCAGGCCATTCGCGCCATCCTCAACGGTGAAGACTCCCGTTTACTGGTGGTTGTCGGCCCCTGCTCCATCCACGACCCCCTCGCCGCACTCGAATACGCCAGCAATCTCGTAGCCTTGGCCCATGAAGTGAGCGACGACATGCTACTGGTCATGCGTGCCTACATCGAAAAACCGCGCACCACTGTGGGCTGGAAAGGCCTGGCCTACGATCCGCACCTGGATGGCAGCGATGACATGGCTCACGGCCTGACCCTGTCACGGGAACTGATGCTCGAAATCCTGCGCATGGGCCTTCCGGTCGCCACCGAACTGTTGCAGCCCATCGCTGCAGGCTACTTCGACGACCTGCTGGGCTGGGTGGCCATTGGCGCCCGCACCACCGAATCGCAAATTCACCGCGAAATGGCCAGTGGCCTTGATCTGCCGGTAGGCTTCAAAAACGGCACTGACGGCGGTGTGGCAATCGCCTGCGATGCCATGCGCTCTGCCGCGCACAGTCACCGTCATTTCGGGGTCGATAGCCAGGGCCATCCGGCAATCGTCGAGACGCCCGGCAACCCCGACACCCATCTGGTACTGCGCGGTGGCCACAGCGGCCCGAACTACGACCGCGCCAGTGTGGCCAAGGCTCGCGCCGGACTGGAAAAAAGCGCCATCCCGGCCCGCATGATGATCGACTGCAGCCACGCCAACAGCGGCAAAGACCCGTTGCGCCAGCCGGATGTGTTCAATGATGTGCTCGAACAGCGCCTGGCAGGTGATCACTCCCTGATTGGCATGATGCTCGAAAGCCATCTGTTCGAAGGCTGCCAGCCCCTGAGTGCGAACATGCGCTACGGGGTTTCCGTGACCGATGGCTGCCTGGGCTGGGATGCCACCGAGCACTTGCTGCGCAACGCCGCCCAACAGCTGCAAACACAGCGCCGCGTCGCCAGGGTCATCGCCTGACAAGCCTGCTCGGCAAACCTCTGCGCAGCCCGGGAATATGCCCACGGCTGCGCGAAGTCGATATCGACTAAGGTGTTTTTTACGGTTAACAACACCAAGGAAAACACCCCATGGATGACTCAGCCAATACCCACTACCCGATTCTGCTGGTACACGGACTGTTTGGTTTCGGCCGGATAGGCCCCTTCAACTACTTTAAAGGCATCAAGGACGCCCTCGCTGAATCAGGCGCCAGGGTTTTCGTGCCGATCATTTCGGCCGCCAACAACAACGAAACACGGGGCGAACAACTGCTTGAGCATATACGCAGGGTGTGCACCCAGACCGGCGCACAGCGGGTCAACCTGATCGGCCACAGCCAGGGCGCCCTGACCGCCCGCTATGCAGCTGCCACCGCGCCACATCTTGTCGCCTCCGTGACCTCGGTCAGCGGCCCGAATCATGGCTCGGAAGCAGCAGACCGCATGCGTCAGGCCTTGGTGCCGGGCACACTGCCCGAAACCATCGCCGGCGCCCTGACCACAGCGTTCTCCACATTCCTGTCAGCGATAACCGGCCACTCGCAACTGCCGCAACATGCACTTGAGGCGCTCAACGCCCTGACCACCGAGGGCGTTACTGCCTTTAACCTTAAATACCCCCAAGGCCTGCCTGAAACCTGGGACGACATGGGGGTCGAGCACGTAAACGGTGTGTTCTATTACTCCTGGAGCGGCATTATCAAAGGCTCACGATTGTCGGAATCGTTGAACCTGCTCGACCCCTTGCACAACGCCTGCCGTGTGTTCGGCAGTTTTTTTACCCGTGAGACCAAGGAAAATGACGGAATGGTCGGACGATTCAGCTCCCATCTGGGCCATGTGATCCGCTCGGACTACCCCCTTGATCACCTCGACACCATTAATCATCTGGCCCCCATGAGCAAAAAAACCGTCAACCCGCTCACGCTTTATGTCGAACACGCCAAGCTTTTGAAAAACAAAGGGTTATAAAAATAGTCCAGTCGCTGTACGCCAAGCATTGATCCGCCAGTCAGCAAAAACGCAAAACAGAACTTTTGCCGAGAAAAACCCCACTGAATCCGGTAGGCTCGGCACTTTCTTGAAAGGAGTACTCCCTCATGGCTAAAGCCACTGCCCGTCACATCCTTGTTGCCACCGAAGACAAGTGCAACGAACTGAAAGCCCAAATCGAAGGCGGCGCTGATTTCGCCGAAGTGGCGAAAGCCAACTCTTCTTGCCCGTCCAGCCGTCAGGGCGGCGACCTGGGTTCTTTCGGTCCAGGCCAGATGGTTAAAGAATTCGACACCGTCGTCTTCAGCGCGCCAATCAACGTGGTGCAAGGCCCGGTCAAGACCCAGTTCGGCTACCACCTGCTGGAAGTCACCAGCCGCCAGGACTAATCCTCCCCGCGCTGCGTGAAAACGGCCCACCTATTGGTGGGCCGTTTCGTATCCGCAACTGCAAACCACGTGCTACGTTTCCTCATTCACGAACCCGTCGTTCTGAGGAATTGATCATGAGCCTTAAGGGTAAAACTGCACTGGTTACCGGTTCCACCAGCGGCATCGGCCTTGGCATCGCACTGAGCCTGGCCAAGGCTGGAGCCGACCTGATACTCAACGGCTTTGGCGATGCCAGCAAAGTCATTGCAGACATCCAGCAACTGGGCGTCAAAGTGGGCCACCATCCTGCAGATGTCAGCGACCCGGCGCAGATCGCCGACATGATCAGTTATGCCGAACGCGAGTTCGGGGGTATCGACATTCTGGTCAACAACGCAGGCATCCAGCATGTGGCCAGCGTCGAGGAGTTCCCGGTAGAGCGCTGGGATTCAATCATCGCGATCAACCTGTCCAGTGTGTTTCACAGCACTCGCCTGACCTTGCCCGGCATGCGCAAGCGCGGCTGGGGGCGCATCGTCAATATCGCCTCGGTTCATGGCCTGGTGGGGTCGGTCGGCAAAGCCGCCTATGTGGCCGCCAAACATGGCGTGATCGGCCTGACTAAAGTCGTTGGCCTTGAAACCGCCACCAGCAATATCACCTGCAATGCCATCTGCCCGGGCTGGGTGCTCACGCCACTGGTGCAAAAACAGATTGATCAGCGGATCAGCCAGGGCATTGACCCCTATCAGGCGCAGCACGATCTGCTGGCCGAGAAACAACCCTCCCTGGAGTTCGTGACCCCGCCCCAACTGGGCGAACTGGTGCTGTTTTTATGCAGCGAGGCTGGCAGCCAGGTGCGGGGTGCCGCCTGGAATGTGGACGGCGGTTGGCTGGCGCAATAAGTAGGCGGATCGCTGCCTGTCTGACATGCAAAAATGCACACCTACCCTGCACTTATCAGGGTTGTAATGGGCAAATTTGCACTGTTAGCATCCGTTATCGTTCGCCCGTGAACACCGACTAAAAATAATATAAAGCAGGGAGTTAGTGATGACTGCTCAGGTTTCCTCCTCACCGACACCGGAAATCGCTCCAATAGACGACACGATTCTGGCCGAGGTCCGCAACCACATTGGTCACCTGACCCTCAACCGCCCCAGCGGTCTCAATGCCATCAACCTGGAGATGGTGCGCAGCATTCAACAGCATCTCGATGCCTGGGCCGCAGACCCTCAGGTAAAAGCCATTGTGCTGCGTGGCGCCGGCGAAAAAGCCTTTTGCGCTGGCGGGGATATCCGCTCGCTCTACGACAGCTATCAAAACAACGACACCCTGCACACGGTGTTTTTCGAAGAGGAATACGCCCTCGACCTGACCCTGCACCACTACCCCAAACCCGTGATTGCCTTGATGGACGGTTTTGTCCTCGGCGGCGGCATGGGACTGGTGCAGGGCGCGGATCTGCGCCTGGTCACCGAGCGCAGCAAGCTGGCGATGCCTGAAGTGGCAATCGGTTATTTCCCTGACGTTGGCGGCAGCTACTTTCTGACCCGCACACCGGGCCAGCTTGGTACTTACCTGGGGGTCAGCGGCGTGCAAATCCGCGCCAGTGACGCACTGTACTGCGGGCTGGCTGACGGCTATCTGGAGAGCAGCAAATTGCCTGATCTGGATAGAAGCCTCGATACCCTCGAATGGCGAGGCACCCCCATTGATGATCTGACAGCACTGATCGGAACGTTCGCAGTGACCGTGTTGCCCGAACCGCCGCTGGCCAGGCTTCGTCCCCTGATAGACAGCGTTTTCGCCCAGGCCGACATACCGCGAATCGTCGCTCATCTGCGCGCTGTCACGGCGCCGGAAACCCGCGACTGGGCCAATGAAACCGCCGACCTTCTGCAAACCCGCTCCCCGTTGGCAATGGCCGTCACCCTCGAAATGCTGCGCCGTGGCCGTGAACTGACTCTGGAACAGTGTTTTGCCCTGGAACTGCACCTTGACCGTCAATGGTTCGATCGCGGCGACCTGATGGAGGGCGTGCGCGCACTGATCATCGACAAGGACAAAAGCCCGCGCTGGAACCCGCCTGCCCTGGACGCACTGGACCCTGTGCATGTCGCCAGCTTTTTCACCTCATTCGACGCAACGGGAGCCTGAGCCATGCAAGATATCGAACTGAGCGAAGAACAAGTGATGATCCGCGACATGGCCCGCGACTTTGCCCGCCGTGAAATCGCCCCCCATGCCCAGGCCTGGGAAAAGGCCGGATGGATCGACGATGCACTGGTGGCCAAGCTCGGCGAACTGGGCCTGTTGGGCATGGTGGTTCCGGAAGAATGGGGCGGCACCTATGTCGACTACGTTGCCTACGCCCTGGCCGTGGAAGAAATATCGGCCGGTGATGGCGCAACCGGCGCGCTGATGAGTATCCATAACTCGGTCGGCTGCGGGCCCATCCTCAAATACGGCAGCGAGGCGCAAAAACAAACCTGGCTGGCGGAGCTTGCCAGTGGCCAGACCATCGCCTGCTTCTGCCTGACCGAGCCACAGGCGGGCTCTGAAGCCCACAACCTGCGCACACGAGCGGAACTGCGCGACGGCCAGTGGGTGATCAACGGCGCCAAACAGTTTGTCAGCAATGGCAAGCGCGCCAAGCTGGCCATCGTGTTTGCCGTTACCGATCCAAACCTTGGCAAAAAAGGCATTTCGGCGTTTTTGGTGCCTACCGCGACCCCGGGTTTCATCGTCGACCGTACCGAACACAAAATGGGCATTCGCGCCTCGGATACCTGCGCCGTTACCCTGAACAATTGCACCGTGCCTGAAGCCAACATGCTCGGCGAACGCGGCAAGGGGCTGGCCATCGCCCTGTCCAACCTCGAAGGCGGACGCATCGGTATTGGCGCCCAGGCACTGGGCATCGCCCGTGCCGCCTTCGAAGCGGCACTGGGCTATTCCCGTGACCGGGTGCAATTTGACAAGGCGATCATCGAACACCAAAGCATCGCCAACATGCTGGCTGACATGCAAACCCGGATCAATGCAGCGCGACTGCTGATCCTGCATGCGGCGCGCCTGCGCAGCGCGGGCAAGCCCTGCCTGTCAGAAGCCTCCCAGGCCAAACTGTTTGCTTCGGAAATGGCCGAGTATGTGTGCTCCAAAGCCATCCAGATCCATGGCGGCTATGGCTACCTTGAAGACTACCCGGTGGAGCGTTACTACCGAGATGCGCGCATCACCCAGATCTATGAGGGATCGAGCGAAATTCAGCGAATGGTTATTGCGCGGGAATTGAAGAATTATCTGATCTAGACACCTGCAGGCAGGCTCCCACCAAAAAACAGAGAGCCTGTGGGAGCGGGCTTGCTCGCGATGGCAGCGCCCCGGCATGACTGACATACCCGGTTGCCTTAATCGCGAGCAAGCCGCTCCCACATCCACAGCCAGTGACTTTTAGCGGCTCTCAAACTCGGCAGCACGCTTTTCGAGAAACGCCGCCATCCCTTCTTTCGGGTCATGTGTCGCGAACATGGCGTGGAACACCCGACGCTCGAAACGCACACCTTCAGACAGGCTGATCTCGAATGCCCGACTCACGTATTCATTGCACCCTATTTAAGTGCGCAACTTCTTGCGCACTTAAATAGGGGGAATGTTTTTGGCGTTATTGCTAGAGCCCATAAAGTTAAGTACCAAAACAAAAGTTTCCCGCTCACTGTGGACTCCCTGCTCCAGAGCCCATTAGAATTGCGCCCTTAAAATATGTTCTACCTCTTATTAGCCTGCAGGAAAGTGCGCAACTTGTTGCGCACTTTATTGACAAGTTCAATAAAACCGTCGATTCAAAAGCAATCCTGATACCCGTATCTACCTGATAAATATATGAATCCAAAGAATATTGACTCGTCATTGAGCACTTCAACGATTAGAAGTCCGTATACCGATTCACGAGATCTATTCCAGTAACTTCAGTGGTACCCAGTCCGATGTGTGCTTGCGTCCATTCCTGCCTGACCTGCACTCACTTCAATGCACGCAAACCGCCTTCGTTTGCGACCCTGAACACCGAACTGACATATCTCCAGATCACCAACAAGGAACCCTGTGCATGAGCGCTCAAAAACTGGCCATGATCGATAACGCCGCGCAGGCCGAACGCGCCGCCAGGGCCCAGCCTCACGTCGATGTCAAAAGCCCCCTGACGCCATGCCCGGGTCACCAGCCCGAAGTGTTCGTGGTGCCCGTGCGCTACGCCCTGGCGCAGGAACAGGCCACTCACCCCTGCTGTTCCCCCGGCGTGACCACCCAAAGCCACCCCATGGCCGCCCGACGTCTGCGGACCGGTTTTTTGTATATCTGGCAGGAAAAAGGCCCGCTCCAGCGCTATGCCGTGTCGACCGACGGCAGGCTTCAGGCGCAGGCGCTTGAGGACGACTCCACCCTCTTGCTTAAAGGCAGCCTCACAGGGCTGATGCTGAACAAAATCCATGACGCCTGGATGCTCTACAGCGAGTTCCCACTCAACCCGCAACACTGCGCCTTGCTCAGCGAGAACCCCGCCAAACGCAGTGCGCACATGCGCCATGTGGCCTTGCGCACCGTGGCCAACGAGCTGCAAGCCGAACACTGTCCGCCCCTGGAAAACGCCGCCGAGGTGATGGCTGAACTCATCCCCGACACCTACGCCCAATCGATGAAGGCCGATCAAAAAGCCGGCGGCGATGACACCCAGGCGTTGGGCGCAACCGTGATGAAAGACCCCACCAAGGCCAACATCCAGGCTTACACCGATGCCATGTACCGCGCCCGGGAGCGCGAAAAAATCATCGCCCAATACCCCGACACCCCTGACCAGGCACCCGGCGAGTGGAGTGCCCAACCGTGGGACGGCCAGGGCACCCAGACCTGGCTGGAGGCCGCCACGGCTGAGGCCAGGGCGCTGTACCCGGTATTCGTGTGCCTGGACGACGACCTGGGGGTGCTGCGCGACATCAACCATGAGCAGGAACGGGTTGAATCGAGCCACGAACAGTGGGTGGGCGACAACAACCTGCGCTTGAACATCGGTGGCTTTATTCGCAGCCTGATCACCGAAGAGGGTGCTGAGGTGGCGAGCACCCTGAGCTACCGGTACAAGGATCGGGACATCCGCCTCACGCCCGAGCAGGGCACGGTCATGCTAGACGCCCAGCAGCAACTGGACGAAGCACTCAAGATCGAAACCCGGGACCGCCAGTATGGTGGCCTGCCTAGCAGAGCCGAAGTGACCGCCCGTAATGCCCGTATCGAACGTATCGTAGAGCCCGTACGGGCCTTCATTCCGCCCGACCTGTACACCGACGTGCAGGCGTTGGTGCATCAATACCGCGCCGAAAAACAGTCCAACCTCGACAACGACCACTTCAGCGCCAAGGTCAGCGAGTACATTGACTTGCCGGCCATGAACACCTGGCTCGACACCACCGCACCCGCCCATTACCAACACGTCGAACAGCGCCACAACGCCTTGTTTGCCGACCGAGGCCAATACCTCACACGCTCACACAGCGGCACCTGGTTCGTCGATTACTACGACGTTGAAAGCCGCCAGTGGCTCACCGAACTGGCCACCGGCTGCCTGAGCGCCGAATGCACCCGGGCCAAGGGTGCAGAGCAATATGCCGACTACGTGCGCGCCCCCGACGAAGGCGCACTCAAACACCTGTTCCACGCCTGGACGCCCTCGATCGATGCGGGCATTGTCGGCACCGGTCGCCTGGGGGAAATACTGGCGGCTTTGGGTTCTGAAAACCGCGAGGCAACCCGTCAGCTGTTTGCCCCCCTGAGCGCCGTGATTGCCAACGACATCGCCGCCATGGCCCGCGACGCCCAGGGGCGCTGGAGCGTACTGGTCAACCGGTTGGCGGCGGCGCTGCTGGTCCTCAAGGGCGACACCACCTTGAGCAGCGCCTGGGTCGGTATCTTCGTCGCCGCACGCCTGGGCAGCGATGCGCGCTTGCAGGCCGTGACCCACGCGGGCAGGCAGATGTGGACCCTGCTGGGAGAAAAAGCCGAGGGCCTCAACCACTGGGTCAAGGCCACGGGACACGCCATCGGCGCCGGGCGCATGGAACGCGTGACCAACTCCCCGCTGATCAGCAACAGCGGCGGCGTGGTGCCATTGGCGGCGTTGCTGCTCAATACGCTCAATGCGAACAACTACCTGAGCCAGGCCGCAGCGCTGGAAGGGATGGATGACCAGCGGGTCAACGACACGGTGTCGGCTTCGCTGTATGCCTCGGCGGCGTTGGTGGCGGTGGCTGATAGTCAGGTTAGGAAGGGGCTGGGTAGGGATAGGTTCCATTTCTATGGTTCAGCAGGGCCGACTCTTACTCTGTTTGGGGGGGTGATTGGCCTGCTCTCCTTAGGCGCTGCAATGCACGAATTTAGCTCTTTAAAAATACAGATAGAGAGCGCGCAGACACACATCGATCCATGGCTTGAGATGCGCCAAACGGTAGTAGGAGGACAAGTAGTCGCTTATGGGGCACAGGCTCTTATAGGGGTGTTTCAAACAAGTAGAGCTCTGGCAGGTTTAATAGAAGTCGAAGTCGCCATCATGCGTTACACCCTGTATATGGGGCCGTTGAACTGGATTATTGCCGCACTGGGCGTGTTGTACCTGATCAGTTGGTTCTTTCAGCAAACCCCGGTGCAAAACTTCCTCAATTTCTGCTGCTGGTCCAAAGCACGGGCAAGAAACTTAGACCCGATCCCCGCCAAAGACCAGCAAGAAGAACTGAACTGGCTATACGGCATCTTGTACAGCCCCCGCGTCAGCATGCAAAGCAGTTCCGAGACAGGCGGTTCCAATGGTCCATCTGGGCTGTCCTTCGTCAGCTCCATCAATGCTCTGACCATCGACTTGCCGGGAGCAGAACCGGGTACCGCCTACCTTGAACTGAACATGATCGGCGATCCCGTGGACTCCCAAGCCTACCGTTACCTGATTAAAAACAGCCCTCACAATAACTACAAACCCCCTCGCCCATGGCGTGACATGGCACCTCATTGGCTGTCCAGCAGCGTTTGTCAGTGGATACCGTTCCAGGAAGGCCAAGGCTTGCGCCTCAGCGGCCCGTTTAAAACCCTGTCGAACGTATTAAGCACGTCCCCGGCCACGGTTTCGCTTCGCTTGCGCTATCGCACCCCCTTGATTGCCATGCTGGGCGCTCACAACTTTGTCGGTGGCGAACGGGGCGTTGCTTTTACCCTCACCAACAACGACGGGGTGATAGCCCTGCGTAACGACCCGACACCCGAACTGGATCGAGTGCCAAGCTACTCCCTTAGTAAGGGATATCCCGGCGCCATTTACCTGCAACCCAAGGACAAGCCATGAGCACGCCACCGGCTGGAGCCACCAAAAAACGGTTTTTTTCGCGTGATGACTACTTGGCGCCATTGCCGATTCCAACAGGCAGAAAACCTTCAGATGTGCTCAACACCATTTGGCGCAAGAACGATGTGTTTATTGATATCGGGAATTACAGCATTGGATCGGTAGTGATGACGATCTGGCCAATGTTCGTTGTGTTTGTACTGATGGCGTATATCAGCCCTAACCCTGCAATGATATGGATTGCAGCACTCATCATCATAGGTATACCTACAATTTTTATAATCCAAGGCCTCCTACGCGAAGTCCCCCTTCCCGTACGTTTCAATCGTCAACGCCGAGAAGTCTGCGTACCGATGGAACACGGCGACTATTGGATTGTGCCATGGGAAAGTGTCACTGCCGCCGCCACTCAACACTCATCGACAAGCCAGGCGGGTAAAAACACGATGGGTTTATTGATCGTGGGTTTCGAAAACCCGGACCCCTTGGCCAAGGAAGGTAATAAACACTTTTATTTGGCCTTCAATTGCGGTGGCGGCACTACGGCGATGGCGCTGTGGGAGTGCATGCGCAGTTATATGGAAATTGGACCTGATGCTGCACCAGAAGCAGCCGTACTAAACTCCGGAGGAAGTTGGCGCTATTACATCGACTACCTTAAAGGCAGAGCCGATAAATATGGCTGGCTTATAACTTTTTTATGGGATGGCCTGGTCGGAATATTAGTTTTCAATGCCCCTTTGGCTACCTATCTCCAAAGAAAGAAGTTGTATCCACCACCGCAATTGAGTCACCCCGATATCATCGAATGGTCAAAACCCCTCCCACCAGAACAATGGGCCAAACGCTCCCCCGAGCTTGAACACGCCATTGCCAAACGCGAAGCCGAACTCGCCGCGCTGGCGGTGCAAGAAACAGCAAACCAGCACGTTCCTGGCCACTGTTTCACTTCGTTTGCGCTATCGCACACCCTTGATTGCCATGCTGGGCGCTCACAACTTTGTCGGTGGCGAACGGGGTGTTGCTTTTACCCTCACCAACAACGACGGGGTGATAGCCCTGCGTAATGACCCGACACCCGAACTGGATCGAGTGCCAACCTACGCCCTTGGCAAGGGCCATCCCGGCGCCATTTACCTGCAACCCAAGGACAAGCTATGAGCACGCCACCGGCTGGAACAACCAAAAAACGGATTTTTTCGCGTGATGATTATTTGGCACCATTGCCGATTCCAACAGGCAGAAAACCTTCAGATGTGCTCAATACCATTTGGCGCAAGAACGATGTGTTTATTGATATTGGAAACTACAGCATTGGGTCGGCAGTGATGACGATTTGGCCGTTGGTAATGCTGTTTCTTTCTATGGCCTATATTTTCAATGACTATGGCGCATTGATATTAGGAGCGTGTATTACAGTTATACCTATTTGCTTTGTCATCCAAGGCCTCTTCCGCGAAGTCCCTCTTCCAGTACGATTCAATCGTCAACGCCGAGAAGTCTGCGTACCGATGGAAGACGGCGACTATTGGATTGTGCCGTGGGAAAGTGTCACCGCCGCCGCCACTCAACACTCATCGACAAGCCAGGCGGGTAGAAACACGATGGGGTTATTGATCGTTGGTTTCGAAAACCCGGACCCCTTGACCAAGGAAGGTAATAAACACTTTTATTTCGCCTTTAACTGCGGCGGCGGTACCACGGCGATGGCGCTGTGGGAGTGCATGCGCAGTTATATGGAAATTGGGCCTGATGCTGTTGAAGATCAAACAGCACGCTTCGATAGATCCAAAGGCATATGGACGACCTATCTGGACGATCTCATAAAAGGTGCGAAGTTGAGAGGCTGGCCAGTCACAATCTTGTGGGAAGGCTTTTGCGGGATTTTCATCTTCAACACACTACTGATTGATGTGCTTGAACGCTGGAAACTGAACCCACCACCCGATCTCACCCACCCCGACATCATCGAATGGTCAAAACCCCTCCCGCCGGAACAATGGGCCAAACGCTCCCCCGAGCTTGAACACGCCATCGCCAAACGCGAGGCCGAACTCGCCGCGCTGGCGGTGCAAGAAACAGCATGAACCAGCAAAGCCAAACTCAACGTGCCATAGGTTGTCGGCGGCAGAATCGCAGTGGCGCACACACCCTAACGCAGCCTCGCAGAGCTCGTCAGCGGCTACAAAAACCGGTAAACACCAACACCAACACCAACGCCAAATAAACACCCTCTAGTCGCCTCACTCTGCGCAGAGGCATGACCAGACGGGTGTTTAATCTTTCCAGTTAGCGGTTTTCAAACTCGGCAGCACGCTTTTCGACAAACGCCGCCATCCCTTCTTTCTGGTCATGTGTCGCGAACATGGCGTGGAACACCCGACGCTCGAAACGCACACCTTCAGACAGGCTGATCTCGAATGCCCGATTCACGCATTCCTTGGTCAGCATCAGCACCGGCAAGGATTTACTGGCGATCAGCGCTGCGACTTTCAACGCTTCATCCAGCAACTCATCGACCGGTACCACGCGTGCAACCAGCCCCGAACGCTCAGCCTCTTCGGCCCCGATCAAGCGCCCGCTCAGGCACATTTCCATCGCCTTGGCCTTGCCCACTGCGCGGGTCAGACGCTGCGTACCACCCATGCCCGGCAACACACCCAGGTTGATTTCCGGCTGGCCGAATTTGGCGTTGTCACCGGCCAGAATGAAATCGCACATCATCGCCAGTTCACAGCCGCCCCCCAACGCAAAACCCGCTACCGCCGCAATGATCGGCTTGCGTCGGGTCGCCACGCGATCACTGTCAGAAAACAGGTCATCGAGGTAGATTTGCGGGTAGTTCAGGTCGGCCATTTCCTTGATGTCCGCACCGGCGGCAAAGGCTTTTTTCGAACCGGTAATGACGATGCAGCCAATCCCGTTATCAGCTTCCAGCGTGTCCAGCGCCTGGTTCACTTCGCTGACCAACTGCGCATTCAGGGCATTGAGCGCCTGGGGCCGGTTCAGTGTAATCAGGCCTACATGCCCATGAATGTCCAGCAGAATGGTTTCGTAGCTCATCACTAATGTCCTCGATTCAAAGATTGCGCGAAATGACCATGCGCTGAATATCACTGGTGCCTTCATAGATCTGGCACACCCGCACATCGCGGTAGATCCGTTCCAGTGGAAAGTCGCTCAAGTAGCCATAACCGCCCAGGGTTTGCAACGCCTTGGAGCACACACGCTCGGCCATTTCCGAAGCAAACAGCTTGGCTTGCGAGGCCTCGACCAACGCCGATTGACCGCTGTCACGCAAGGCCGCGGCGTAACGAACCATCTGCCGGGCAACCGCGATTTCAGTCGACATGTCGGCCAGGCGGAATGCCACGGCCTGATGCTCAACCAATGGCTGGCCAAAGGTCACGCGCTCACGGGCATAGTCCCGTGCAGCTTCGAAGGCCGCGCGGGCCATGCCCACTGCTTGCGAAGCGATGCCAATGCGCCCGCCTTCCAGGTTGCCGAGGGCAATTTTGTAGCCCTGCCCTTCTTCACCCAGACGATTGGCCACCGGCACCTTGAGGTCGTTAAAGAGGATCTGGCAGGTGTCTGACGCGTGCTGCCCCAGCTTGTCTTCGACTCGGGCCACGCTGTAACCCGGTGAGTCCGTGGGCACAATAAAGGCGGTAATACCGCGCTTGCCCGCCGCCGGATCCGTCACCGCAAACACAATCACTACCCCGGCGTTTTGCCCCGACGTGATGAACTGCTTGCAGCCATTGAGCACATAGAAATCGCCTTCCCGGCGGGCACGGGTTTTCAGGTCACTGGCGTCGGAGCCCGCCTGGGGCTCGGTCAGGGCAAACGCCCCAAGCATCGCACCACTGGCCAACGGGACCAGAAACGTTTGTTTTTGATACTCGGTGCCGTACTTGAGAATCGGCACGCAACCCACTGAGTTGTGCACGCTCATGATCGTGGAACACGACCCGTCGCCCGCGGCGATTTCTTCGAGGGCCATCGCGTAGGCCTGATAACCGGTATCGCAACCGCCCCACTCTTCAGGCACCAGCATGCCGAAAAAACCCAGCTGCGCCATCTCGTCAATGGCCTCCCGGGGGAAGCGGTGCTGCTTGTCCCATTCAGCGGCAAAGGGCTTCAAGCGCTCCTGGGCAAACTGTTGGGCTGCTTCGCGAATTTGTAATTGTTCGGATGTGGGCAGCATAGAAATCCTTAATACAGACATTCCACGGCAATCGCCGTGGCTTCACCGCCGCCGATGCAGATCGCTGCAACGCCGAGTTTGGCCTTTTGCTGACGCAGTGCCGAAAGCAGGGTCACCAGAATGCGCGCTCCCGAAGCACCGATCGGATGGCCCAGCGCACAGGCGCCGCCGTAGATATTGACCTTGGCGTGGGGGATATCCAGTTCGGCCATCGTGACCAGGCTGACCACTGCAAACGCTTCGTTGATCTCGAACAGATCAACTTCGTTCAGATCCCAGCCGGTCTTGCTCATCAGCCGCTTGATCGCCCCCACCGGGGCGGTCGGGAACAGACCGGGCTCATCGGCGAACGCCGCATGCCCGTGGATCACCGCCAGGGGTTCCAGGCCGCGTTTGTGCGCCTCGCTACGGCGCATCAACACCAGCGCCGCCGCACCATCGGAAATCGAACTGGAGTTGGCCGCAGTGACTGTCCCACCCTCCCGGAACGCCGGTTTCAGCGTGGGGATCTTTGCCAGATTGGCCTTGGGCGGCTGCTCATCATCACTGATCAGGCGCTGCTCCTTGCCCACGGTGACCTGCACCGGAACGATCTCGGCGCTGAAGCTGCCGTCCTTGATCGCCTGCTGCGCACGGGTCAGTGACGCCACGGCAAATGCATCCTGGGCCTCACGACTGAAGCCGTGGAGCTGGGCGCAATCTTCCGCGAAAGTACCCATCAGGCGGCCACGGTCATAGGCGTCTTCCAGGCCGTCGAGGAACATGTGATCCAGCACCCGGCCATGACCCATGCGGTAGCCACTGCGTGCGCGATCCAGCAAATACGGCGCGTTGGACATGCTTTCCATGCCCCCTGCCACCACCACATCGACGCTCCCGGCCAGCAGGCGGTCATGGGCCAGGATGGTGGCTTCCATGCCCGAGCCGCACATCTTGTTCAGCGTGGTGCAGCGTGTGCCCTTGTCCAGTCCGGCACCCAGGGCGGCCTGGCGGGCAGGTGCCTGGCCCAGGCCTGCCGACAGCACGCATCCGAACAGCACCTCTTCTACGCCATCGGGCGCCACACCGGCCCGCTCTACCGCTGCGCGGATCGCCGCAGCACCCAGTTGCGGCGCGGTCAGGCCCTTGAAGTCACCTTGAAAGCCACCCATGGGCGTGCGTGCAACACTCACAATCACGACCGGATCATTGGCAATTGTCATTTCACACCTCTTATTTGGCGGCCATGCGCAAGGCACCGTCGAGACGGATCACCTCGCCGTTGAGCATGCTGTTTTCAATGATATGGCGCACCAGCGACGCGTACTCGTCAGGCTTGCCCAGGCGCGGTGGAAACGGCACACCGGCGGCCAGAGATTCACGCACTTCAGGGGTCATGCCAGCCATCATCGGGGTTTCAAAAATGCCCGGTGCGATGGTCATGACGCGAATCCCGAAGCGGGCCAGTTCACGGGCCGCAGGCAAGGTCAGGCTGGCGATGGCGCCCTTGGAAGCCGCATAGGCCGCCTGGCCGATCTGGCCGTCGAACGCCGCCACCGAAGCGGTATTGATGATGACCCCGCGCTCGCCATCGGCATCGGCGGTGGTCTCGGCAATGGCCGCTGCGGCCAGGCGCAGCATGTTGAAACTGCCAATCAGGTTGACGTTGATGACCTGGCTGAAATTCTCCAGCCCGTGGGGGCCATTTTTGCCGAGGATTTTTTCGCCGCGCACAATGCCCGCGCAGTTGACCAGCCCGTTGACCCCGCCAAAGGCTGCCACCGTGGCCGCAACAGCTGCCTGTGCGGCGTCTGCCTGGCTGATGTCAGCCACGGCGCTGCGGGCCGAACTGCCCAGTTTGTTCGCTTGTGCGGCCACGGCATCGGCGTTCATGTCCACCAGCATCACCCGGGCACCGGCCTTGACCAACATGTCGGCTGTGGCGGCACCCAGTCCCGATGCACCACCGGTGACGATAAAAACCTTGTTTTCGATTTGCATGGTTGTTCCTGACCAAAAATGGGGGTGAAAAATCAGGCCGTGGCTTTGGCGCTTGACGCCAGTTCGGCCTTGGCAATTTCCTGGTTGCGCAAAATGAAGCGCTGCAGCTTGCCGCTCGGGGTTTTCGGCAGCTCGCTGACAAATTCGATTTCACGGGGGTAAGCGTGGGCGGCCAGACGCTGGCGGACGTGCAAACGCAGGGTTTCGGCCAGTTGCGCATCACCCAGATACTGGGGGTTCAACACCACGAACGCTTTGACCAGCTCGGTGCGCTCGGGGTCGGGCTTGCCCACCACGGCGGCTTCGACGACTGCCGGGTGCTCGATCAGGGCGCTTTCCACATCAAAAGGCCCCACGCGATAACCGGAGGTCGTGATCACGTCATCGCTGCGCCCGACGAAACTGATGCTGCCATCGGGGTTCAGCTCCACGGTGTCGCCGCTGAGGTAGTAGTTGCCAACGAAAGCCTTGGTGTTGAAACCTTGATAGCCGCCAAACCAGCACATGGGCGACTGGCTGCGGTCAACGGCCAGAATCCCAGGCTGGCCCACCGGCAATTCCTGATGGTTGTCATCGAGCACCACGATCCGGTGACCCGGAGAGGCGAAACCGGCAGCGCCCATATGCACCGGGTGGTCGAGCCCGTGATGGTTGCACAGCACCATGCCGACTTCGGTCTGGCCGTAGTGGTCATGGATGGTGACGTTCAACTCATCGGCAAACCAGCGAATCACCTCGGGATTGAGGGGTTCACCGGCGCTGCTGACGACTCGCAGCTGGCCCTTGATCTTGCTGGAGAAGGCAGCCCCGGCAGCAATCAGCATGCGATACGCGGTAGGTGAACCAGTAAGGTTGGTGATGCCGTATTTCTTGATCACCCGACAGGTGCTTTCAACCGTAAACGGGCCATCGTACAACGTGATCGGGTGGCCCATGGACAAAGGCCCGGTGATCCCGAAATAGATCCCGTAAGCCCAGCCCGGATCAGCCAGGTTCCAGAACGAATCTTCAGGGCGCAGCCCCACCGCATCACGGGTATAGCTCTGGAACGCGACAATCGCCTTGAGCGGCACCAGCAGCGGTTTGGCCGGGCCTGTGGTGCCCGAAGTAAACATCAGCAAAAACGGGTCTTCGCCGGTGAGCATGACCGGCTCACAGTCCGCCGTGTAGTTGTCCAGTTCGGCCCAGAAGCTGAAGTCGCCGCGTACCAGGCCCTGCCCTTTGGGGCCGGCCACGGTGACAATCGCCGGGCAGTCGTTGACTTCATTGAGTTTGACCCGGTTCACCCCATCAGTGACCACCAGCGCGGCGCCGGAACTGTTGAGCCGGTGTTCGATGGCCTTGGGGCCGAATGCGGTAAACAGTGGTTGGTAGATGGCACCAATGCGCCAGGTGGCAAACGCCACAATCAACAATTCGACATTGCGCGGCAGCAAACCGGCCACCTTGTCACCACGTTTTACGCCCTGGGCCAACAGAAAGTTGGCAAAGCGTGCAGCCTGATCCTGTAACTGGGTGAAGGTATACGTTGCGCTGCTGGCATCGCGCCCTTCCCAGAACAACGCAATGCGGCCCGGCAAGGCATGCCGGTCACAGCACTCGACACAGGCATTGACTGCCTCCAGGTGGCCGTCCAGGGCGCCCGTTACCGTGCGTTGGTAGTCGAAATCAGTCATCGTGGTCAGATAGTCGCGCATCAGCAGAATCCCTCGGTCTTTATTTTTAGGATGGGAACCGTGAACAATCCTGTTGATAATCGCCCTGGGAAGGCTCTGCAACAATGGTCAAACCGCTCAAGCTGAATGACTGCTTTGGCCAATGCGCGATCTTGCCCGAACGCGCCTCAGTCCCAAGGATCGCAACCGGCAGCCAGGTGGCGTTTATCCCTGCTGCTATCTATATTTCACGCACATAAGGAGATGCCCGTGACCACACAAAACCACCACAACACCATCAACAACATCGAATTCAACGTCCACGACATCGCGCGCAGCAAAGGGTTTTATGGCGCCGTATTTGGCTGGACTTTCACTGACTATGGCCCCACCTACACCGAGTTCAGCGATGGCCGCCTGAGCGGCGGTTTCACCACTGGCGAGGACGTGCGCCCGGGTGGCCCGCTGATCATTGTGTATGCCGACGACCTGCCCCGTGCACAACAGGCAATCGTTGACGCCGGAGGCAAAATCACCCGGCCCGAATTCAAGTTCCCGGGGGGCAGCCGTTTTCACTTCACCGACCTGGACGGCTACGAACTGGCGGTCTGGTCGGCAGCCACATAAACTCGAAAAAAGCCCCGTCGGCGCAACACCGACGGGGCTTTTGCTTGTTGCTCAAAACGTGCAGCCTGGCGTTTACCGTCCCATCGCCCGTGCCGCATCCGCGGTGTACTGGTCAGGCGTGAACTTGCCTTCGTTGAGGATCGGGCCTTTCTTGGCTTCGTTGGTCATGCCGTAGCCGGTGTACTGCCCCGAGTTCAAGTCCATGAAGAACTGCGAACCCGCCTGCCAGGCGCTCATGTCCGGATGGTAGTAGTAGTTGATCATGGCGTGTTTCCACAGCTGCCCACGGGCATCGTAGTTGTCTGCCATCACCGAGTTCCAGGTGTCCTCATCGATAAACAGCACACGCTTGCCGTACACGTGGCGATAGCCTTCTTTCAGGTCCCCTTCCAGCACCCACACACGACGCAGTTCATAACGCATCAGGTCAGGGTTGGGATGGTTGGGCGTGAGCATGTCTGCGTACTTCACCGTGCCTGCGTTGGGCTTGTAGGCGTTGGCCGGGATGTAAACCTCACGCTTGCCGATCAATTTCCAGTCGAAGCGCTCTGGCGAACCGTTGAACAAACGGTCTTCGTCGACGGTCATGGTGCCGTTGGTGCCAATCATCGGCTGGTCATAGCCGTAGCCAGGCAGCAAGCGAACGCGACGGGTGGACGGGCTGTAGCTCCAGGCCTGACGCGGGTTGGTCTGAAAGTCGTAGGGTTCGTGGGAAATGCTGATCACGCCGTTGTCACGGGCAGGTTTGAGCGTCGTGTTGTTGCCCATTGCCTGAATCTTGTCTTCAGTTTTTGGCTCCACCGTCGGGGAGTTGGCCTGTGACAGGCCTCGCGCATAGGCACGGCCCCACCCAATGCTGCCATTGGGCAGTACGGACGCCAGGTCACTGGTTTTCTCTTCGGTCCAGGCGCGCGCCGGGAGCTGGTGGTTCCACAGCACTTCCATGCCGCTTTTAGGGATCGGGAACGGCACCTGGCCCAACCCCTCGATGCCCATGCCATCGTTCACCAGCTTGGCATTCAAGGCGTTGCTCATGACGCGGCGGCACACGTAGTCCGGGTAGCGGAAATCACGATGACCGGTGTAGATGTTCATCTTGTAAGTGGTCGGATAACGCTTGAGCAGCGCTTTCTGGCCCTCGGTCAGCTTGTCTTCGTACTGCGCCATGTTTTGCGCAGTGATCACCAGGATCGGCTTCTCTGCAGCATAGGGATCAACCGGTTGGTCGCCCGAGAACTTCACATGGTTCCAGCCCGGAACTTCGCCCAGGTACTTGCCGGTGTAGGGCGGGATAGTGCCCGCGGCGTTACCTGCCTGTTCTGCACCTACACAGGTCAGCTCTTTACCCAGTTTGGCCGCTTCTGCGGGAGATACCTGGGCGGATGCCGTGCCGATGGCCGCCACATTGACGGCTATGGCGGCTGCGAGCATTACGCCTGTTCTTGTTATTTTCATGTATTGCCTCCTACGCGAATAAGCTTGCTGAGGGGTATGCGTCCATTCTTCGCCATTCACAGGCGAGTACATCGTCCACAAAGACTATTCAGGCCGTTACCAACAGCTCTTTGAGCAAGCTTTTAAGCATCTTGCCCGACGCATTACGGGCAAACGGCGTGTGCTGGATATGGATCTGCGCAGGGACCTTGAAGCTCGCCAGACGCTGGGCGATAAACCTCCGCACCGTATCCCGGTCCGGGGTTGAGGCCGGGTCGCCACGCACCACCAAAAACACCACTTCGCCCAGCACATCGTCAGGGACGGCAAAGGCTGCGGCTTCAATCACACCGGGCATCTCACAGGCGCAGGACTCGACCTCGGCAGCGGAAATTTTCTCGCCGCCGCGATTGATCAAATCCTTCGCGCGATCCGTGATGTAGAGGAAACCTTCATCATCCAGCAGCCCGATATCGCCGGTGTCGAGCCAGCCATCGCGCAGGGTCTGTGCGCTGGCCTCGGGCAGGTTCCAGTACGCGCTCATCAGCGTTGGCGAGCGCACCCAGATCAATCCACTGACACCGCCGGGCAGTGGTCGATCCGGACTGTCGCCGATGCGCACCTCGACAATTGGCAAGGGCCAGCCTGCCGACGCCGGTTTGTAGACAAACTGATCACCGCCAATGGCTGCGCAGATGCCGTTGCTTTCGGTCAGCCCATAACCACTGCCGCCGATTGCCTCGGGTTTGCGCTGGGTCAGGTGTTCCAGCAGGCTGCTGGACGGTGCCGCACCCCCCAGCCCCAGACCAAACAGGCTGGCCGTGTCAGGGCTGCCAAAGCGTGGCGACGTCAGCAGTTGCTGCATCATCACCGGTGCGCCGTTGAACTGGGTGCAGTGCTCATCGCGGATCAGATCGAAGGCTTTTTCCACGTCCCACTTGTACATCAGCAGCAGCCGTCGACCGCTGCGCAAGGCCAGCAAAAACTGCGCATGCAAGCCACTGACATGGAACAGCGGAACTGCCATCAAGGTGGTGGGCGCATAACCGCTGTTGATCACCACACTGATACGCTGCGGTGAACTGAGCGCGCAAAACGCACCCTGGAACTCCAGCGCCACCAGCGCCTGGCAGACTGCGCCGTGGGTCGACAGCACGCCCTTGGCCAGACTGGTCGTGCCCGAGGTGTAGAGAATCATGGCCGGGTCGCTGGCACTGACGGGTTGTACGGGCGTACTCAACGCGGGTGCAGCCAGCAGGTCTTCCAGACGCTGGCAGTGTTCCTCCAGCGGCGCGGCTTCACGCAGGCCAACCACAATGGTTGCCAGCCCTTGATCACGCAGGTCAGCGGCAAGCAATTGCAAGCGAGGCTCGTCGCACAGCAACAAACACGCACCGCTGTCCTGCAGGCCATGAAACAGCTCGTCACGCAGCCCCCAGCTGTTGAGCGGCACACACACCGCACCGCATCGCTGGATGGCTGCAAACGCGACCAGCCAGGAGGGCTGATTACGCATGGCAATCGCGACGCGATCGCCTTTGTGCAGACCAAAGCGCTGCACCAACTGCCCGGCCAGTCGATCCACCTGATCGAAAAACTGACTGAACGTCAGGCGCTGCTGCTCCCACACCAGAAACTCGCGGTCAGCATGCACCCGGCCACTGTCGATGGCGGCCCAGACGCTGGCTGCTGTGTGTCGAAAATACTTCGGCCCGCCTTCTGGCGGCGTGACGACTTCAAAAGGCGAGCCCACCCCCACCAACTGCTGCCAGGCGCTCTGCCATTGCTCAAGTTTCATCTTGTTATTCTCCTGACTCGAACCGTTCACAACAGGCTCAAGCGTGCGCGTGCGCCAGTTCCAGGGCGCCATAGCGCTCGCAGTGAAAATCGGCATCGCCCAGGGTTGCCTGAGCCACCCGGATACGCTTGAGGTACAAGCCCACATCCAGCTCATCGGTGACGCCAATGCCGCCGTGCATCTGCACCGCTTCATTCGCGACCTTGATCGCCGTCTGCCCGGCCTTCCACTTCGCCAGACTGGCCAGGCGCTGACGCTCGACCTCGCTCAGGCGTGTATCGTCCAGCGCCGCCAGCCCGGCCATCACCGCGCTGCGCGCCAGTGCCAGGTCGACATACAGCTGCGCTGCACGGTGTTGCAGGGTCTGGAAAGAGCCAATGGCCACATCAAACTGGACGCGGGTCTTGAGGTAATCGAGGGTCATCGCGAAGAGTTTTTCAGACATGCCGAGCATCTCGGCAGCCAGGCACACTCGACCGCGATCCAGCGCAATAATCAACGCAGGCATGGCAGATCCGGCCTCGCCGAGCAGGGCTTGCGGCCCGACCTGTACCTGATCCAGCTGCAACCGTGCATGGTTGCGCGAGTCAATCAGCGGTAACGCAACCACAGTGAGGCCCGCAGCGTCGGCCGGTATCAGAAACAGGCTGATACCCTGGGTGCCCGTGCGTACTGCCACCAGATAACCGTCGGCACCGAGCCCGTCGATCACACAATATTTATCCCCGGTCAGGCTGTAGCCATCGCCATTGGGCACGGCTTGCAACGAGACCTTTTGCGGGTTGTGACGCGCGTGTTCGTCCAGCGCCAGCGCCAAGCGCCGCTCACCGCTGATGGTCGTCGACAGCCAGCAATCCTGTTGCTCGGCATTGCCCTGCAGGTGCAGCAAGGAACCGCTGAGCACTACGCTGGAGAGCAGCGGCGAGGCGCTGAGCGTGCAACCGATGGATTCAAAGACAGGGCCCAGGCCCATGCAACCGAAGTCCAGCCCGCCGAGGTTTTCGGGGAACGGTATAGCGCTCCAGCCCAACGCCACTGCGTCTTGCCACAGTCGCGAGTCAAAACCGTCGGGCTGGGGCTCATCGCGCAAGGCGCGCTGGCGGGACACCGGGCTGCGCGCCGCCAGGAACTCGCGGGCGCTGTCGGCCAACATCCGTTGATCATCGTTATAAAGCAGGTTCATGGTGGGTTTCCTTACTTCACGTCAGGCAGGCCGAGGACCCGCTTGGCAATCACGTTGAGCTGGATTTCTGAGGCACCGCCAGAAATGGTCAGGGCGAAGCTGTTGAGCCAGCCACGGGTGATGGCCTGCTCCTGGGGGCTGAACGCCTCCTTGTCCCAGCCCAATGCGTGATAACCCATGACATCCAGCAACACTTCGAACTTGTCCCGTTCCTGTTCGGTGTGGACCAGTTTCATGATCGACATCAGCCCGCTGACGTCTTGCCCGGCGCGGGCTTCTTCACCCATGCGCTGTACGGTCAGGTTGTAGCTGTGCTCGTCCATGGCACAGGCCACAGCCCGCGCCACCAGCGCCGATTCGCTTTGCCCCGCAGGTTCGGGCAAGTACTGGCCGACCAACGACAACAAGTGAAAGTGCGTCGGCAGGCTGAACTCGCCGAATTTGGACATGGCTTTGCGTTCGTGCTGCAACAGGCGCTTGGCCAGGTTCCAGCCGCCGTGCAACGGGCCAATCAGCTGGCTTTTCGGGACTTTGACCGCATCGAAGAACACCTGGCAGAACGCAGATTTGCCGCTGATCAAATCAATCGGCGCAACGCTCACCCCGGGGCTTTTCATGTCGAGCACGATCAGGCTGATGCCCGCGTGCTTGCTGGCGGCGGGATCGGTGCGGACCAACGCATACATCCAGTCCGACTTGTCTCCGTACGAGGTCCAGATTTTGCTGCCATCAACTACAAAATGATCGCCAGCATCCCGGGCGGCGGTTTTCAGGCTCGCCAGGTCAGAGCCGGCATTGGGCTCGGAGAAGCCCTGGCACCAGCGCACTTCACCGCGAGTCATCGGGGTGAGCAGGTCTTTCTTTTGCGCTTCGCTGCCGAACTCCAGCAGCACCGGGCCAAGCATCCAGATGCCCAGATTGATTTGTGGCGGGCGGCACTTCAGGCGGCGCAGCTCACTTTCGAGCACGGCGTTATATTCCGCGCTCAGCCCTGCACCGCCATATTCGGCAGGCCAGTCCGGGCAGAACCAGCCCTTGTCGCGCATGCGCTCAAACCACAGCTGGGCATCGGCATTGGGGAACTCGACATCCCTTGCACCCCACACCAACTCGCCTTCAGGAATCGCCTTGCGCTGGGAGGGTGGACAGTTGGCCTCAAGCCAGCTGCGGGTTTGCTCTCTGAACTGGTCAATGGTGTTCATGTTATTTCACCTGTAAATAAAGATCCCCGTAGCAGCTGCAGAGCTGCGCGAGGCTGCGTCCGGGGACGAAGTCCTCGTCAACCCTGCACACTCGATGTATCTGAAACACCGTGTTGAATGGTTTTGCGGCCGCTTCGCAGCCGGACGCGGCCTCGTTCTACTCGTCCGCTGCTACAAGACCTCTATTAACGCTGGGTACGGGGCATGCCCAGGCCGAATTGGGCTATCAGCTCGCGCTGGATTTCATTGGTGCCGCCACCAAACGTCAGGGTCACGCTGGCACGTACTTCGTACTCCAGGTCGCCCTGCAACAACGACGCCGCCGAACCGCCGCGCACCAGACCATTGGCACCCACGATGTTGCTCAACAGGCGCAGAATCTCGATCGCCGATTCGGAGCCGTAGACCTTGGTGGTCGAGGCCAGCGCCACGTCCATGCGCTCACGCTCAAGATCAGCGGCAATGCGCAGGTTGATCAGACGCATGGCTTCCAGCCTTGCGTAACACTGCGCCAGACCTGCGCGCACCCAGGCTTTATCGGTGGCACGCACGCCGTTTTCATCTGTTTCCCTGGCCCACATCAGCACCCGGCGAAACAGCCCGACAACCTTGTCCGACCAGGCACCCAGGCCCAGCCGCTCGTGGTTCAGTTGGGCGGTGATCAGCTTCCAGCCACCGTTCAGCTCGCCCACCAGCATGTCTTTGGGCACCCGGACGTTGTCGTAGTAGGTGGCCGCAGTCGGGTTGCTCGTGGTCGGGATCACCGTGGTCGAGAAGCCTTGCGCCTGGGTGTCGAGAATCAGGATCGACACGCCCTTGTGCCGTGGTCGTTCTGGATCGGTACGCGCCGCCAGCCAGATGTAATCCGCCGACTCGGCACCCGAGGTCCAGAGCTTGTTGCCATTGACCACAAAACTGTCGCCTTCAAGGCGGGCCGTGGTTTTGAGCACGGCCAGGTCGCTGCCCGCATCCTGTTCGGAGTAGCCGATGGCAAAGATGATTTCGCCCGCAGCGATGCCCGGCAAGAATTTGGCCTTTTGCAATTCGGTGCCGTGAGCCATCAGCGCAGGCCCAACAGTGCTGATGGTCACAAACGGCAGCGGAGCCCCGGCAATGTTCGCTTCTTCAAAGAAGATGAACTGCTCGGTGGGGCCGTAGCCCTGCCCGCCGTGCTCCTTGGGCCAGCCCACGGCCAGCCAGCCGTCGCGCCCCATCTGGCGGATGGTGTCGCGGTACAGTTCGCCGCCCTCTTTGCCGCGCAATTGCTCACGCAACTGCGGGGTCATCAGGTTTTGGAAGTAGTCCCGCACCTTCAGGCGCAGGGCGTGTTGTTCAGGCGTGAGGTCGACGAACATTCAGGCTGCTCCCAGAATCAGGCCGCTGGTAGGAACACCCGTGCCAGCAGTCACCAGCACGTTTTCCACATTGTCGACCTGGTTGACCGCACTGCCGCGCACCTGGCGCACCGCTTCTGCCACGCCGTTCATACCGTGGATATAGGCCTCACCCAGTTGCCCGCCGTGGGTATTGATCGGGAACTTGCCGCCACGGGCATGGTGCCCGGCGCGGATGAATTCCTTGGCCTCGCCACGCTCGCACAGGCCGAACTCTTCGAGCTGCGGCAGTACAAACGGGGTGAAGTGGTCGTAGATGACCGCGGTTTGCAGCGCCTCCGGGCCCAGGCCCGACTGGCGATACAGCTCCTTGGCGACCACGCCCATTTCCGGTAATCCGGTAATGTCGTCGCGGTAGAAGGAGGTCATGATCTGCTGGCCCGACGTGATCCCCTGGGAGCCGGCCTTGATCATCACCGGCTTCTGGCGCAGGTCCTTGGCACGCTCGGCCGAGGTAATCACCATCGCCACCGCACCATCGGATTCCTGGCAGCAATCGAGCAAATGCAACGGCTCGCAGATCCAGCGCGAGGCCTGGTGTTCTTCCAGGGTGATCGGCTTGCCGTAAAAGAACGCCGCCGGGTTGGTGGCAGCAAAATCACGCACCGCCACCGCCACGCGACCGAAGTCTTCAGAGGTGGCGCCGTAGGTGTGCATGTAGCGCTGGGCAAACATGCCGACCCATGAAGCCGGGGTGTGCAGGCCGTGTGGCATGTACCAGCCGTAGTTGACGTTTTCGAAGATCGGCGTGGAAGCAAAGCCGTAGCTGCCGCTGCCGAAGCGATACCACGAGCGCTCGTTCATGGCGCGGTAGACCACCACCACTTTGGCCACACCTGTGGCGACGGCCATGGCCGCGTGCATGATCGGCGCGCAGGCCGCACCACCACCGTGGGGTACCTGGGAGAAGAATTTGACGTCCTTGCAACCCAGCAAGCGGGCGATCTCGTATTCCGGGACTTTGTCCACCGAGTACGAGCTGAAACCCTCAACCTCGGACGGGTCGATACCCGCGTCTTTCAACGCAGCCAACGTGGCTTCAAGCGCCAGGCGCAATTCGGTGCGCCCGGAGTTTTTCGAAAATTCGGTCGCGCCCAGGCCAACGATGGCAGCGCTGCCGGAAAGTGTCGATTGCGTCATGTGTGCTGTCTCCCGCGATCAGGGCAGAACCAGCGCGACCGTTCCGGTCACGTGGTTGCCCATGGAATTTTTGCCGCTGAGGGTGATTTCCACCGTGCGGGTGGCGGCGTCCAGGCCGGTAACCGCGCCATTGAACGTCATGCTGTCGCCGGGGTAGTTCGGCGCGCCGAGCTTGATTTTCAGCGAGGCAAAACGTGCCTCAGGGCCAGCCCAACCTTCGACATACCGCTGCACCAGCCCATTGGTGGTGAGGATGTTCATGAAGATGTGCGGTGAGCCCAGGGCCTGAGCGGCGTTCAGGTCATGGTGGCCGGGGAAGTAGTCGCGGGTGGCGATAGCGCCGCCGGTGACCAGGCCCACGGTGATCGGGATCGCCAGTTCCGGCAGGGTTTCGCCGGGGCGCACGTCGTCAAAGCGCTTGGTGTTCTGCAAGGTCATATTTCCATCCCAGCTTGTCGTTATGGCTCAGCCAGTCGCCGAGGCGTTCCAGGCAGGCTGGCGATCCTCCCAGGGCACAGCCCAAAGCGCGGCTCCAGTAGAGAAAGCGATGCATCGGGTACGTCAGGTCGACGCCGATACCGCCGTGTACGTGCTGGGCGTTGTGCCCAATCACATGCCCCGCTTCACAGGCCTGCCAGGCGGTGGCCAGTGCTTCGCTCGGCGCAGGCAGACCGGCATCCAGGCGGTAGCACAATTGCCACAGGCAGCTGCGCAGGGCTTCGAGGGCGATATGGGCGTTGGCCATGCTCATTTGCACGGCCTGAAAGCTGCCGATGCTGCGTTCAAACTGACGACGCTCGGTGACGTACTCCACGGTGCGGCGGATCTGTTCGGCGCTGACCCCCAGTTGCAGCGCAGCCAGCGAGGCGATGGCCCGTGGCTCCAGCCAGCCGAGTGCGGCTGCGGGGAGCAATTGCCCGGTGCTGATCAGCAGCCCGTCGATGTGTAAATCGGCAACCGCCTCACCGTGAGTCATGCGACCGGGTACAGGCTTGACGGTTTTGTTTGCCAGTTCGACCAACGCCAGCCGGGCTTGCCCTTCGACCGTCACCAGCAGCAGGGCCGCTTGCGACTGCTCCGCCAGCGCCAGCGCACCGACATGACCGCTCAAGCACCATCCGCCGTCCACAGATTGAGCGTGCAACACAATGCCCCGGGCGTTGTACAAACCACTCAAGTCCAGGGTCAGCAGCGCCTTGCCCGCTGCAGCGTCAACCGCCCACGACTGCAAGGAAGGGTCGGCAAATTGCGCCAGCGTGGCGGCCGCCAGTTGATGACGCCACAACGGCACTTGCCCCAACGCCTGACCCTGGGCCTGCAGTACGAGCATCAACTCGGTCATGCCCAGTCCGCTGCCACCCTGCGCTTCAGGGATGGCCAGGGCTTGCAGGCCGGTCTCTACACACAGCTGCCACAGCGGCTCCATGTAGGCCTGCTCGCGGGTGTCGAACTGACGCAAGCGGTCATCGGTGCAATAGTCGGCAAACACACTGCCGGCCATTTCTGCGATGGCACCTTGGTCTTCGGTGAATTCGAAATCCATGCTGCCCTCCCCTTACTCGACCACAGGCCGGAACATGGGCAAGGTCAGCTCGCCGTCGAAGGTCTGGAATTCAAGCTGCAAGGGCTGGCCAATACTCAGCTCTTCGCGCTTGACGCCTGTAAGCCCGGCCACCAGACGCACGCCCTCTTCCAGCTCGATCAGGCCGATCGGGTTGGGATGGTCGAACGGCGCCACTTCGGGGTAATGCATGATCACAAACGAATAGAGGCTGGCACGGCCGCTGGCCTGCACGCTGTCCCAATCGAACGAGTGGCATTCGATGCACACGGGAGCAGGAGGATGGCGCAGAGTCTGGCACTGGGTGCAGCGCTGGATCAGCAACTTGCCCGCATCACAGCCTTCCCAGAAGAAACGGGTGTCATCACTCATGCCCGGCTTGGGACGCTTGACGGCCGGGGCTGCCTCGACCTTGGCCGGTGCTTCTTTGGCCGCGTGGTTGTTGGCCGGACGGAACTTGAATACGCGAAACAGCAACTGCCCCACCGCTTCGTCGCCACTTTTGTGTTCAACGAAGTAGTTCATCACCAGGGTGACGAAAAAACCTGTGCCCAGGCCGGTGGTTTTCTCGTCGCCTACCGAGTCCAGCCGGGTGGTGTAGTAGAGTTTCTCCCCCGGACGCAGATTGCGTTCGAAGGTCAGCTCGGAGTTCACCGCGACCACCGATGCATAGCCATAAGACTCAATCAGCTTGAGCACTTCATAGGGGTTTTCGGTGGTCGAGCCCGGTGCGTAGTTGTTCAGGTGAAAGCCTTCCATGCACCACACCTGCAGCATCGCAGGCGGCGCCACCAGCCCGTCCTGAGCGCTGATGGCGGCAAAGGCCGGATCGGTGTAAAGCGGGTTGTCCACGCCCATGATCTCGCACCATTGGCGGATCATCGGGGCGTTGACTTCGTCCCAGGCGTAGACGCGACCATACTCACGCCCCACCAGGGCGCGCACGTCGGTTAGCAATTGAGAATCAGCCAAGTTCGTCTCCTGCGTGTCAAGTGCAGCAACCCGGTGGTCGCCGCTGAAGGTCGTCAATGCGCAGCGCTCAGAAATGCCGGCCGTTCGCCGCCGCCGTGCAACAACAGATTGCAGCCGCTGGCATAGCCGGCCATGGGCGAGGCGATAAACAGGCAGGCGTTGCCGATGTCTTCCGGTAACGCCATGCGCCCGGCCGGAATACCGGCACTGACGGCTGCGATGCCTTGTTCGTCGCCGTAATGCAGATGCGCCTGTTCGGTGCGTACCAGCCCCGGACTGACCGCGACCACCCGCACCTTGGGCGCCCACTCCACGGCAAGGGATTGCACCAGCGCCAATACCCCGGCCTTGGCCGCGCCATAGGCCGCGGTGCCAGGGGATGCGCGCAAGGCGCTGATGCTGCCGATAAACACGATGCAGCCGCCTTCGGCCTGTTGCTGCATCAAGGCGTTGGCCTGTTGCGCAACATTCAAGGGGGCGATGAGATTGAGGCGAATAATGCCTTCGTGGAAACGTGGCGAAGCGCTGCCAGCCTCTGCTGGCGGGCTGCCGCCGGCATTGTTGATCACCACATCGAGACGACCGAAGTCAGCGCGAATGCCCTCGAACAATGCCTTGAGCGATTCCTGGTCGCGCACATCGCACGCCATGAAAATCGCCTGCGTCGAGCCTGCCCCGGGCAACATTTCAGGTGTTGTCCTGCCACACACAATCACCTGTGCCCCGGCTTGCAGAAAGCTGCGGGCGATACCGGCGCCGATGCCTTTTGTACCGCCGGTGACCAGCACCACTTTACCGCTGTAGTCCAGCCCTGAGAGTTGGCCCATGACATGCTCCTTTTCTACTGATGGAGCCACTCTAGGGGCAATCCGGGGGCTGCTCGTCGTCTGAACGGACGATGAAGCGCAACCGGGTGAACGCAACAATCCAGCGCACGCTGTGGTGACAGCCCCTGTTAACGAGGAACCCCATGTCAGACCCATCTGCCGCGCCGGTATTGCTTGAATTCCCGACCCCGGGCGTGGCCTTGCTGCGCCTTAATCGCCCCCAGGCCACCAACGCCCTGAGCCTTGAGTTGCAAGGGTTGTTGTCACGCTATTTCACGGAACTGGCGCACAACCCTGACGTGCGCTGCATCCTGCTGACTGGCGGTGACAAAGTGTTTGCCGCTGGCGGCGACATCAACAGCATGGCCGGGGTCGGCCCTATTGATATTTACCAGCGCCATACCGAGCGGGTCTGGGCGCCGATTCAGCATTGCCCCAAACCGGTCATTGCTGCGGTGTGCGGCTATGCCTATGGCGGTGGTTGTGAGCTGGCGATGCTGGCCGACATCATCGTGGCCGGGCGCAGTGCCAAGTTTTGCCAGCCCGAGATACGCATCGGCATCATGCCGGGCATCGGCGGCACCCAGCGGCTGGTACGGGCCGTGGGCAAGGCCAAGGCGATGCGCATGGCCCTGACCGGGCAGCCGATTACGGCTGAAGAGGCCTGGGTTTCGGGGTTGGTGAGTAACGTGGTCGATGATGACCAGGTACAGGCTTATGCCCTGGAGATGGCCCAATTGATCGCCGCCATGCCCCCGCTGGCTGCCGAGCAAATCAAGGAAGTGATACTGGCGGGCGTGGACGCACCGCTGGAGACCGGGCTGGCCCTTGAGCGCAAGGCCAATGCGCTGCTGTTTGCATCCAGGGATCAAAAAGAAGGGATGCAGGCATTTATCGAGAAACGTGCAGCGCGGTTTGAAGGGCATTGAGCGGCGCGCCCCTGTAGTCGCTGACGAGCCGTGCGAGGCTGCGTTCGAGATGGTGCGCCACTGCGACGCAGCGGTCGCAAAACCGGTACACGCGGTATGCCTGATTAACCGAGGAGGCTGACTTTACGACTGCTACGTCGCAGTGGCGCACCAAGCAGAACGCAGCCTCGCACGGCTCGTCAGCGACTACAGATATCGTCACCCATCCCGCGTGTAGCAGTTGACGAGTAGTGCGAGGCTACGTTCGAGCGCGCAGCGGTCGCAAAACAGGTACACGCGCAGTGCCTGATTAACCGTGCAGGCCGATTCCACGAGTGCTACGTCGCAGTGGCGCCCAAGCCCAACGCAGCCTCGCACGGCTCGTCAGCGACTACAGATCGTGAATGCACCCCACCAACCAGGTCGGCCGGTCGGCCGCCTCGGCGGGCAGTGCTCTTGATCTGCCCGCCCCTTCGGAAGGCCGAGAGGAGGTTCTGCGCAGTGGGTCGACCGGCATGGATGCCGGGAGAGCCGTGTTGGGCCAGGGATGGCCCGTCACGGCGGGCCCACGGAGCGGGACCGGAGCGAGGGACACCTGAGCGCAGCGAAGGCCGTACGCTGGGGCGAAAGCGCTTTGGTTACTTTGCCGCTTTTGCAAAGTGACTCGCTGTAAGAGCGAAACCATCATTTCAGTTAACCGCGGATGCCGGATATGTACCCCGTGTGCCAGTTGTTTTGCGAAGCGCCCGCAGCTATGCCGAGTCCATATCCATTCGATGTGTCACGGCTCTCTACGGGTTCCGCCCTTACGGCGGGTCACTTTTTCCAGACGCCGAAAAAGTAACCAAAAAGGCTTGCCCTACCATACGGCCTCCTCGCCCAGGCTCGGTGGTCCCCTCACTCCGGCACTGTCATGGGGGCACGCCGCGACGGGCCATCCATGGCCCATCGCGGCTGGCGCGGCGTCCTGCCGCGCCACCCCCATAACAGCACCTGCGTTCGGCCTTCTGTGATGGGCATTAGCGTCGTCTGGACATGCGTGTGGCTCCAGCAAAAGCAAAAGCAAAAGCAAAAGCAAAAATGCTTCGCAGACGCCACAGAACCTTGCGCAAAACGTTTTAGCGCCAACATACAAGCCGCTGACGAGTAGTGCGAGGCTACGTTCGAGCGCGCAGCGGTCGCAAAACCGGAATACGCGGTTTACCTGATAAACCTGGGAGGCTGATTTTACGACGGCTACGCCGCCGATCGCAGCCTCGCTACGCTCCTCAGCGGCTACAGATTTCGCGCCTGCCCCAATGTAGCCGCTGACGAGTAGAACGAGGCTGCGTTCGAGCGCGCAGCGGTCGCAAAACCAGTACACGCGGTATGCCTGGTTAACCGAGGAGGCTGACTTTACGACCGCTGCGCGCTCGAACGCAGCCTCGCACGGCTCGTCAGCTGCTACGGATCGTGAATGCAACCCACCAACCAGGCCGGCCGGTCGGCCGCCTCGGGAGGCCGAGAGGAGGTTCTGCGTAGTGGGTCGACCGACATGGATGCCGGGAGAGCCGTGTTGGGCCAGGGATGGCCCGTCACGACGGGCCCACGGAGCGAAACCATCATTTCAGTTAACCGCGAATGCCGGATATGTACCCCGTGTGCCAGTTGTTTTGCGATGCGCCCGCACCTATGCCGAGTACATATCCATTCAATATGTCAGCTGACGAGTGAAACGAGGCTGCGCAGGACGCCTACAGCAACCCCGCCCGCAACTCATTCTTCGCCACTTTGTTCGACGCATTCACCGGCAGCGCCTCATAAAACCGCACCATCCTGGGAACCTTGTAGTTGGCCATATGCTCACGGGCCCACAGGATCAGCCCGGCTTCATCCAGCGCCTGACCATGACGCAACACCACGCAGGCACACCCCACCTCCCCCATGCGCTCGTCAGGTACTCCGATCACCGCCACCTGGGCAATCGCCGAATGCTCTATCAACCCGGCTTCGATTTCCGCCGGGTAGCAATTGAATCCGCCCACGATAAACATGTCTTTGAGCCGGTCGGTGATGCGCAAGTTGCCCGACGCGTCCTGCTCGCCAATGTCGCCGGTGTGCAACCAGCCTTCACTGTCGATGGTTTCAGCCGTGGCGTGCGGGTCTTCGAAATACCCCTTCATCACGTGAAAACCACGCAGGCAGATTTCCCCCGTACTACCCTCCGGCAATGCCCGGTTTTGCGGGTCGCGAATGCTCACTTCGGTCCCCGGGATCGCCCGGCCACTGGTGCCGGCAATAACCGTCGCAGCGTCGCCCGGGTCACAGATGGTCGCCAGGCCGCCGCACTCAGTGAGGCCATAGGCGGTGGTGACGACCGAGAAGCCCAGTTCGCGACGCATGCGCTCGATCAGGATCGGTGGAATGGTCGCCGCGCCCGTGACGGCAATGCGCAGGCTCGACAGATCGGTTTCAGCCAGCTTGGGATGGGCCAGCATCGACAGGTACAAGGTCGGCGGCCCCGGCAGCACGCTGATGCGCTCAGCCGCAATACGCTGGAACACCGCTTCGGCATCGAACACCGGATGGGGCAGGATCGTCGCGCCCGCCAGCAGGCACGTCAGCCAGCCCGCCTTGTAGCCAAAGGCATGAAAAAACGGGTTGATCACCAGGTATCGGTCACCGGCCTGCAGACCGATCACTTTCACATATTCGCTAAAAGCCCGGATATTCTGCCCGTGAGCGCTCATCACGCCCTTTGGCTTGCCGGTGGTGCCGGAAGTGAACAGCAAGTCGCTCAGGTCATCAGCGCCCACCCCGGATGCCCGCAACAGCGCTGCCGATTCACTGATGGCCGCACCCAGGGCCAGAAAGCCGTTCCAGTTCAGGCCCTGGGAACTGCCAGCCGTGGTTTCGCCCAGCAGGACCAGACACTCAAGGCTCGCCGGACGACAGGGCGCCAGCATCGCCAGATAATCAGTCCCCAGAAACTGCGGCTGCACGAATAACACCCTTGCCCCGCTACGCTGCAGGATATCCGCAGCTTCACTGCCTTTCATGCGGGTGTTGATCGGCACCATCACCGCGCCCGCACAGTGGATGCCCAATGCAGCGATGATCCAGTCCCGCCCGTTAGGCGCCCAGATCGCCACCCGATCGCCCTTGCCGATGCCCTGAGCCATCAGGCTGCGGGTTACGGCCAGGGCCAGGCCCGGCAGTTCGCTGTAGTCGGTGCAGGTCCCATGCTCTTCAATGGCGGTACGCCCGGCATGGTGCTGCGCGGCACTGAGCAGTAATTGAGGAATCGAGCTGGGCAGGATCTGTTGCAGGCTGGAAGTCATCAGGCACTCGTCTGGCAGATTATTCGGGAAAGCACACACGCAGTTGTTCGCTGTTGGGCACCGATTGGCACGCCAGCACCCAGCCGTCGTTCAGTTCTTGTTGGTCAAGGGCATCGTTGCGCAGCATCTCTACACTGCCGCGCTCAACCGTACACATGCAGGTCGCGCAGGAACCCACCAGGCATGAACTGGGCGGTTTCAACCCCGCGCGCTGCATGGCGTTGAGCAGCGTTTCGCCTTCAGCACAGGGTACTTCGAACTCTTCACCGTCAAGGCGAACCGAAAGCTGGCTGCCAATCACATCGGTGTTGACCGGCCCCGGGGCCGCCACGCTGCCTTCTTCAGGCAACGACACAAACCGCTCGACGTGGATGCGCCCGTGGTCCATGCCGATGTCATGCAAGGCGCTGACAGCAGCGTCCATGAACGGGCCAGGCCCGCAGATATAGGCCTGGGCATGAACAAATGGCAGGGCCATCTGCGCAAGTTGCGCCACGCCAGGAATACCCTGTACCGAGTCCAGCCAGTGAATCACCTGCAAGCGCTGGGGGTAGGCACTGGCCAGGGCTTTGAGCTCAGCCGCAAAGATCACCGACGCTTCATCACGGTTGGCGTAAACCAGCAGAATCCGGCCTGTACCGGCAATCAAGGCCGAGCGCAGGATCGAGAGCACCGGAGTCACCCCGCTGCCGCCACCAAACAGCACAAAGTCATCGTCAAAATGCCGAGGGACAAACACCCCGGCCGGGGCCAGCACCTCAAGTTGATCACCTTCGCGCACGTGCTCGCACAACCAGTTGGAAGCACGCCCGTCCCGGACTTGCTTGATCGTTACGCGCAACGGTTCGTCTTGCAGCGGCGTGCTCGACAGCGAATAGCAACGCGGCAACCAGCCGCCTTCGAAGGGTACGCGCAGGGTCAAGAACTGCCCGGGCTTGTAGGCAAACTGTTCACGCAGGGCCAACGGAACGTCGAACACCAGGGATCTGGAGTCCACCGTTTCAGTCACGACTTGCGCCACACGCAGGGAGAAATACGCAGGTTGGGTCATATCAGATACTCATCACAAACGGGCTACTTGCGCTCATGGGGTCACCTTGGTGGTTTCTGTGGGAGCGGGCTTGCTCGCGATGGCATCACTGCGCTCATCGATGGAAACCGCGCCGCCTGTATCGCGCACAAGCCCGCTCCCACACGAGGCAGCCAGCCCCGCACGGCGGCCCGAAAACACGCAGTCAGCCAGCGACAGTCCGCTGATGTAGAGGTGTGACGCCACGCCGATGGCTGTGCGCCCCGCACTGAACAGGCCCGCAATCGGCTGGCCTTGTGCGTCCAGGACTGCGCCATTTGATTCATCCACCTTAAGGCCGCCCAACGTCAGCGCCCCCAAGGGGAATATCGGGTTGCCAACGCTGATATCGCAGGCATAAAACGGCCCTTTGTCGAGCACCTGACGGCTGCCTTCAGACTTGCCAAAGGGATCCGGTGCGTCGCCTCGGGCACCGGCGTTGTAGGTGCGCAATGCATCACTCAACTCCCCGGCCTGCATGCCACAGGCCGTCGCCAACCGGTCAGGGTTGTCGCCCTTGCGGACCTTGAGCAGCATCAAGGCCAGCGCCGGCAAGGTCTGGAACCACCAATAGCCCCCAAACAGCGCCTGGCGGATCGCCTGTTTGCGCAAGCGCGCATCCATTACCAGCCAGGCCTGCCCCCCCTGCTCTTCGCATAACGGCTGGCCCAGGGTGGCGCCGTAGACTTCTTCGTTGCAAAACCGTTGGCCAAGGGTGTTGACCACGATGCCCTTGGGCCAACAGTGCGGCGGGTTGATAAAGCGCCAGGCCGATACCCGGCTCAAACGCTCGCTTCTGGCACCCACCGACTGCCCCAGCAGCAGGCCGCTACCATCGCAACCGGTAGCGCCGACCTTGAAATTGCGGCGAAAGTTGGGCGCATGATCGCGGATCAGTCCGCGGTTGAAGATAAACCCCCCGGTACTGAGAATGACGGCGCGCCTGGCCCGGATCAGCACCGGCTGCCCATGATCGCGCTCCAGCTGGCTGACTTTTTGCCGCAGGCGATCGCAGTAGCCGGGGGCGAAATTTTGCAGGCGCTCGGCCCGTGCCGCCAGGCGTGCATGCAAGCGCGCTTCGCGACTGCCCTCGGGCAAGCTCCAGAACTCGGCGCCAACCACGCGCCCGCTGGCATCCACCACCAGACGCCGGGCAGCGGATTGCAGCAAGGGTTGCACTCCGTCACGCAGGCAGGCGGCTTTCAAGTGGGCGTACAACACCGCGCCGCACTGGCCCTTGCCTACGGTGCGATGACCCCGTGGCGCCGGGGGTTGTTCACCGCCGTGGGAGGGCACCAGCTCATTGCCCGAGTAATACAGGAAGTAGCCATCGGACGGGTATGAGGTCTTCCCCCCCGGCGGCATGCTATGGCCGTAGCGGGCACCGTGACTCTCAAGCCAGTCGAGGTTGCTGACGCTGTCGTCGCAAAATTTTTGCAGGGTGGCATCGCTGATCACACCCCGGGTTTCGTGCTTGAGGTAGTCGAACATCGCTTGCGTGCTGTCGTTGAACCCTGCGGCCTGCTGGTGCCGGGTCCCACCGCCTGCATACACCACGCCTCCACTCTTGGCACTGGCACCGCCACCGGTAAAGCGGTCGGCCACAATCACATGGGCGCCATTGCTTCTGGCCTCCAGCGCGGCGCAGGCGCCTGCCGCGCCCCAGCCGATCACCAGCACGTCGCAGGTGTCTTGCCAGTCCCGCGCGGTCAGTCGTTCGGCCTGCAAGGGCGCAAGGATCTTACTGTTACTGGAGCTGCTCTGCGCCCGGCTCATGACAGTGCCCGTACCCGGGCGCTGGCGGTTGCCGACACGCTGCTGGCGATATGGTTGGCAGCGATGTAGCCGAAAGTCATTGCCGGGCCCAGGGTGCCACCGGCACCGGGGTAGCTGATGCCCATCACCGATGCCGAGCAGTTGCCGATGGCATACAGGCCAGGGATTGGCTGGCCGTCTTCTCGTACGACCTGAGCATGCTGGTTGGTCAGCAATCCGCCCTTGGTACCGATATCTCCGGCATCCAGGCGCATGGCGTAATACGGGCCTTTGCGTAACGGTGCCAGGCACGGGTTGGGCTTGATATTGCTATCGCCATAGTAGCGATCGAACACGTTGCCACCGCGATCGAAGTCAAGATCGACCCCGGTTTGGGCGTAGCTGTTGATTTTTTGCACGGTGCTGCTCAAGCCCCGGGCATCGACCCCGATTTGCATGGCCAGCGCGTCCAGGCTGTCGGCCTTCCAGTACACGGTATTGAGCCATTCCTTGCGCAGACGGCTGTCGGGGACCACCTGGGCCGGCATCAACGGGCCCATGGCGTAGTGAAAACGGAAGTGACCATCGAAGATCACCCACGACGGCACCGAGCGGCCGCCAGTCTTGCGGTTGTCTGTGTACATGGCGTCGACGAACTCCAGGTACGGCGCCGCTTCGTTGACAAAGCGATGACCCAGGCTGTTGACCACAATGGCCCCCGGGAACGCCCGTTCGGCAAACACGCCACGGGGTTTTTCCTCGCCTGGCACGGCAATGGTGGGAGCCCACCAGGCCCAGTCCATCAGCGCCGTGGCCGCACCGATATTGAGTCCCGCCTCAAGTGCAGCCCCGGTGTTGTTGCCCGGTGGCGTAGCGCTCCAGCTGGCCCGGGTGGGTTGCGGCAGGTATTTCTCGCGCAGGGTTTGATTCTGCTCAAAGCCGCCGGAGCCAAAAATCACCCCACGGCGGGCCTTGAGTTCCAGGACTTTGCCACCCGTTGCAACCTTGATCCCGCTGACCCGATCACCGTCGAGCAACACGTCCTGAAAGTCAGTGTTGAGCCATAACGGCACGTTGCGATCCATCAGGGAACGGCGCAACGACGCCACCAGGGAGCTGCCCAGTGCGGCGCGGCGGTCGTATTTGCTTTTGCGGCGCCATTTGAAGTCGAGTTTGTAGCGGGCCATCAGCCTGAAAATCAGCCATTGCCAACCAAAACTGCGGGCCATGGCCTTGTGCGCGTCGCGGGCCGTCCAGGCAATGCGCCCCATCAGCAGGGTCGACGGCGAAGGCTTGCGCAGATTGGGCAGCTCTTCAGCCAGCAGGCTGGTGTCGAACAGCTCCGGGTCCAGGGTGCGACCGCCTGGCAAGGCGCCGGGCAGTTGCGGGTAGTAATCGGGGTATTTATCGGCCACGGCGTAACGCACGCGGCTGTTGTCGGTGAGCTTTTTGATCATCGGCGCGGCGTTGTCCAGATACGCCTGCAACCGCTGTGGATCACCGTGCTCGCCGGTGGCGGCCTTGAGGTATTGCAGGGACAGCTCAGGGCTGTCCTGCCCGCCAATGGCGGCAAAATAATGGTTGTTCGGGATCCAGATACCGCCGCCGGAAATCGCCGAGGTGCCGCCATATTTATCGCTTTTTTCGACAATCAGAACCGACAGGCCCTGATCAGCCGCAAACAGGGCCGAGGTCATGGCGCCGGCGCCGGAGCCGACAACAATTACGTCATAGCTGGACTGAGACTGATCGTGAGCCGTCATTATTGTTATGCCTTGCGCTGAGGTCAGAGGTTGATTACCGGGTCACAGAATTGACCCGATCAGACAAAAGGGTCCGCGTTGGGCAGGCCCAGCTGTACAAGACCGTAACTGCGGCGGTAAGCCGCCTCGTTGTTGGCGATATGCCCGCGAGCCTGGTGCAGGTCACGGAAGTAACGCGCCACCGGATTGGTGTTGTATAAGCCCGAAGCGGCCATGCAGCGCAGCAGGTCACTGACCCGATCGGCGCAGACGTTGGTCACGTGGGAGGACTGATAGCGATACAACAGACGGGTCTCGACATCCGGGTATTCCCCGGCTGCGGCCAGTGCCAGCAGGTGCCCGTAGTTGCGCATCAGCACCAGCTTGAGCGAGTCGACGGTGATGATGGCTTCGGCCACGGCCGCTTGGGCCGCCGGGTCTTCGGCGGTTTTGGCGCCGTGCTTGCCGATGTGCTTTGCCGCGTTATCGCGAAACTCGTTGATGGCCCCTTGCAAGGCACCAAGGGCCGACGTCGATACGGCGCGGGCAAACACCTGGGCAAACGGGATCGAGTACATCGGGTTGGTATTGACCAGGCGCCCCGGCGTAGCTTCGATGCTGAAGTTATTGGTGCGCTGGACCCGGTGGGCCGGGACAAAAACGTCTTCGACAACGATGTCGTGGCTGCCGCTGCCACGCAGGCCCAGCACGTCCCAGTTCTGTTCGATGCGATAGTCGCTGGCCGGAATCAGGAAGGTGCCGTGTTCGGTAGGGCCCGTTTCGTCTTGCGGCACGATGCCCCCGAGCAGGCACCACTGTGCATGCTGGCTGCCACTGGAAAAACCCCAGCGTCCGCTGACCTGAAAACCACCCTTGACCGGCGTGACCTTGGCCACCGGCATGTAGGTGGAAGCCACCAGCACAGAGCTGTCCTCACCCCAGACATCACGCTGGGCCTCCATCGGGTAACGCGCCAGTTGCCACGGATGCACGCCTACCACGCCAAAGACCCAGGCCGTGGACATACAGCCTTCAGCCAAGGTCATCTGGATTTCAAAAAAGGTGCGCAGATCGACTTCATGACCGCCCCAGATCTTGGGCTGCAAGGCACGAAACAAACCGGCTTCTTGCATGTCACGAATGGTTTCGTCGGGCAGTTTGCAGTCTTTGTCCGCCTGGGCTGAACGGCTTTTGAGCGCAGGAATCAGATTGCGCGCACGTTGCAGCAGCTCAAGCTCAATCGGACTTTTCTCTCGTATCTGATCCATCCGTGTGTTCTCCGTCAGTCTCTCGCTGCGCGAATGCGCGGGCGGTGTATGACGAATAATCCGGCCTGTAACGCTGTGGTTCATCGTCAAAGCGGACTAGGCACACGGCATCACACTGAACTTGTGTGGGAGCGGGCTTGCATCGCGAGCAAGCCCGCTCCCACCGTTTCAGAGGATCGGCAGTGCCGCGAATGGCCGCGCCTGTTCAATCTGCGCACTCAGGCGTAGCAACACGTCTTCGCCGCCCAATGGCCCGGTGAACATCATGCCGATAGGCAGGCCCTTGTCGCTCATGCCCACCGGCAAGGAAATGGCCGGCTGGCCGCTGACGTTGGCCAATACGGTAAAGGACGCGCTGCCCATGGCGTTGTGGGCATAGCTCTCCCAGGGCTGATTGAGGCTCAAGAGCCCCAGGTCCGGCGTGACATTGGCCGTCACCGGCGACAGGATCACGTCAAACGTCTGGAACTGATCTTCCATGTAGCCGCCGATGGTTTCGAACGACTGGCGCGCACGGTACAGGCCTTCTCCAGTGACTTTTTGGGCATTGCCCAGCACCACCTGGGTGATGCGCTCGTAGTCATCGGCCGTTGCGCTTCGCCCCAGCACTTGCTCGCGATCGTGAACCATCGTCAGCAATGCATCGCCAATCACCGAACCATGGGCACCGAACAACTGCCTCGGATCGACATTCAGGCGCAGCTCTTCAACGTCATGCCCCTGGGCTGCGAGGCGTTTGGCGGTGTCGTCCAGCACCCTCGCCACCTCCGGGTCCAGCGGTGCGCCGGTCAGCGAGTCACGCACCACGCCGATGCGCAAGCGACCGGGGGCCGTGCGCAGTTCTTCGACATAAGGACGCACCAGGGGCTTGGCCCAGTACGGGCTGCCGGCCTCGTGCCCCTGCCCCGCATCCATGAACAACGCCATATCGCGCACATTGCGCGACACCACGTTGCCTACGCTGGCCCCAAACCAGCCCTCATATTTTCCCGGGCCACTGGGGGTTCGGTAACGCGTCGGCTTGAGCCCGACCAGGCCGCAGTAAGACGCCGGAATCCGGATCGAACCGCCGCCGTCCGTGGCGTGGGCCACGGGAACAATCCCCGCTGCAACTGCCGCAGCCGCCCCACCAGATGAGCCGCCCGCGCTTTTTGCCAGATTCCACGGGTTGCGGGTTTGCCCCCACAACAGGGATTCGGTGGTGGTGGTCAATCCGAACTCCGGGCAGGTGGTCTTGCCAAACGGCACGGCACCGGCCGCCTGATAACGGGCAATCAGGGTGCTGGTATGGGGGGCCATCGGCGCATCTTTGTAGAGGCGGCAACCATTGGTGGTGCGGGTGCCTTCCAGGTAGGTATTGAGGTCCTTGATCAGGATCGGCACCCCGGCCAGAGGGCCCGTGGTCGACGCACCGCTGGCAGCACGGGCCTTGAGCAGCGCATTGGCGTAGTCGTCATGGCGCATGTTGACCGCATTGACCCTGGGATTGACCGCATCACATCGGGCCATGGCCGCCGCGAGCAGGTTGTGCGGGCTGAGTTCGCCTTTGTGTATGGCACTGGCCATGTCAGTGGCGTCCATCGCCAGGTACTCGCCAGACGACAGCGCGCCCGTGCTGTCGGCATGGGCAAAACGTCCCAGCAGACCGGCACCCACGGCCAAGGCACCGGCCTTGAGTACGTGTCGACGCTGCCAGCCGGTGGATTCTTCAGGTGTTTGAGCAGGGTTGTGCAAGGTCAATCTCCAGAACATTTCGTGTTGTTTTAGGCGCCAGGGTCCTGTGGGAGCGGGCTTGCTCGTGATTGCATCAATGCGGTCCATGAAGGCGCCGAGTCGACAGCATCGCGAACAAGCCCGCTCCTGCACTGCGTGTTTCAGTCAGCCGTGACCATCGATTGCATGGTGGGCAGAAAGTGCTCGCCATACGGTGGCAGCAGGCCCCACTCACGCCGCGGGTCATGGGCCGGGGCCTTGTAAACGGTGCGCATATGGCTGAATTCCAGGAAGCCTTCACGGCCGTGATAATGCCCCATGCCCGAGGCGCCGATCCCGCCAAACGGAGCGTCGTGCAGAGCCGCATGCATCATCACATCATTGATGCTCACGCCACCGGAAATCGTGTGCTGCAGCACATGGCGCTGCTCTTCTTCACTCTGGCCAAAGTAATACAGCGCCAGCGGGCGCTCACGAGAGTGAATGTCGCCCAACGCCCGATCAATCTGTTCATAAGGCAGCAACACCAGCGCCGGGCCGAAGATTTCTTCATGCATGATCTGGCTGTCGCGAGGCGGGTTGATCACTACGTGCAGCGCACGCCGACGAGTTCGGGCGTCAGCCTCGGGTGCCTGCGGGAAGCTTTCGATCCGGGCGCCCCGCTCGCGGGCATCCTGCACGTAGCCGTCGATGCGTTGCACATGGCGGGCATTGACCACTGCCACCACATCCGGATTGTCGTCCGTGGTGGGGAGCAATTCGCTGTAGGCAGCACCCAGCAGGCCGATAAAATCCTCCATCAGCTCGCGCGGCACATACACCACGTCCGGGTTGATGCAAATTTGCCCACCGTTATTGGCTTTGGCCACCGCAATGCTGAAGGCCGCCTTGGCCAGATCTGCGCTGCGGGAAATGATCACCGGGGACTTGCCTCCCAGCTCCAGGGTCAATGGCACCAGATTTTCAGCCGCATTGCGCATGACCGAACGCGCCACTGCGGTGCTGCCGGTAAACACCAGATGGTCGAAAGGTTGCGAGGTGAAGGCCTGCGCCAGCCCGGCATCTCCGGTCACTACACCGACTTCAAGTGGATCAAACACGTCGGCAAAGGCCTGGGCCAGAACCCGGGCGGTGCGGGGCACTACTTCGGACGGTTTGAGAATGGCGCGGTTGCCCGCTGCCAGTACGCAGGCCAAAGGGCTGAGCAAGGTGAACAGCGGCGCATTCCAGGTGCCCAGAATGCCGATGGAGCCCTTGGGCTGGTGCATCACCCAGGCTTTGGCGCCCAGTTGGTCATAGGGCGAAAACACCTGTCGCGGCTCGTCTTCGACCCAGTGGGCAAGGTGATCGCGAGCATATTTGAGTGATGCCAGCGAGCCCAGAACGTCATTCATCAGCGAAAAGCCCTGGGGCCGACCGCCAAAGTCTTCATCCATGGCCTCGATCAGTGGCTGCTGATAGCGCACCACGAGCTCTATCACGCGCTGAATCCGTGCCCGGCGCAGCTCTGCGCTGACGTGCCCGGCCTCGACAAAGGCTTGTTTTTGCGCCGCCAACAGGCTGGACAGCTGTTCTGGAGCAGTGCTGCTGAACGTCATGGATGAGTCCTCTGATACATCGGTTCAATGAGCTGACCCTAGTGAATAGCGCCCCGATTAGCCTCGTCCAATCGGACGATAATCGGCTGTATTCGTTAGTCCATTAAGACGATGTAGCGCACCGCTTCGGGGCGAATACTGCCAGCACGAAAATCCAATCCATGAGGTTCGTCATGGCAATGCAAAGCAGTTTCGACCCGCAGGCATTCCGTACCGCGCTGGGCACCTTTACCACCGGGGTGACGATCATCACCACCCAGGCTGAAGATGGCTCGCCCATCGGCATTACTGCCAATAGTTTCAACTCGGTGTCGCTTAACCCGCCGCTGGTGCTGTGGAGTCTGGCCAAGTCCGCTCGCAGCCTGCCGGTGTTCAGTTCCGGAAAGCACTGGAACGTGCATGTGCTGTCGACCGAACAGGAACCTCTGTCCGGACGTTTTGCGATGCAGGGCGAGAACAAGTTTGCCGAAATCGAACTCGACAACGGCATCAGCGAAGCACCGCTGTTACAGGACTGCACCGCCAGGTTTCAGTGCCGCACGGCCTTTCAATATGAAGGCGGTGACCATGTGATTTTTGTCGGTGAAGTGCTCGCCTTCGATCACAGCGACCGCGCACCGCTGGCCTTTCAAAGCGGCCAATATGCCCTGGCAACCCGTAAACCACGCAGCGAGCTGCGCCTGGCAACCACTCCGCCACCACCGGAGTGCAGCTACACCGAGGACTTGCTCGGGTACCTGCTGGGCCGCGCCCATTACCAGTTGCTCGACGCCCTGCACCGCTTGCTGAGCAATCAGCAGCTGGACGAGCATGCTTTCTTTATCCTTTCGGTCCTGTGTATTCGCGACAACCTGACCCTGGATGAAATCAATCACTTCGTCAGTTACACCGGGCATGTGGTGTCTGTGGCAAGCATGCGTTTTCTCGAAAAACAGAACCTGGTCGCCCTCGAAGGCAGCCAGCAGGCACCGCGCTATGTGCTGACCGCCACGGGCCGTGAGGCGTCGCTGCAACAGGTGGCACTGGCCAAGGCCGTGGAGGAAAACGTGTCGGCCAGGCTCGCTCCCGGCGATGCCCAGGCCCTTAAAGTGCTGCTCAAGCGCCTGATTACGGCCAGTGATCCCGGCTTGCCCGATCTGTGGGCGCCCCGCTAATTCCCTTGAAGGAACAGGACCCTTTATGAACATTATTCAGCGCTTCAACCTGACCGGCAGCGTGGCCGTCATCACCGGCGGCGGGCGCGGCATTGGCCGCGGTATCGCCCTGGCCTGCGCCGAGGCAGGCGCCGATGTGGTACTGGCAGCCCGTACCTTGAGCGACGTTGAAGCGGTGGCCGAAGAAGTTCGCCGCCTGGGACGCCGCGCCCTGGCCCTGAGCTGCGACGTGACTGACGCCGAGCAGCGCAGCGCGGTGGTCACCCAGGCCCGGGAGCACATGGGCCGTATCACCCATCTGGTGAACAACGCAGGCGGCGCAGGCCCCAACGATCCGCTGATCCTGAGTGTCGAGCGCTTCGAAGAAATCATGCGTTTCAACGTGTCCTCAGCCTATCACCTGAGCCAGCTGTGCGTGCCGCACATGCGCGACGCGGGCAGCGGCAACATCATCAATATCACCTCCGGCGCGGCGCGCTATGCCCAAACCCAATTCAGCGCCTATGGCACCGCCAAGGCTGCGCTCAGCCACATGACCCGTTTGCTGGCCCAGGATTTCGCCCCGCTGGTGCGGGTCAACGGGATTGCCCCCGGCCCGGTACTGACCGACGCCTTGAACCGTGTCCTGCCGGTTGCCATGCGCGAAGGCATGATCAAAGCCACCCCGCTGCAAAGCCTGGGCGAGGTTGAGGACATCGCGGCAGCGGCGCTGTACCTGGCCTCCCCGGCTTCACGCTGGGTCACCGGCAAGATCCTGGAAGTGGACGGCGGGGCCGAGTCGAGTGTCTGGCCGGGCTAGTTCACGGCACAACCAACGGTGGGAGCGTGCTTGCTCGCGATACAGGCGATGCGGTCTGTCTGGCAGCGCGCAGTGATTCCATCGCGAGCAAGCCCGCTCCCACAAGGGGTTTTTCAGTTTCAAGAGAGCGTATTTATGGACACACAGTTGATTGAAGCCCTGGGCGATGAGCTGTTTCATGCGTTGCGCGAGCGCCGCAGCCTGCAGCCACTGACCCAGCGTTACCCGGACTTGACGCTGGACATGGCGTACCGGATTTCCCTGCGCTTTTTGCAACGCCGCCAGGCGTTGGGCGAGCTGGTGATTGGCAAGAAAATCGGCGTCACCAGCCGTGCCGTGCAGGAAATGCTGGATGTGCATCAGCCCGATTTCGGTTTCTTGACCGATTCCATGCAGGTCCCGGACAACAGCGATGTGAGCTTCGCCGCCCACCAGTTGGTGCAACCACGGGCCGAAGGCGAGATCGCTTTTATTCTCGGCGAAGACCTGCACGGCCCTGGCATTACCGCTGAAGACGTCATGGCTGCCAGCCTTTGGGTGGCGCCGTGTTTCGAGATTGTCGACTCGCGTATCGCCGACTGGAAAATCCGCATTCAGGACACGGTGGCCGACAACGCTTCGTGCGGCGTGTTCGCCTTGGGTGAGCAACGTATCAACCCCCGCGAACTGGACCTGGCCAAGGTCGAACTGCACATGCTGAAAAACGGACAGCCAGCCGGTAACGGTTTCGGCTCGGCAGTACAGGGCCACCCCTGCGCCGCCGTGGCCTGGCTGGCCAATACCCTGGGCAAGTTCGACATCCCGTTTCGCAAGGGTGAAATCATCCTTTCCGGAGCCTTGGCGCCGCTGGTGCCGGTGCAACCCGGCGATGAGGTCAGCCTGACCCTCAGCGGCCTGGGTTCTGCCCGCCTGCGCTTCGTGCCCTAACCCCTGTTCGAGACCTTTCCCATGACCAAAAAGATCAAATGTGCCCTGATCGGGCCGGGCAATATCGGCACCGACCTGCTCTACAAGTTGCTGCGCAGTGACGTACTGGAACCGGTCTGGATGGTGGGCATCGACGCCACCTCCGAAGGCCTGAGCCGTGCCCGCGAGATGGGCCTCAAGACTACCAGTGACGGGGTCGACGGGCTGTTGCCCCATGTGCTGGCCGACAATATCCAGATTGCCTTCGATGCCACGTCGGCTTACGTTCACGCCGAAAACAGCCGCAAGCTCAATGAGCTGGGCGTGCTGATGATTGACTTGACCCCCGCCGCCATCGGCCCGTACTGCGTGCCCCCGGTCAACCTCAAGGCAAACCTCAAGCGCGGCGCGATGAACGTCAATATGGTCACGTGCGGCGGCCAGGCCACCATTCCTCTGGTGGCGGCCGTCAGCAGCGTGCAACCGGTGGCGTATGCCGAGATCGTTGCCACGGCGGCGTCCAAATCGGTCGGCCCGGGCACGCGCAAGAATATCGACGAGTTCACCCGCACCACCGCCAGTGCCATCGAACAGGTGGGCGGCGCCAAAAAAGGCAAGGCGATCATTATCGTCAACCCGGCCGAGCCGCCGCTGATCATGCGCGACACCGTGCACTGCCTGACTGAAACCGAACCGGATCAAGCCGCGATCAGCCTGGCCATTGCCAACATGATCGAGCAGGTACAGCAGTACGTCCCGGGTTACAAGCTGGTCAACGGGCCGGTGTTTGATGGCAACCGCGTGTCGATTTTCATGGAGGTCGAAGGCCTGGGCGACTACCTGCCCAAGTACGCCGGCAACCTGGACATCATGACGGCCGCCGCTGCGCGCACCGCAGAGATGTTCGCCGAGGAAATCCTCAAGGGTGAACTGCACCTCAAGGCATCCGCCCCTCAACCTGCCCTCGCTTAAGGAGTCGACCATGGATCTTCGCGGCAAAAAAATTACCGTGCATGACATGTGCCTGCGCGACGGCATGCACCCCAAGCGTCACCAGATCAGCCTGCAACAGATGAAAGACATCGCCTGTGGCCTGGACGCCGCCGGTGTGCCCCTGATTGAAGTCACCCACGGCGACGGCCTGGGCGGCAGCTCGGTGAACTACGGGTTCCCGGCGCACACCGACGAGCAGTACCTGTCGGCCGTGATCCCGATGATGAAACAGGCCAAGGTTTCGGCCCTGCTGCTGCCCGGTATCGGCACCGTGGACCATCTGCAAATGGCTTATGAGCTGGGGGTCAATACAATCCGCGTAGCGACCCATTGCACCGAGGCCGACGTGTCGGAGCAGCACATATCCTATGCACGCAAGCTGGGCATGGACACTGTGGGGTTCCTGATGATGGCCCATATGAACTCACCCGAAGGCCTGGTGAAGCAGGGCAAGCTGATGGAGAGCTTCGGCGCCAACTGCGTGTACCTCACCGACTCGGCCGGTTACATGCTGCCCCACGACATCAAGGCCCGGGTCGAGGCCCTGCGTGCGGCACTGCACCCGGACACCGAGATCGGCTTTCACGGCCATCACAACCTGTCCATGGGCGTGTCCAACTCCATTGCTGCCATCGAAGCCGGTGCCACACGCATCGACGCCGCAGCAGCCGGGCTGGGCGCAGGTGCGGGTAATACGCCGATGGAAATCCTGGTGGCGGTGTGCGACCGCATGGGCATTGAGACCGGAGTCAGCGTGTTCGGTATTCAAGATGTGGCTGAGGATCTCGTCGTACCGATCATGGACTTCCCGATCCGCAGCGATCGTGATGCCCTGACCATGGGCTATGCCGGGGTGTATGGCTCGTTCCTGCTGTTCGCCAAGCGCGCCGAGAAAAAATACGGCGTACCGGCACGGGAAATTCTCGTCGAGATGGGACGTCGCGGCATGGTCGGCGGTCAGGAAGACATGATCGAAGACACTGCCATGACCCTGGCCCGCCAGCGGGCCTGAGGCTTTGTTCCTTGCCAGGGGCGCTGAACTGATCAGCGCCCTTGGCGTTTCCATCTGACAGGAATTCAACCATGCCCAATGCTCAGGTCGGCTGGCGCAGCCATGCTTTGCTGTTGTTGCTGGCGGCCATGTTTGCCGACAATTTTGTCGGCCGTCAGATTCTGGCGGTGATGATTGAACCGATCAAGGCAGAGTTCGGGGTCAGTGATACGGCGATGGGGCTGATTTCGGGCCTGGCATTTGCCGGGATCTACGCCCTCCTCGCCTTGCCTGCCGGGCGGCTGGCAGATCGCATGTCCCGTACCCGCCTGCTGGCAATTGCCTGCCTGTTATGGGCGGTGGCGACCATGATCTGTGGCCTGGCGGTCAGTTTCTGGATGCTGGCCGTGGCGCGCATGGCGGTTGCCGTGAGCGAGTCGCCGACCACCTCGGCGTCGATGTCGATCATTGCCGATTTGTACCCGCCACATCGCCGCTCGTTTGCCATCAGTTGCTTCACGGCCGCCCCGACCTTTTCCGCCGTCATCGGCCTGAGCCTGGGGGCATGGGTGGTCGAGCAGTATGGCTGGCGCTCGGCATTCATCGTGATCGGCTTGCCCGCGCTGTTGTTCTCCACGCTGCTGGCCTTTATCGCAAAAGACCCGGCCCGGGGCCGTTGGGATCTGGCCAGCGCCCATGCTGCCCATCCCCTGCAAAGCATGGGCAGTGAGGCCCGCAAACTCTGGGCCCTGCCCGCCTACCGCTGCCTGGTCATGGCGGGCGGCCTGACCACGCTGGGCTCCTATGCGATCGGCATGTGGAACACCAGTTTTCTGGTGCGCTCCCACGGGTTGTCACTGCAACATGCAGGGCTGCTGGCAGGTTTCATCTGTGGTGGTTTTGCCGGGATCGGCGCGTTGTTCAGCGGTTGGCTGAGCGACCACCTGACGCCACGCAACCCGCACTGGCAAGTGGGTATTCCGGTGATCGGCAATGTGGCCGCGCTGGCTGCACTGTTCGCCTATCTGCTGTGGCCGGACACGGTGTGGACGCAACTGGGCAGCGTGCCTGTCCCCAGCTCGATGCTGTGGTGCGCGCTGTACAGTTTTTTTGTGGTGTGGTGGGTGGCGCCGTCATACAACCTGGTCACCCAACTGGTCCCGGCCAACCGCCGGGGCACGGCCATGGCCTTGCAGACCATCATCTCCACATTGTTGGGGGTTGGGGTGGGTCCTTTGCTGGCCGGCTTGTTCAGTGATGCGTTGCAACCGGCCTTCGGCGTTGAATCCCTGCGCTACGCGTTATTGCTGGTGAGTCTGCCGGTAGCCGGTGCGGTCGTGTTGCTGATCCGCACCTCCACCCATGCTGCACACACCCATTATTTAGCGGCGGAGCGGGCGGCATAGTCATCGACAAATGTGCGGGTCAGCTCATAGGACGAAAGCTCGGCCGTGCGTCCGGGGCTCAAGGGGAAGCCCTGGCCCGCCCACAGGTTGATGAAGTCTGCGCAGCCAGGGTCGGATTTGGCCTTGAGCGGTAATAACACACCGCCCGCCAGCGGGAAGGCAGGTGCCTGCGTATTGATCGGGCCCAGTTCGCGCATCACCCGATTGACGATGCCGCGGGCCGGTCGGCCGGTGAACAGGTTGGTGAGCGCGGTGTCACTGGCGTCGGCTTCGCGCAGGGCGCGGTGATGGGGTGTGGCCAGTTTTGCCTGCGGGCAAAACAGGTAGGCAGTGCCGATTTGCACGGCGCTGGCCCCCAGCGCAAACGCCGCCGCAATACCCCGTGCATCGGCGATGCCGCCTGCGGCAATGACCGGTATGTCCACGGCATCGACGATTTGCGGGACCAGGGCAAAGGTACCGATTTGGGTGGTCAGCTCACGACTCAAGAACATTGCCCGATGCCCGCCAGCTTCGTAGCCCATGGCGATGATCCCGTCACAGCCGTGGCGTTCCAGCCATCGGGCCTCTTCGACCGTGGTGGCTGAACTGAGGATTTTTGCTCCGCAGGCCTTGACCCTGGCCACCAGCTCCGGGGCAGGCAGACCGAAGTGGAAACTCACCACTTCGGGGCGCAACGCTTCGACGAGAGCGCAGGTGGCTTCGTCAAAGGGTGCGCGGCTCGACACGGGCGTGGGCGCGTCATAGTCGGCCCCAAGCTCGGTGTAGTAGGACTTGAACAACGACTTCCAGTGCTCGATCGCGGCTTCATCGTAAGCAGGGGCTTGATGGCAGAAAAAATTCAGGTTCAGGGGCTGCTTGCTCTCGGCCCGAAAGGCCGCCACTTCGGCGCGAATCGATTCAAGGTTCAACGTGGCACAGGCCAGAGAGCCCAGGCCACCGGCCTTGGCGACACCGATCATCATATCGGCGCCAGCGCCCAGCATGGGGGCCTGGATGATGGGATGGGTGATGCCGAGCAAGTCGATAAGGCGAGAATCGGGCCAGCAGCTCATGAGGGCTCTCACGGGTAATGATCGGGATGCCAATACTAGCGGCTGGCTTGCGAAGGCGCAGCCTTGATCGAGATGGTGCGCCACTGCGACGAAGCGGTCACGCGGTATACCTGATTAACCGAGGAAGCCGATTTTACGACTGCTACGCAGCCGGACGCAGCCTCGCACGGCTCGTCAGCGACTACAGATCGCCACCTACCCTTGTAGCCGCTGACGAGTAGAACGAGACTGCGTTCGAGCACGCAGTGGCGCACCAAACCGGACGCTATTTCTTGCCAGCCAACGCCGCAATCAAAGCCGGGTCATGGTTGTAGATGTCCGGCGCATAGGTCACTTTTCCATCCTTGTTCGCCTGGGCCGTCCAGTAGGTCATCAAGATCGGCATCGGCCGGGACAATCTGAATTCATGGGTCAACCCCGTACTCAACAGCTCTTCGGTACGGGCCTTCTCGGCCGGGGTCACCAGCAAGTCACGCAGCTGGAAGACCGACTCGACCCGCACACAGCCCGAACTGAAAGCCCGCGGTCCCTTGCTGAACAACGCCTGGCTAGGGGTGTCGTGCAAGTACACCGAGAACGGGTTGGGAAACCGGATGGCAATTCGGCCCAGGGGGTTTCTAGGCCCCGCGCCCTGACGCAGAAGGATATTGCCCGGGCGGTCCCAGTCGATGTCCTGGGCCGCCAGCGGCTGGCCATTGCTGTCCACTATCTGCAGGTCCTGGCGACTGAGGAAAGACGGATCGCGGCGGATCTGCGGCAGTTTGTCTTCGCGGAAAATGGTCGGCGGGATGGTCCAGGTCGGATTCAGGGTCAAGCGATTCACCCTGGATTTGAGCAACGGCGTCTGACGCTCGGCACGGCCAACCTGGGTGCGCGTCTGCCACACGGGCACGCCATTCTGGTACACGGTCAATTGAGCAGCAGGCACATTGACCAGCAGGCTGTCAGGCTCAAAGTCCTGGGCTATCCAGCGAAAACGCTCAAGGTTGATGCGCAGTTGTTCAAGCCGATCCCGAGGGCTGATATTCAGCTCTTTCAAGGTCCCGGCCCCGATGACACCGTCGGCCTGCAACGAGTGATCAAGCTGAAAACTCTTCACGGCTGCCGCCAGCTCATTGGTGTAGGTGTGATCGACAGAAGCCGGCAGGTGGTTCAGGTAGCCTTCGTTGAACAGCCGTCGGGCCAGTTCGGGCACCCGGGCATCCTGCATGCCGGGCCGCAACAAGGGGCCGCTGGCCAGGGGCTGCCATTGTGGCAGTGGTTGCAGACGCTGGCGGGCATAGACCCGGCGCAAGTTCTGATACAGCTCGCCTTGGGGACGCGCCTGGGCAAAGGCCCGGGGAATATCGTTCAGTCCCGGCCCTGCCAGGGCCAGAATCCGCGCCTGACGGTCTTGCGGCACCTCGCTGGCATGCCATACCGGCTCGAACTGCGACTGGGGCAGACGCCCATAGTGCAGATCCTGCAATGCCTGCAGGTACTGCTGGCTGATCTCGATATCGGCGCACACGTCCCGAGTAGCTGGCAGCTTGTAGTTGTCAGGGTTCAGACCGTCATCCGCCAACTGCCCCAGTGCCGACTGCAAGGCGCTCAGGCGTTGGTTGTCGGTCCAGACCAACTGATCGTTTTGCCCCAGATAAAAACCCTGCAGCAGTTGCTTGGCAGCCCCATTGACTCGCGCCGCCAGGCCCGGGCAGTCCTGGGGCAGTTGACTGAGTGCCTGCTGAACCGGACTCAGGGAACCCGCAGGTAGGGGATCGGCTACAGCGACCAATGGCGCAGTCAGCAGGACAATGCTCAAGTAAAATGCGCGTTTTTTGAACAACTGCTTAACTCCAATTAAGGGCCGTCACCAGGTACAACAACTGAATCTGCAGTTACGGTAAACCCACAGGCTAGCATCTAACGCAGGATCGCCAAGTTATCGGCGCAGGATTGCCGGCCTGACATCATCGAGAACACGCTATTTATGCTTATCTTTTTACGTCGCTTTTGTTTCGCAGCCCTCGCACTGGCTGCAACCTGCAGCACTGCATACGCTGCCAATCCTCAACTGCTCAGCAAACTCAGCCATGCCGCCCCCGAACTCAACCCGCAGGCCCTGAAAAGCGCCCTGAGTGCCATGCAATGCGCGGTCAACAATGGTGCCAAGCAGGCCCAGCACCTGGCCGTGATCGACTTCTCCCAGCCTTCAACGGCACGACGTCTCTGGATCTTTGACCTGAACCGCAAGACCTTGGTTCTACGAGATCTGGTGGCCCACGGAAAAGAATCCGGCGAGAACTTCGCCACCAGTTTCTCCAACACCGAAGGCAGCAACCAGTCCAGCCTTGGGCTGTTCAGTACGCAGGAAAGCTATGTCGGCAGCCACGGCTATTCGTTGCGCATGGACGGCCTGGAGCCGGGCATCAATGATCAGGCCCGCGAACGGGCGATCGTGATCCACCCCGCCGATTACGTTAATCCGCTGTGGAGCAAGACCCAGGGCCGTATCGGCCGCAGCCTTGGCTGCCCGGCAGTACGCCCGCAAGTGGCGCGCAAGGTGGTCGACAAGCTCAAGAATGGCCAGTTCATGTTCGCCTGGTACCCCGACAAGCGCTGGCTGCAATCCTCGGCCTACCTCAACTGCCAGCCACGGCAGGTGGCAAGCATTGTGTCAGCCAGGCATGAGGTCATGCCCGGGGGTTGAAAGCGAAGGCGCAATGCCGGTACATAGTGCGTACATGTCCAAGGAGATTCACCATGTCCGCGCTGCACACGAGTGCCTGTATTTATCGTCCCATGACCCAGGCCGATTTACCCGCAGCCCACGGGCTGTCCTCGCAACTGGACTGGCCCCACCGACTGGAAGACTGGGGCCTGTTGCAGCGGATCTTCAAAGGATTTGTAGCGACGGTCGATGAGCGTTTGATCGGTACGGCATTTGCCTGCCCCCAGGGCGACTTTGCAACCATTGGCCTGGTGGTGGTCAGCCCCGACTTTCAGGGCCAGGGCATTGGCCGTCTGCTGATGGAACGGGCACTCGACGCTTGCCAGCCAGGTACTCCGATCCTCAATGCCTCCGTTGCTGGCGCCCCGCTGTACCTGAGCCAGGGCTTTGTCGAGTTCGGCACCATTGAACAGCGCCAGGGCCTGGCCCAGACCGTGACACTTGAACCCCCTGCACAAGATGAGCAACTGCGTGACCTCTGCGAACAGGATCAGGCCCGGCAACTGTTGCTGGCCAACGCAGGCAGCGGGCTGGACCGAAGCGCCCTCTTCGAGCAGTTGCATGACACGATCGTGCACTCGGCGGGGATCGTACGCGAGGGTCAGCTACAGGCGTTTGCCCTGTTGCGCCGGGCCGGACGCGGCCACTGCATTGGCCCTGTCATTGCACAAAACACCCGCCAGGCCAGGCACCTGATCGCCACCCTGCTCGCCCGGATCCCCAACCAATTTGTGCGCATCGACGTCCCGATGGACAGTGGCCTGTGTGAATGGCTGACCCTGGCGGGCCTTGAACCGGTGGACCGCGTAACCCAGATGGCTCTAGGTACGCCCCCGCAGCCTGGCGACTTCGTACGCCAGTTCGCACTGGTTTCCCAGGCCATTGGCTGAGCTGTCGAGCGAAGGATGTGGGAGCGGGCTTGCTCGCGATGGCATCACCGCAGTACCCCGCCCTGCCGTTTCTTATCCGTTACCGACCCTTTTCCATTGAAAGCGACACCTCCCCGGGCCTGTTGTTGACTCATCGGGCTCGGCGCTATTTATTACTATTAATCCGCATTAATACGATAAATAGAAAATATGCTCAGTCGCCCCCTGCACCGTAAACGCCAGAAGCTCTCCGATGTGATTGTCGAGTCGGTCAAGCGCTCGATCGTCACCGACGCACTCAAGCCCGGTGACCGGTTGCCCACGGAACGGGAGCTGATGGAGAGCTTTCAGTGCTCCAAGGGCTCTGCCCGCGAAGCACTCAAGGCGCTGGAAGTCGAAGGCCTGGTCAACACCCGCACCGGCCCCAGCGGCGGCGCCTACCTGAATCAGGCCGGGACCGAGCCCGCCAGTCGCGCCCTGCGCAACTACCTGCACTTTCAGCACCTGGATGGCGAACAGGTCTACCAGTTGCGCAAGGTAATCGAAGTCGAACTCGCGGTGTCGGTGATTGGCCGCCTGAGTGCCGAGGACTATCTGGCCCTGCAGGCCAACGTGGATTTTTGCAGCGCGCCCGAAGACAGTGAAGCCGGACAACGGGAGCAGCGGCTGGCAGAGCTGGAATTTCATAACCTGCTGGCACGGGCATGCCCCAATCCTCTGCTGAGTTTCATGGCGCAATTTCTCAACGATCTGCTGCGCGACCTGGTGGTGCTGAAGAAAGCCTACAAACCCAAGCGCAAGCAGTTCGACGCCGCCAACCTCGACTATCACAAGCAACTGCTGATTGCCTTGCAAGCAGAGGACGAAGCCTCTGTGCGCAGCCTGATGCACGAACACATGTGCGACGCCGAACATCATATGACCGCCCTAGAGGGCCAGGTCAGCCCGCATTTCCTGCTGGAATTCGATCACAACCACTAATCGCTGTGCCAATAAAAGGCCTGCCCACAGGCCATGATCCGCCGTTTGCCATTGCTACTCCTGCCAATAACTAATCAAACCAGGGAGTTTCCCCATGCAACGTCGCACTTTGTTGAAAGCAAGCCTGGCCGCTGCCAGTGCCCTGAGCCTTCCGCTGGGCATGCGCCATGCCTTCGCCTCCGAGCCCTTTACCTTCTATGGCCTCAAGTCAATGTCCGGTGCCTTTGCCAGTTACGGCAAGTTCGCCGACATGGGCTCGCGCCTGGCGGTGGAGCAGTATCCGCAGTTGCTGGGCAGACCCCTGAACTACAAGGTGATCGACACCGAGGGCAACGCCGGCAAGGCGGTGCGCAAGGTACAGGAGGCGATTGCCCAGGACGGCGCGCGCTTCTTTCAGGGCTGTACCTTGTCGTCTTCAGCACTGGCCGTCGCAAAGGAAGTGGACAAGGCAGGCGGTGTCTTCATGACCCCCGTGGGTGCCGACGAAGTGACCGGCAAGGACTGCAACAAGGCGACGTTTCGCTGGTCGGTGCCCACCTACGGCGCCGTGCGCGAAACCCTGGTGCCGCTGATCAAGCGATTGCCCGAGGCCAAGCGCTGGTACACCATCACCCCGCAATATGTATTCGGCGAAGCACTGCTTGAGGGCACCAAAGAGGTGCTGAAGGAGCATGGCCTGGAACATGTCGGCAACAGCTATCACTCCCTGCAGGAACAGGAATTCTCCGGCTACCTGACCAATGCCATTGCTGCCAGGCCCGATGTGCTGGTGCTGCTCAACTTTGGCAGCCAGTCGTCCAACACCCTTCGCCAGGCGGTGAATTTCGGGATCAAGGAGCGAATGAACGTCCTGCTGGTGTGGTCGGCTGGCCTGGATCAATTCCAGGAACTGGGCAGCGACATTCTGGAAGGCGTTTACCTCGGCGCCCAGTACTGGCATCAGGTGGATACTCCGCTCAACCGCGAACTGGTCAAGATCACCAAGGCCAAATACGGGATCAACCCCACCTACCCCCTAGCCGCCGACTACATCAGTACCAAGGTCATGCTCGACACCATCGCTGCCACCGGCAGTTTCGATGGCCCCACGGTGGCCAAAGCCATGCAGGGCTTGAGCTACGAAGGCCCGACCGGCCCCGAATCGATCCGCGCCGGTGACCATCAGGTGATCAAGGATTACTACCTGCTGGTCGGCAAACCGGCTGACCAAATGAGTGACAAGGACGACCTCGCCCAAGTGGTCAGCTCCGGTCAGTCGTTTGCCCCGGTACAAGACACCGGCTGCGTTCTGGGCTGAGCCCCGGCACTTCTTCAGCTTTTGCTACTGGCAGCCGATCACCCGTGATCGCCTGCAGAGGGTATCTGCATGCTCGAACTCTACCTGTTTCAGATTCTCAACGGCCTTGGCCTGGGGATGATCTACTTTCTGATTGCCGTCGGACTGACGATCATTTTCGGCCTGCTGAACTTCGTCAACTTCGCCCACGGCGCGTTTTTCCTGCTGGGCGCTTACATCTGCTACACCGCGGTCAGCCTGACCGGCAATTTTTGGCTGTCGCTGCTGCTTGCGCCCTTGCTCGTCGCCGCACTGGCCTGGGTGATTGAGCGATTGCTGATCCAGCGGATTTATCACCTGCCCCACATGTTCCAGATTCTGGTGACCCTGGGGATCGCGCTGATCATCCAGGAAGCCAGCGTGATGATCTGGGGCCCGGTGGGCAAAAGCGTTGCCGTACCGCAGTTGCTGCGTGGCGTGCTGGTGATCGGCGACTTTGTCTACCCCTACTATCGCCTGTTCCTGATTGTGTTTTCAGCCCTGGTGGGATTCGGTCTGTGGCTGCTGCTGGAGCGCACGCGCTTTGGCGCCCTGGTGCGCGCCGGCAGTGAAAGCACGGAAACCGTATCGCTATTGGGCACCAATATTTTCCGCCTGTTTTCCATGACGTTCGCCCTGGGCGCTGGACTCGCCGGTGTAGCCGGTGTGCTGTTTGCGCCATTGCGCGGCGCCCAGCCCTTTGTCGGCCCGGAAATTCTCGGGGTGGCTTTTGTGGTGGTGGTGATCGGCGGCATGGGTTCATTCAGCGGCGCGCTGGTGGGCGGCCTGTTGGTGGGCGTGGTGCAAAGCCTGATGACAACTATCTGGCCCCAAGGGGCGAGCCTGATGATTTACGGCGCGATGGCCGTGGTCATTCTGCTGAGGCCTTACGGCCTGTTCGGGAGAGCCTGACATGAGCGAGAAAAACCCCCTGCCCTTCGCCAAAACCCAGTCGCGCTCCATGCTGCTGTTGGTGGTGGCGGTATTGGTCGGTTTGCCACTGGTGTTGCCTTCCGCGACCCTGGCCACTGAAATCCTGATCTTCGCCATGGCAGCTCTGGCCTGCAACCTGCTGCTGGGTTACACCGGGCTGTTGTCGTTCGGCCAAGGGATCTTCTTTGGCGCCGGGGCCTACTGCGCCGCCTTGCTGATGATCCATCTGCACCTGGGACTGTTCAGTGCCTTGCTGGGCGCTGCACTGGCTGGCGGTTTCCTGGCATTTCTGGTGGGCGCCCTGGCCATTCGGCGCACCGGCATCTATTTCGTCATGCTGACCCTGGCCTTCAGCCAGATGGCGTACTTCCTGACCTACACCCTGAGTGACTGGACCGGCGGCGACAACGGCCTGCTCAACGTGCCCCGGCCTGAAATCCGTATCGGTGACACCGTGCTGATGTCCCTGAGCGACGCACGTTACTTCTACGGTTTTGTCGCGGTGTTGTTCCTGTTGATTTTCATCGGCGCCCGCCGCGTTATCAGCTCGCCTTTTGGCAGCACGCTGATGGCGATCCGCGAAAACGAAACCCGCGCAGCTGCCATTGGCTACGACACCCGGCATTTCAAAATCCTGGTGTTTATGCTCTCGGGCGCCGTCACCGGTATTGCCGGAGCGCTTTACGCCATGCTGCTGCACTTTGTGCCGCTGTCCAATATCGACCTGGCGATGTCGGAAAACATTCTGATCATGACCATCGTCGGCGGTACCGGGTCCTTGTTCGGCTCCTTGCTGGGCGCGGGTTCCATCGTGTTGCTGGGCGAATTCCTGTCTGATCTGTGGCCACGCTGGCTGATGCTGCTGGGGGTCATTTTGATTCTGGTGGTGGTGTTTATGCGCGGCGGCTTGTGGGGCGGATTTTCGAGCCTGTTCGAACGAATCAAAGGGCAACGTAAAACCAGCCTGCCCGTGCAGGAGGAGCAGCCATGAACGCGCCTGAATATCTGCTGCAAACCGACAATCTGGAGCTGGCCTATGGCGCCTTTCGTGCGGTCAACGGCGTCAGCCTCAACGTCGAACAAGGCACCATCCATACCGTGATCGGCCCCAACGGCGCGGGCAAGACCAGCCTGTTCCACTGCCTGACCGGCGAGCGTCAGGCCACCGGCGGGGCAATCCTGTTTGATGGCAAGAACATCATCAAGAAGCCGTCCCACGGCCGCGTTGGCCTGGGCATGGCCCGTTCGTTCCAGCTCACCAGCCTGTTTCAAAACCTCAGTGTTCGGGAAAACCTGCGCCTGGCGGCCCAAGGCCGGGATGGTCTGGCGGCCCTGAATTTCTGGCGCCGTGTGGACAGTCGCCGCGAACACCTGGAGATGGCCGATCAGGTGCTGGAGCGCCTGCAACTGACCCAGCGTGCCGACACCCTGGCCGGTGAGTTGTCCCACGGCCAGCAACGGGTGCTGGAGGTGGGCATGTCGATCTGCTCCAAACCCAAGCTGCTGATGCTCGACGAGCCAACGTCCGGCATGGGCATTGACGATATTCCGATCATGACCCAGTTGATCAGTGACCTGGGGCGCGATCACACGGTGCTGTTGATCGAGCACAACATGAGCATCGTCATGTCCATCAGCCAGCGCATCACCGTGATGAGCCACGGCCAGATCCTGGTCGAAGGCACACCCGAATTCGTTCGCGCCGATGAGCGCGTACGTGTCGCCTATCTGGGAGAAGCCGCCTGATGCTGACCGTCGAGAACATCCACTCCTATTACGACAAAAGCCACGTCCTTGAAGGCGTCTCACTGCAGGTCAACCCAGGGGAACTGGTGACGCTGCTGGGCCGCAACGGCGCGGGTAAAACCACCACCTTGCGCAGCATCCTGGGAATCATTTGCCCGCGTAAAGGCCAGATCCGCTTCAACGGCCAGGACATGGTCGGGCGCAAGATTTTCGAGATCGCCCGCGAAGGACTGGCCCTGGTGCCCGAGCATCGCGGCATCTTCCGCCTGCTCAGCGTCGAGGAAAACCTGCGCATTGCTCAACGCAAAACCAGCCGCTGGCAACTGGAGGATGTGTACACCATGTTCCCGCGTCTCAAGGAGCGGCGCAAAAATGCCGGCCACGCGTTGTCCGGCGGCGAGCAGCAAATGCTCGCCATCGCACGGGCGCTGCTCAATGACCCCAAGCTGCTGATCCTGGATGAACCCACAGAAGGCCTGGCCCCGGTGATCGTCGACGAGCTGGTGAAAATCCTGCGCAAGATCAAGGACGATGGTCTGCCTGTGTTGTTGGTGGAGCAGAACCTGATGGTCTGCGACAAGCTGGCCGACCGTCATTACGTACTGGAGCAAGGCCGCGTGGTGTACGAAGGCAGTGCCGCCGATTTCCGTGCCAACCCGACCATCAAGAACCGTTACCTGGCCCTGAGCGCCTGAAGGGAGATTCGTGTCCATGAACAGTCCAATCCTGTTATCCGACCTTTTCAACAGCAACGCGCCATTGATCAATCGCGATCGCTTGTGGCAATCGCTGATGGACCTGGCGCAACTCGGTGCCACGGTCAAGGGCGGTGTCTGCCGCCTGGCCCTGACCGACCTCGACCGCCAGGCCCGTGACCTGTTTGTGCGCTGGTGCGAAGAAGCCGGCTGCACTGTCACGGTCGATGGGATCGGCAATATTTTTGCCCGTCGCGCCGGTCGCCAGCCGCACCTGCCGCCGGTGATGACCGGCAGCCATATCGACACCCAGCCCACGGGCGGCAAGTTCGACGGATGTTATGGCGTCATGGCCGGGCTTGAGGTGATTCGCACCCTCAATGACCTGAAGCTCAGCACCGAGGCCCCCATTGAAGTGGTGGTGTGGACCAACGAAGAAGGTTCGCGCTTCCCGCCGTGCATGATGGGTTCCGGCGTGTTCGCCGGTAAGTTCGACCTCGACGAGACCCTGAGCAAAGAGGACGAGCAAGGCCTGTCGGTGGGTGCCGAGTTGCAGCGCATTGGTTACGCCGGCAGCCGAGCCGTGCTCGGGCATCCGGTGGGGGCCTATTTCGAGGCGCATATCGAGCAAGGTCCGGTACTGGAAGACCGCAACATCACCTTGGGTGTGGTGATGGGATGCCTGGGGCAGAAGTGGTTTGACCTGACCCTGACCGGCGTCGAAGCCCATGCGGGCCCAACACCGATGCATTTGCGCAAGGATGCGCTGGTGGGCGCCGCCCATGTGGTCAGCGCCGTCAACCGTATCGCCCATGAGCATCAGCCCCACGCCTGCGGCACTGTCGGCTGCCTGACCTTGCACCCGGGCTCGCGCAATGTGATTCCTGGCCAGGTGCACATGACCATCGACCTGCGGCATTTGCATAGCGACCGGCTGCAAGCGATGGTCGATGAGGTGCGCGAGGCCATTGAAGTTGCGTGCAGCGAGCATGGGTTGAGTTTCGAGCTGACGCCCACTGCCGATTTCCCGCCGCTGGACTTCAACCCGGCGTGCATCGAAGCCGTGCGCCAGGGTGCGCAACAGCTGGGCCTGAGCCATATGGACATTGTCAGCGGTGCAGGCCACGACGCGATTTTCATCGCTGAGCTGGGCCCCGCCGGGATGATCTTCGTACCCTGCGAAGGTGGCATCAGCCATAACGAAATCGAAAATGCCGCGCCTCAGGATCTGGCTGACGGCTGCGCCGTGTTGCTGCGGGCAATGGTCAATGCGGCGCAGGCAGGAGTTACAGCATGAGCACCCCTGATATCGGGCAAATGAACGCGGTTGAACTGCTGAGCCGCTTTCGCGACAAGAGCCTGTCGCCGGTAGACGTCACCGAAGATGCCTTGCTGCGTATCGAGCGCTACAACCCGGCGGTCAACGCTTACTGCCACGTGGACCACGAAGGTGCGATGCAGGCTGCCAGGGAATCCGAGCAGCGTTGGTTGAAAGGCCAGCCCTGCGGCGCGCTGGATGGTGTGCCGGCATCGATCAAGGACCTGACCCTGACCCGCGGCATGCCCACGCGCAAGGGTTCGCGCACCATATCGCCCCAGGGACCATGGGAGGTGGATGCACCGTTCACGGCCTTCATGCGCCAGGCTGGCGCCGTGCTGTTGGGCAAAACCACCACACCGGAATTCGGCTGGAAAGGTGTCACCGACAATCCGCTATACGGCATCACCCGCAACCCGTGGGATACCCGCCTGACGGCGGGCGGTTCTTCGGGCGGTGCAGCCGCAGCCGCGTCACTCAACCTGGGGGTATTGCACCAGGGCAGCGACGCGGGCGGTTCGATCCGCATCCCCTGCGCCTTTACAGGCACCTTTGGCATCAAGCCCACTTTTGGTTATGTGCCCCAGTGGCCAGCCAGCTCGATGACGATCCTCTCCCACCTGGGACCGATGACCCGCACGGTGGAAGATGCCGTGCTGATGTTGCAAACCGTGGCCCGGCCGGATGTTCGCGATGGCCTGATCGGCGCGCCGCGCAGCCTGCCGTGGCTGCCTGAAGGTGACAGCCTCAAGGGGCTGCGCATCGCCTACAGCCCGGACTTCGGCCATGTGAAGGTCGATCCGCAGGTCGCCAGGGTGGTGGCTCGGGCCGTCGAACGACTGGTGGAACTGGGAGCCCATGTCGAGCAGGTTGATCCGGGGTTCAGCGATCCGCTGGATACGTTCAACACCCTGTGGTTTGCGGGGGCCGCACGGCTGGCCGGACAACTCGACAGCGCCCGGCGCGACCTGCTCGACCCGGGTCTGCAACGCATTGCGGCACTGGGCGAACGCATCACCTTGAGCGAGTACAGCGCAGCCCTTGAAGCACGAGCGGCGCTGGTGGCACAGATGGCGGCGTTCCATGAGCGCTACGATGTGCTGGTCTCGCCGATGCTGCCCATCACGGCGTTTGCCGCCGGGCATAACGTACCGCCGGATTCGGCATATACCGAGTGGATGCACTGGACGCCCTTCAGCTACCCCTTCAACCTGACTCAGCAGCCCGCGGCTTCAATCCCTTGCGGGCTTACTGAAAACGGCTTGCCGGTGGGGTTGCAAGTGGTGGCTGCGCGGTTTGCGGATGACCAGGTGCTGCGGGTCTGCCGGGCGTATGAACAACACTTCCCGGCCACACACCCCCTGGTGCCGAAAAACGGCCAGGACTGATCCGGGCAAAACGTTGCCATGCTGCATGAGCCAGCATGGCACGCAGAAGACGTTGAAGCAGAAGGATTGTTTGCTGATAAGTGCGCGTCAGGCCCGATGGCGTTGACGCTGAACTTGAAGATATCCATCACGTGCGGATGGACTCTGGAAAATGGCAGGGGCGGCTGGATTTGAACCAACGCATGGCAGGATCAAAACCTGCTGCCTTACCGCTTGGCGACGCCCCTGTATCTGTAGCGATGAGTGCCTGGCACTCTTTTACTGATGCTTGCAGCCTGCAAATGCCTCCATTCGCTGCGAGCCTGTAAGGGTTCGCTGCAAGAACGGGCGCAAATATACCAACACTCTTTGGATTGGGGAAGCACTTTTTAAATAAATTTATTCAAAAACAGCTACTTAGTGAAAATCAGGGCCAAATGAGCGTTTTGGCCGTCATGCTGTCCGCCCTTTCCCGGTGCCTGCCCTCTCGAAAAATCGTGCCTGAGCAATAGACGGTTATAGTTGTCGGGACCGGGTTCAGACAGACACAGGCAACGCAGGCATGCCTGACAGCTTAAAAAGACCAAAGGGAAAACAACATGAACATCACTGTCCGCAATGAACGGGCCGAAGACATCGAGGCCATCGCACAGTTAACAGCGGCTGCTTTTTTAAACGAAAAACACTCAAGCCATACAGAACACCACATTGTGAATGCGTTGCGACGCGCTGGTCAGCTGAGCATTTCTCTGGTGGCAGAAGAGCACGGCTCAGTCATCGGGCATGTTGCTGTTTCTCCAGTGACGATCTCTTCGGGAGCCACCGGATGGTACGGCCTAGGGCCGATCTGTGTTTCGCCTGACCGGCAAGGAAAAGGTATTGGTTCAGCGCTGATGAACGCGGCACTGACTGAGTTGCGACGCATGGGCAGTGCAGGCTGCGTGGTATTGGGGGATCCTGCCTATTACAGTCGTTTCGGGTTCAAGACATGCCACGGTCTTGAGCTTCCCGGGGTTGATCCAGAGTACTTTCAGGCAATCCTCCTGAAAGGTGAGCTACCTTCGGGGGTTGTGAAATACGACGACGCATTTGATGCCACCGAGTAATAGCGATAAGCGCCACCCTTGCGCCCTCCTTAGAAGCGCGTTCAATCGAAACTCGCCAATAAGATAAGTGTCATAAGATCGATGACTGGTTAACCACCACACTGATCCGCCACAAAGGCTTCCGGTATGCCCGCCCCTTCTGCTCGCCCAGACCTTGTTTATGAATATCCAGCGCACCTGCGCGCTCAGGTCGAAGCGGCCCCGCGGGCACCAGGGGTGTATTTCTTTTACGCTGAAGACGACTCGATACCGCTCTATATCGGCAAAAGCATCGATATTCGCAGTCGACTGCTTGCGCACCTGCGCGCCCCCGAAGAAGCCAGAATGCTGCGCCAGGCGCAACGAATCGAGTACCGGCAAACTGCCGGGGAAATAGGCGCCCTGCTGCTTGAGTCCCGACTGATCAAAGAACTGCAACCCTTGAAGAACAAGCGGCTTCGTCGCCAGCAACGCCTGTGCTCACTGCGCATTCGCGACGGGGTACTGGAGATCATCGACACCACCACGATTTGCGACGGACCTCAGTTGTACGGACTTTTCCGTAACCGGCGCATGGCCACCGAAGCGCTGATGCTGATTGCAGATGAACAGCGCCTTTGCCATACATTGCTGGGTATTGATAAACCGACAGGACGTCCCTGCTTCAGGGCTCAAATAGGCAAGTGCGCCGGCGCCTGCAAAGGCGCAGAAAGCCATGAGGCGCATACCGAACGGTTGCTGGGTGCTCTAGAACGCTGGGCAGTGCATCACTGGCCGTTCCCCGGCGCTATCGCTTTGCACGAACGACATGGGCAGACCGAGGAATACCACGTCGTGGACAGTTGGCGTTACATCGGGACTTACGCCTGCGAGGCTGATGCCAGACGGGCCCCCAAACTCACGGGGCAAGCATTCGATGCCGACTGCTACAAGATCCTGGTGCGACCGGTGCTGCTCGAAAGCACGGCCATTATCTTGCTTTCTTAACGCAGGATCGTCGTCACCCCAAACCCTGCGAGCCGGGTTCCAGGACCTTCAGCCAAGGCCAGCGCTCCTGGTAACTTCTGGCCTTGTACGCGAATAAATCCGGCTGGAGATTTTGGGGGTTGGGACGCAGCACTGACTTCGCAAGCGAAAAGGCGCCTCTCTAGCGACCTTATGGCGTCCCGTTCCTGCCGTACAGCCGGTAGCCATTTCGATGATTCAATCGATCGTAATAATCGCTCACAGCAGGAAAGTCCGGATGAGCGAGCGGTGTTTCAAACCATCGGTTAACCGAAAGACCGATCGGTATGTCGGCGAGAGAAAACTCTTCACCGCTGACATAGGCCCCGGTTGATTCGAGCTGTCTATTGAGAATTTCCATGTGCCTTGACCATTCATCACATGCGGTTGCCAAAGCATGACTGTCCTGATGCTCAGGCGACTGCCGGACCAACGACATGAAGGCATAAGACCATGATTTGTTGAGATCCGATGCCTGCCAATCGATCCATTGATCCACCCGAGCCCTGGCTTTGGCTTCTATCGGGTAAAGGTGGCCTGAGCCGTAACGGGACGCCAGGTAGCGAATGATCGAGTTTGACTCCCAAAGAATGAAATCTTCGTCCTGGATGACCGGCACCATGGCGTTGGGGTTCAACGCCCGGAATTCAGGTGTGTGCGTCGACCTGAAGCCTGAGCCCCACTCCTCTCGCTCAAAGGGAATTTCAACCTCGGCGCAAGTCCAGAGAACCTTTCGCACATTGATCGACGATGCTTTACCCAATACGCGCAACATTCCCTGTCCTTATCGTTGAAGGCTAATCCTGTCGACACTATCGCCTTGTCGAGAGAGCTGTCCAGTGCCCGTAACTGGCCCGAGTATTTAAAAAATGCAGTCGTGGCGAGCGCGCAGCCTGGATAACGCCGACCAAAAAACATCAGCGTTGATGAATTGCCCAAGTTACGCCCCCGCAGCGCTGGGATGGTTGAATTTGACACGCGAATGAACGTTCGACTCAGGTAATGGGCAGCAGCATCGAACTGGAGGACAGGGAGTGACATCTGATAAATCCGGCTTTCTCATAAAAGGCTGCCAGCCGATCAGAAGGTTGAATAAAGCTGGGAACCGGATTGCGTTGTGAGCGGCTGAACGATCAGCAAGTGCGGGAAGAGCTCCGTTCGAACGTCTGGCTTTCCTGATAAACTGTCGCACCTTTTTGCATGATGCGGATCTGCGTGGCGTAACCCGTCGATCCATCCCTGCGCTTGCGAACGGTGATAGTGCCCATGATTTTTGCTACAGGAATGTTCGGGCTTACCAAAAGGTAGCAACGAGCATTCAACTACAAGCAAAAACGCCGGTAAACAGAAGTAAACGAGAGTTACCAGAATGCCCACCAAACCCGCAGAAAACCCAGGCTCCGCAGTGAATTCGGTAGTTAGGAGATTTTCTGTTGCCCCCATGATGGATCGCAGCGACTTATTTAAAATATTCTTATAAATCAATAAGTTATATATAGTTAAGATGTTGCTGTAGCAAAACTCAAGCAGCCGGTGAGACTTGATTGATACTGCTACTCAAGCGTTCTCCCCCGATCCGTCCAATCAAAGACAGTACGAACTCTTGTCTTTTCCTACAGCGTTCTGCTGAATGGTAATTTCTCTTGGCACTCCAAAATTGACAGTGCTGTGTGAGGGCCTGCTTTCGGCCAAAAGCAGTCAGCCGCCTGATTAGGTGGGTACGGCTAAAAGCAGATTTGCCTACTAACCATCCATAGCAACCTTGAATGTTGTAATTATTGAGTCATAACCTCAAGAATCCCCGCTCGCTGGGGAACCAGCATCCGCAAGAATTAAGCCGCGAATTGTGCGCAATAATCTAGTAAATGGCGTTCTGCTATCAGCGCAGTGAGCGAAGAGTTTTTTGGAGCATAATTGTTCAAAACGAGGTGGTGCTTATTACCAAACAGGTGTGGCATCATAAGGCCATCATATATGCGCCGAGACTGAAGATGGAACTGATAAGTCAAGAAAAGATTATGCAAGTCCTTGACTGGGCCTACGAGAGATCTGTAAATGGATTCTCCGGTCTGGATTCTGCCGAGGAGCTCGCAGCCGACTACGCCAAGGAACAAAGCCCTACCTACGATCAAGCTAACTCCTTGATTCGCTGGCAGAACACCAAATCGGCCACCTCAGGCTTTGTTACCGGCTTGGGTGGATTAATAACACTTCCCATCGCGTTGCCCGTAAACATTACAAGTGTGCTTTTCGTACAAATTCGCATGATCGCCGCCATCGCACACCTAGGCGGCTACGACGTCAAGGATGACAAGGTAAAGACCCTCGTTTTCGCCTGCCTCACAGCCAACTCCGCAAAGGAAGTGTTGAAAGACATTGGCATTGCCGTCGGCAACAAGCTGGCGATGAACGCCGTGAAGTCGATTTCCGGTAAGACTCTGATAGAGATAAACAAAAAGGTAGGTTTCAAGCTGTTCACCAAATTTGGTGAAAAAGGCGTGATCAATCTCGGCAAAGCCGTGCCCCTGCTGGGAGGATTGATTGGCGGAAGTTTCGATGCCTACACTACCAACACTATCGGGAACGTAGCACGCGATACATTTACACCAAAAGAAGTTGCAACTGCATAACAAGGGTTAGATCCCCTTCACTACATCAATATTTTCATGACCTCCAGCCTACCCCGCTACTCCAAGGTGTCTGTTACTGTATTTACGCAACTTACAACGAGCAGAAACAGACACCTCCGGCATCAGCAGCCCTTCATCTACAACTGATGAACCCTGGCCCTATTGCTTTGACTCTTCATCCCGCACCGCCCGCCACATTCAGCACCTTCCACAAAGAATAACCAAACGCGATTTCACCCAATACGCGCGAGCGATTCACTAGAATCCCCTACGGAAATTAACAGGATCGCATCGATAGCAAAGCTGGCTCTGCGCTCTCCCCAGCGGGGCAGCCGCCAACGACGACGCGGTGTCCCGCGCAACAATCGGTCAAAAGCAGCCACTATAGAGGCAAGATCATTCTTACCCCCACATATGCGTTACACACCGATCAACATGGAGAGGGGCAAAGATTCTTGGCAATTTTTTCGAGCAAGCTGTTCTAATGGCTGGAATGGTAGCCACAAGTGACTCAGTCGCAAAGAAAACTCCATGCCTCTTTAGTCAGTCAATTTGGAGATGGCGGGAGACCAGTTGGTCGCTATCGCGGAGGTAAAGATGGCAATATTAAAGGATGAGCATGAGCAAGATCGCAGTTAAGTGCCTGACAAGTTCAGATCTGACTCTGTTTACATGGCATTTCGATCACACCGTTGGAAGTCGTCAGATCGCTATCAATCTCAACGCTGATGTTTTTATCAAAAAGCTGTATCCGGAATTGCCTGTTTTGGCCAAAGAGGGTAGGTCTCCTTTTCACTTGGACCTTAGCATTTATGGCCCTGGCCAAGCGGATGTTCACTCCCTTAAAAAGCAAATAATTTCAAAACCCAGTAAAAATTGGCGTTTGTGCGGCCCCGCAATCGCTAACCCGTCCGATGAGCCGAAGCGCTATAACTACCTTGCTTCAGGCGACTACGCGATCATGAGGTTCGACGGCGAAACCGAACCCACAGAACTTACGATGACGTTGGTAAGCGCCAGCCTTGAGAAGGATGAGACGTTGCATGCTGAGCTTCATAAGCTGATGGCCGGCCGCTCCATGGCCGCTCTTTCGTCTGAAGAGCTTGCTGGCCTTGGTATCGAAGCAGCCCTGGAAGATGCAGCACTATGCGGTATTGATGGCCAGCGACAACTTGCCGGTTGGACCTCAAGTCGTAAGATCGACAAGGCCGAGCTTGAAAGAGCCAGAGAGCGTGCGAACGCGACCGGCCAAAAAGGTGAGGAGTTTGTTGACTACTTCCTTAGTCAAGAGCAAGCAGACGGCCGAATTCAGACCTATCAGTGGGCATCGCTTGCTAATGCTATAGAAGCGTTCGATTTCAAAGTCAACGATTCAGTTTTGATTGACGTGAAATCAACTACGTACAGCTTCCAGCAGAAGCTGCATATTTCGCTTAATGAACTACTGCATATGCGTGATCACCCTTATCACCTGTATCGCATATACGGTATTCAGAAGCTGCAGGCAAAATTGCGCATTTGCGCGAACGTTCGCGAGCTCGCCGTGCAGACCATCCAGATACTGGAAAAGCTGCCATTCGATATCAAGGTAGATAGCGTCTCGCTAAGCCCGGACTGTTTCGAGTTTGGTGAAGAGATCTTGTTGATACTGCCCGAGTCGACAACCCTGCCTGATAGCAGTCGTCCTTCTTCCCGGCAGCTATGTGCTGCAGTGGATTATAAATGAGTTGCACAGCGTCATGAGCTGGTACCTAGGCATGATTGACGCCACCTTTTTCTAGTGGATAAACCTATCGATTAACCTCGACGGGCTGGCAACCAACGCTAGTGAGACGTGAGTGACCGGGTCGTTTTCTGCCTGTCGCTGACTGGCAGAGAACGGCCAAAAGCAGTCGCCTACTGCCAACATAGTCAGTCCCAGACACCCCTTGTCAGTGATCAACACCGTGGTCTGTCCCCGATTATTCAAGTCTTTGATTTAGAATCGTTTATTTTTTCTGGAGGTTGCTAATTTTCTAGGGTCTGGCCAGAATCGGCTTTGATGTGTAGTACAAGGGCGACACTAAATGAGCTTGCTGACCCCTTTTGGGCCTCTCCGAGATATTCCCCTAGACAACATCGAGCAGCTAAAGGAAATACTTGTCCGTTCTGACAAGAGCAGAATGCTTGAAGGACTGGTCATTGAGGCTGTGTTCAATGAGTACCTCGGCAAGCTGGTTGCTCAAGGAATCGATGTTTTACCGGTTTCTCTCGTAAGGACTCTGACGGTAAAGAAAAAGCCACAAAAGAAATTCGTAACCTCTTGGTGGGTGTGGGACCACTCCGAGACCGGTCAAGCAGCAGCTGACCTGTGCCATCTTATGGCCCCTTCGTCCGGTCAGGGTGAGTTCCTGTTTGATTGCTACTACCACGAGATGAGCCGTGATTTCTTCATTAAAAAATGGGGAGAGCAAACCAACATCCCTATTCAGTCTTTCATGCTGGAAAAGCGAGGGCATTCGGCTCCCCAGTTCAGGATTCCATCGGAGTCGGTGATTGACGATAATCGATCTCAGCAAGCCTTCTGGGCAGGTATTTCCAGCCACTATAGCGATGATCTGTTTAAGAATGTCGTGCTTCATCGGCTGTTTAAGAACTGTGCGATACAACCTTTTTTCGATGGTGTCTGGGACATTGACAGCTTGGCGCGATTACCAGACAACTCTCTCATGCAGTTAGAGGTGAAGCACAAGTACCCGCATATGGAGAAAAACTCCAGGAAACTCTCTTTTGGCATTAACAATGGTCAATTGAGAGTAATGCAGGATTTAGCACGTCGAGGAATAAAGACACTGCATATGATCATGGTGAAGCCAATCTGGGACAAAAATCTTGGGACAGGCTATCTCTTAAATAGAATTGGCGACCGGAAGAACGTGTTGCTGCTGGCAAAGCTATTGGATGCAGGTACGTTGCACGAGATTCGATCTAGGGACTCATGGCGAACGGGATTAGAGCAGTCCTTCACCGGCAAGGATGAACAGAAGGCCCGCTACGTTGGCGCGTCTGAATTTCAACTCCTTGGAACGCTTGATGATCCAGTTGACACTGTGGCAAGAAACATCGCCCTTGCAGCCACAGGCGCCCTCAACCGGCCTGTCACTGATCAGCTTTTGATTGATAACCGAATTCAGCGGTAAAAATACCGGTGAAAGATCACGATATTGATCGTGCGGGGGAATCCTCGGATGACTCTGATGGCAGCGAGTGACTGCTTCTGGCCGAAAGCAGCCTTTCACGAAGGTCTGTTATGGGGCGAATGCGGATATTGGGCCCTAGGAACCGCGGGTTCTGACACTAGCACCCCATGTCCCCTCGTAAAAATATCGTAAGCCATTGTAATTAAGATAAAAATACAATTATGGATGATGGCAAAATGTACTGCGATTCGTGCGTAGGCAAACGGTAAACCGGGGTCTGTGGGGGGGCGCAAGGTTTTGGTGTGATTAGGCCCTAGCCTTTGCCTCTTTATGAGCTAAGACTCCGATTAGCCGAATAAAGAGTGCCGGTCACTCCTCCTTCTCTTCCTGGCTGCACAGGCCTGCTTCAATCCAGCTCAACGATAAGTATCCCCTCCGACACGAAACAGCTGCTAGCACCAGTCCGCAATTACACACAAATTGTGAATTGCCACCCTTGCATACTGGTTAGATATACAGCAACCTGTCAGCAGCATATCCTTGGCACGCCCGACCCAAGAAACGGCTAATTTGGTCATAGCGGGAAGATATTAATTTACATCACAAGATACAGGGATAGAATGGTGATATTACGTCACAGATTTTACCCAGAGGAAAGCAGGACTCATGAACCTTTTTGAAAGCGCAGCTCCTGAATCTGCTCAACTGGGACTCCCGATCTCTCAACCGCACCTTGCTGAAGATCTCGAACTGATTAACAAGATCCTTGAGATTTACGACCAAGGGCAGCTTGCCGCAAAGCTTAACGAGGTAGGTTCCCAGCATTGCCGGGAAACGGTAAACCGCTGGGTAAAAGGGAAGCTAACACCGCGCCTTACCTATGCAGAACACATGCATTTGAAGTCACTTCTTCCTTCAAAGCCGACAAAAAAGACCACGTTCACCTTTATCGACCTGTTTGCAGGCATAGGCGGCATCCGTAAAGGGTTTGAAGCCATCGGCGGTGAATGCGTATTCACGTCCGAGTGGAACCCCTTCGCCGTCCGCACCTACAAGGCAAACCACTACTGCGACCCGGAGCGTCACCGCTTCAATCAGGACATCCGCACAGTTACCTTGTCCGACAAGCTCGACGTTAGCGAAGAAGAGGCCTACCAGAATATCGATCGTGAAATTCCTGATCATGATGTCCTGTTGGCCGGCTTCCCGTGCCAACCGTTCTCCCTGGCAGGTGTTTCCAAGAAAAACTCTTTGGGCCGCAAGCATGGATTCGAGTGTGAAACTCAGGGCACCCTGTTTTTTGACGTCGCCAGGATCATCAAAGCCAAACGCCCGGCTGCCTTCCTGCTGGAGAACGTCAAGAACCTGAAAAGCCACGACAAGGGCAATACATTCCGCATCATCTGCGAAGCCCTAGATGAACTCGGGTATGAAGTCGCGGACGTCAATGCACCCAAGGGTGCTGATCCCAAGGTCATCGACGCAAGGAACTTTGTTCCGCAACACCGCGAACGCATCGTACTTGTCGGCTTCCGCCGCGACCTAGGGATCCATGACGGCTTCACATTGCGTGATATCGACAAGCTGATACCCAAACAGCGACCAACCTTTGGTGACATTCTGGAGCCGAAGGAGGAAGTAAACAGCAAGTACATCCTCACGCCGAAACTTTGGGATTACCTTTACAGGTATGCCGAGAAACACCGCCAGAAAGGTAACGGCTTCGGGTTTGGTTTGACAGGGCCGAATGATGTAGCACGCACTCTTTCGGCGAGGTACCACAAAGACGGCTCAGAGATACTGGTTGACCGCGGCTTCTCAGAGATGCTCGATTTTAATAGCGAGCTCAATCAGCTGAATCGCCCTCGCAGACTTACGCCTCACGAATGCTCCCGCTTGATGGGCTTCGATAAGCCGGGCGAAAGCAAGTTCGTGATTCCGGTTTCGGACACGCAAGCGTATCGTCAGTTCGGTAACTCAGTTGCAGTTCCTGTATTCGAAGCAGTAGCGCGACTGATGAAGGAACGGATTTTGGCGGCGAAAGCCATAACCGCAGCCCCTAAGCAGCAGTAAGCGCTCCGACGTTCTCCACGCCAGTGTCGGGGCCATCAGAGCCCCGATGCGGAGGACACCGTGACTGATGTTGTCGATGTAGAAACCCGCTCCCGGATGATGTCTAACATCCGGAGCAAAAACACCTCACCCGAACTCTTGATCCGCAAAGCCCTGCATGCAAGAGGCTTTCGTTTTCGTGTACACGCTAAAAACCTCCCGGGAACGCCAGATCTGGTACTGCCAAAGTATAAAGCTGCAGTCTTCATTCACGGCTGCTTTTGGCACGGCCACCGTTGCCGCTATTTCAAAGTACCCAAAACGCGCCAGGATTTCTGGTTGAAGAAGATCGGTAAGAACCAGGCTCGAGATGAACAGCAGATTGCTGCCTTAAGGACTCTCAACTGGCGGGTACTGACCATATGGGAATGCGCTGTACGGTCCATGAAAAAACAAAGAACGCCATTGTTGATTGACCAAATTGTTTACTGGCTGCTACAAGGTTCAGAGTTAGCCCAGATAGACGAAACCCATTTGGAATCAGCATGTTCTCAGACCGTATCAGTGACTATTTCGAAGGTGTAGCGGCAAAATATTTGAGCGCCGTCGACGCTGATTCTGAACGCTCCAATCAGCATGAGATTGGTGGCCTCCCAGCAGCCGGATTTAAACAGTACTTGGGCACTCCGTCTAAAGACCAAGAGTACCGATTCAAAACAAAGCAAATTTACATCACTGACGAATCAGTTGCGCCAGAGACCGTAGAGGCTGAGGTTACGTGGTATGACTGTCGTCGAAAGCAGCCTCATCGCAGTCCTGAATACAGGCTCTACTACCCTACAAATGCCGTCACTGAATTGCTTGCGGAAGGTGACTTTCTTCTGGTCGCCAAATTGCGTGACGACTCGCTGCTAATGGTTTTCACACCAGCCGGAAGTACCATAGAACGACAGCTCCGCGTTCTCTTTGCACTGGACAATGTGGACGAGCGATTTAAAGCCGGCAGCGTTGAGACTCTACGCTTGTTTCTCCCGCTGAGGCTGATGCTTGAAGACCTCGGCATCGAGACAGGTAACTCTGAGACAGGTGACGGTGCTTGGCTTGAGCGCCTCATAGAACTGTTTGGCGGCGAAAAATTCCCGCCGACGTCTATATTTTCTAAATTTGCCCGTGAATCCATTGAGCAAACAGTAGAACCGCGTGCTGATCCGGATAAAGCCATCCTTGACTGGATGGATCACGAGGAAAAACTGTTCAGAATTTACGAACGCCACCTGGTTCAGGGCAGGCTCCGCCAAGGCTTTGGACACGACGGTGCTGATGTTGACGGCTTTATAAGCTTTTCGCTGAGCGTGCAAAATCGCAGAAAGTCTCGTGTAGGGCATGCATTTGAGCACTATCTCAAAGAGATATTCACAGCACACAGTTTGCACTTTCAACAAGGCGGCGGAAAAGGGTTCACCACTGAAAACAACTCCAAACCTGACTTTATTTTTCCGGACTTTGAATCGTATCGCGATCCAAAATTCTCTATAAAAAATCTGCATATGCTGGGTGCCAAGACAACTTGTAAAGATCGTTGGAGACAAGTTCTTAGTGAAGCGAATAGAGTGCCATTAAAGAATCTAATCACTCTTGAGGCAGCCATAAGCGAGAGACAGACAAGTGAAATGCAATCAAACAACCTACAACTAATTATCCCATCTGCAATCCACTCAACATACACTACCTCGCAAGCAACGTGGCTGCTTTCACTAGAAAGTTTCATAAACCATGTCAAACACAACAATTTAAATACAACCAATTAAACTGCTCACTCACCCTAGAAAAAACCATAAACCCTTACAGCCGCCATAACCTAAAAACAAAGAAATCCAAAATATTATGATCGACCAAAGTTATTATTTACAACCTTGACCGATCAATGAAACAATAATTTTACCGAAGCATTTCTTTCACCTCATCTAGTGAATAAGGCGGTGTGCGGCGATGAGTAACAGCATGACAATTCGGGCATAGTGGCAATAAATCCTTTTGGGGATTAATAATGTATCCAGTGCCAATCATGGACACTGGAACAACATGATGTACTTCAATTAAACCCGCCGCAGCCGGACCGTAAATTTCGCCCAAGTCCAGATTGCATGCTTTACAAGAAAAACCATGGATCGCAAGCGCTACCGCACGATTCCGCCGATCTCGCTCATAAGCGTTAACTTCAATTCGAGTTTTCCCTCCTTCAGGAAACCCATCAAAATCAGAGACCTCTCCTTCGTCTTCCTCTACCTCCAGAGGGAGAAGAGCAAATATTGCTGCCAGCGAACGAGCTGTCCAGAGTCGAAAATGAACCATATCTGACTCTGAATCACCTTCGTTTATATTAAGCATGCCTTTTTTAATTATCAGGCTTAAACTCCTCCACGGGACGCACCATGTAGAGTCGTCTCTTGGATCGCTAGTTACATTATTTAGAGTAAATATCACTTCAGCACCAGCCTCATGGCAAACTCTAAGTACTGCGCAAAACGCCTCTCGACGGACGAAGTCCGCAGCCCCCATTGCGTTTAATAGCTCACCAGCAAAAGTACCAAGACGAAATTGAATTTCAACACTTCGCCATCCAACAATTAACCTGAGGGCAAAGGTTTGTCCAGCCGGGTGCCCAGCAGGCAATAGTTCAAAATAACGATTTCCTTCGCCATTTCGCCCGCCTATGCCTGTGAACTCAAGCCCAATTTCAGCACTGATATATCCAGCCAGACTTTCAGCATCAATCGACATTATTCTGCTCAATATCCGGTTCTGGCAGAGATTCCACTAGTTTTTCGAGAATCCGAGAGATCTCGTATCTCATATCTTGAAACAGAGAGGCCGTGTTATCTTGAACAGTGGACAACTCAGCTACAGATAATGCCCACATCAAGGAATCCAAACCTTGCATTGTAACGCTGCGCCCAAGATTTGGAACATAAACCTTATGATAATATGGATGACTTGTATTAATCTGAACAGCTTTATGTTGTTCTATTAGAGCCGGCTGAAAAAGAAGACCATTATTAATTCCGTCAACAGGTTGCACAAAAACCTCACCTGGACGCTTAGCTGATGTAATAGCAAGTTTTAAACGCATCTTACCGTGTTTGTTTTCTACGATTGCCTCACCTGCGTCAGCATCCGAAGCTTTTACAATTGGACCACCAGCAGCGGCTTCCCGGTTCCGGATATTTGAATTGGAGTTATCATGTGCTCCTTCACCTTGCTTCGAAAATATTTTCTGCTGCCCTATACGAGAACGTCGATTAGCCTCCCGTCGAGGCGCTGGCAAAAATTCAGTCTTTAGCCATTCTGCAATATCTTCATTAAGAATGATTTGAGATTTCTTAATATCCAAATGAAATGCGTCATCTAGATCATGACCAAACGAGAACTCAACTCTCAACAAAGCCAAGTGAGTTTCTTTCTGATATAAACCCAACCAATCGGCAGCATGAATTAAACGATTTTCACGATAAATATATATACCTTGTCGTTCATTAGAAAGGTATGCGTTCGAAGCCGCGTCCTCAGAGGGGAACTCCTCCTTGCGGGGTAAGATCCAAGCCTTAACTTCAAAGTCAGCTTTGCTTCCACTCTGTTGCTGAGTAGTGATTGTATCTTCTGCCACAAGCTCTGAATAACATCGCTGAAATGGATCCCACCCAACTACTGGTTTACCATTGAGCTCTATTCTTACATTTGCACCCCTTATATCATTGGCATCAAGAAACCGTTGATAAACCATAGCTAGGTGAAATCTAAGAGCCTCCTCTTTTACTGACAAAGCCTTCCTAGCATGTTTCCCACCTGGATCGGAGTAATCTTTAAGTAGACGATCAACATCTTCCCAAAGGACTACGGTCCCCGCCCGTTCAGGAGCAACTGAGTTCAACAACTCAAGAGCCTCATCATCACAATCTTCAGTAAGCAGTAAAGTCCACTTATTACTCTTTGCTACATGGTGCAAGTCCCATGTAGCCATAGTCACAGGACCAAACCCTTCAGCACGAGAAATTACTGAAAGCCGTTTGCAAAATGCTGTCGAAGCAGTTTTGAGCCCAAGACCATACTTTCCTAAGCTAGCAGCATTTGGTCTTACTTCAGAGCCGTACTTCATTGCATTTATCAACCCACGCCGATCCATACCATCGCCATCATCTGCGATCAATAATCGGATATTACCTTTCAAATCTGCAGCAAGTGAAAGCTGAATTAGCGATGCATTAGCCGCAATTGAATTATCTACTATATCTGCAACAGCAGTATTAAATTCATAACCCGTATCACGAAGACCAATTATTACACGCTCGGGGTCCGGCGGCAGATCATACTCTTCTACATTATCCATACACTATCCCTCTATTAAATTCCTACTACTCGCCACCCGGTCCCGAGTTGCAAAATTTTTCCTTCACCTTTAGATTTTCGCTTGCGCAAATACTCAATACAATAGCGATCGTCATCTAGCGATAAAATTAGTTCATCCCCTGCAACTAGAGCAGCCTGCCTGATAAACTTCGTCATTCTTGTTAACCGGTATTCATTACGCGTACCCGAAAAAAGTGCATTATTATAATAAATATAAGCAAATTCCCAGCACACACCACTATCATCAAGAAACTTCAAATGTACGCGAGGATTATATCGCTTCGCGTCAAGACCGGGAAAGAAAGAAAGAATTTCAGGATCTTTAGGTACAAGTATTCCCGCCTGATGCCCTCCTGTTTCTCCTGTATCATTGGCACTCAATGTTTTTACAATTTTTCTACTCAAGGCTATCCCTCCGCTTCAATGGCGATCGACTCAAGGCCTTAACAATATCCCCATAATCCCCTTCAACACCAACAACGCCAATCACTGCGGCGCTTGAAATTTCCCTTTTCCTCACTAACCGATCATTCACGACATCTTCTACTGTATCTGCAACAAGTAATCTATGAACAGTTACAGGTAAAGTTTGACCCCTCCGGTAAGCGCGAGCAGAAGCCTGATCTTCCAATGCTGGATTCCACTCTGGATTGTAATGAATAACATGATTAGCTGCTGTAATATTAAGCCCAGAGCCTCCCGCCTTCGGATTGAGAACTAATGCAGCACCACCCTTAATAGCGCTAAACTCATCAATCAAAGGTTGTCTATCATCAATATTAAGTCTCCCATCAATAACACCTACAAACTTATTAAAACTTTGGTTTATATGACGAGAAATCATATCCGCCATTGCTGTAAATGACGTGAATATAATAACCTTCTGACCACAAGCAAAAATCTCTTTAACAATTTCGTCCAGACGACGGAATTTTGAAAATGACATTGGGCTGGCAACATCAGATGTACGATCCATTAAGCTTGGGTGTGAGCAGAAGCGCCTAAGTGAAGTAAGAGCCACCAAGGTAGCTGCAGCACCATACTCTTCAAAAATTCGCTTTCGCTCAGACTCGTACAACAAAACCTCACTATCATCAAGTTCTATTAGCTGAGGTATATCTATACGTGCAGGCAAATCCTTTGCAACTTCAGCCACTTTTCTACGGAGAATTAGCGGTGATGCAAGCACCTCTAATTTGGCAGCACCTTCAATACCATCTGGGAAATTTCTTACAAAGTAACCTATGTCTCCAAGATAGCCAGGCCGAACAAAATCCATAATTGACCACATATCAATCAAGCTATTTTCCACCGGCGTACCTGTCATTGCGAGTCCTACTTCGCGCCTCAGCCTCTTAATTGCCTTAGTTCGCCTCGCTTCTGGATTTTTAATAAATTGCGCTTCATCAAGAACAATCACCTTCCAAAAAATCATATTAAGCAGGCTATTATCAATCACCACACAATCATATGATGTTACTATAACATCGTATGCTTCGAGCTCTATTGGTCGTCCGGTACGAAACGGTCCATGATGTTTTAAAACTTTCAAATGCGGGGCAAATTTAGCGATTTCACGACTCCAATTTTCGAGAATAGACCCAGGAGCCACAATCAAAGCGGGACGAAGCTTAAGGCCAGCCGAATCACTCAAAACACTAATCACTTGTAACGTTTTACCCAGCCCCATTTCATCGGCTAATAGGCCTCCAATCCCTTCAGCGAGCAAATATTTGAGCCAGCGCCATCCTGCATGCTGGTAAGGATATAGCGTTGCTTTAATACCAATAGGTAAATCATCAGTTGCAGGAGCAAAAGCCATCGGCGAAATAGACTTTTCATCCATTTTATTTTCTACGGGTCCCCCTGTAGCTGAAGCTTGACAGATTGCAAGAAACGCCCTAAGCGATTGTGCCGGACCTATGGTTATTCCATTGCTATGGAATAACCCCAATACTTCGCCTCTACTACAAGGATCAATGGGATACCAGACACCATTGCTTATAATATGGCCGCGCTCTAAATCAATTAACTGAAGATCAATGACTATGCCTCTGCAGGTCGCAACAACGGAGTATGCCGGGATACCCAAGCATTGTTCTCGAATGACCACAACCGCGACCAAAGGATAACGCGATACACGCAACCCTTCGACGGAGTTAGGAGCTATCGGAAGCTCGGTTGAGCACCTCTCGACAAGGGATTGATAGATTTTTTCCATAGACGGAATGGCGCCGACGCCGAAACCATCAATCAACCATAGTTCATTCCCTCTAATTTCCCAGCGAGCCTGCAAAACACAACCTCCTATGTTGTATTCCATTCTGATTTTTTTCTTTTACAAACTTCAATCAACATATCATGCCATTTGTAGTTTTGTGCGATGTTCTTAAGAGTCAAAATTCATGCCACGCGACTCCCTTTTACTGATGATGTAGTGCTTCAATATATGCTTGGCAGGCCTGCAGCGCTATCAGTCCCTGGTCGCCGTCGCCGGTGATCCCGATAATTCGTTGAGCATGCGCTGCGTCAAGTCGGGCTCTATGGGCGCCATAAACCACGCCGCCGGTGCTGGTGGTGGGTTGCATTCCGTCACAACCAGTTGCTGCGGCGTCGAGTTGGACTGACAACCGCAGGTCAGCAGTAGCAAGACGATCACGTAGGCGTGCTTGTTTGGTTGTTTCATCGGTAAGGGCTCGATAATAGGCTTTTTCGCTGGCTGCCAGCCATTGCTCCAGGGCGAAGCGCTTGCTCTGCTCCACCAGAATTTGCGCAGAGTGGGCATTGGCCAGATTGGTGCGCTCGGTTTGGTGGACAGCTTCTTTGGCGGCTAGTTGCTGGCCGTAGGCGTTGGCCTGCCACCCACATGCGGTCCACGCGCTGCCCGCCATCAGGGCCAGAATAATCAGCACTACCCCGCCCCACTTCACCGCGTCGATCTTCACGCCAACACCTTAAGCGCCCGGGCGTACAGCGCCTGCCGATCGACTGCACCATTCTGGCCACCGTTGATGCGCTGGGTGATCTTGTCGAACTGGCCCGCGTCGGCCAGGGTGCTCAGGCCCTTGGTCGCCCAGAACCATGCAGCTGACATGCAGGCGTGCTGTGGTTTCTCCAGCAGCTCGGGTTGCGTGATCAGGTCAAGGCCCAGCGCTTCACCGCACGCTATGTAGTTAGCCCGGCCGGTGATCTGGATCAGTCCACGCCCCCGGTACTTGAAGCCGTCGCCGACCTCGGTGTTACCCAGGTCTTTGCGGCCTTCGTATCTGGCTTGGGCGGCCGTTGGGCCCCAGATTTCCTTGACGTATTTGAGCTGGCCGGACTCATGGCCAATCTGCGCGATAAAGGCTGCAACGCGCTTGGAGCCGATAATCTGGTACCGGTTCATGGAGGTATTTAAGGCAGGAACAAAAACGTCGGCCACTTGGCCGGCGTTCGGGAGGATCTGCAGCAACTGCTGCACAGTGATGGGCATGACTTTCTCCAGGCAAAAAAATACCCGCACTTGGCGGGTTCGGTATTGCTGCACGGCTCAGCTTGGCCGTGCTGGCCGCTGACTTGAATCGGGATAGCCCTCTGCATCCAGCTTCCAGGCTCGAACCTGAGTACGGTAGTCACGCCACAGGCGCTCTGTGCCCCCTACCTGCTCGCCATCCTCGATGGCCTCCAACTGCTCAGCCACGAACTTACGCTCCTGCTCGACCCACTGGACTTCGACAGCAATTAAAGGCGCCAAGCGTGCAGCCTCGGCCTCAGCTTTGATATCTGCTGCCTTACGCAGTTTTGACCAGTCAATATTGTTCATAAGTCGCCCCCTCAGTGGCAACAGGCAAAGGCCCTGGCAACTCAACCAGACCATTCTTGGTGACAGTTATGGGAACCGGGAACGCCTGCGCCTGGCTGTAGTTCCAGGGGTTTGGCAAAATCAGGGCCAGCTGGAGCTCGCCATTGACTCGGATTACATCCCCGGAAAACCACTCTGACTTGATTGCGTTTCTAGGCAATATGTCCCCTTCGCCCACCTTGGAAAAGTCAAAGACCTCGCCATCAACTGAAAGGGTATCACCTGCTTTTCTATAACTAACCGTATCGTCTCTGCGCTGAGGACTTAATGTGAATTTCATTATTTCCACCTCCCCATTGATTGAAAGGAAACTACATAAGACAGGGACGTGATACTTCCGTATGCAAAGGACGGATGTGAAGCAGATGGACTAACACCCATGTTCACACCCGCGTGATACCAGTTCACGCCATTGTTGTAATGCTGCATAGCACAGTAAAGTAGACCTCCCGCACCATTAATGCCTATATAGAACCCAAATGAAACTGTGGTCTGTACATTGCCAGACCCTTCCAAGAAGGGTGCCGGCTGTTGACTTTCATCATCCCAAGATGCCGCCTGCCCGGCTAAAGTTGTTACGTTTCTGAGTTGCGCACCCCACGTCAACATCGTCCCATCTGCGAGCTTTATAAAGTTGCCATTAGCGTTGGAGCCCTTCTCTATAATGGCACCGTTAGCCATCGTACCCACCAGATTCGCAACAGCCGCAGATCCTAAACCCAGTCCAGATCGAGCCAGCTCCTGCGTAGTGCCGCCTGTACCGCCCCTCTCAATGGGCACTACGTCTCCGGTCGAAACAAGGCTTTCGACCTTCTTATACAGCTCCTCTGTCATCGCATTGATTTTAATACTGGCCACCCGCGGTGGATCACCACCCAGTCCCGTTGGCGGCGTCCCCAGGATGATTTCTTGCCGTGCCATGCTGTTCTCCAGGCGAAAAAATACCCGCATCTGGGCGGGCTGATAGTGGGTGATGAAGTCGGTCCCAATACGTACTGATTACGTGCCCGGTAGCCTCGCGAACACTGCCGAAGGCTGGCCGATGTTTGTCCAGACGCCACCCGGCCTGTTGGTGATGATGAACAACTGCAGTCTGTTTGCCCCGTAATCAAACCTGATTCCGGCAGTGTTCCAGACGGCAAGCCCGGGGTTCAGTTGGCCCCGGGAGAATGGGTTGATCATGAAGTACTCGTCTGCCTTCAAGGGCCCCACAGCTCCATTTACCCAGTAATAAGCGTTGCCTAGTGGAGGGTGCTGCGTGCTTCCTGCATACGCCCAGGTGTGGCTGGCTCTGGTCATGATCACGGGCGCGGCCCCGGAGTCGTAGACCAGCGCCCCAGCGGCAGACCACAACCTCAGGCCATACTGAGCCGCCGTGCGCGAAGCGAACACGGCCGCAAACCACTTGCCGGCAGGTCTCCAACTGACGTTGTTGGCCGAAACGCTGAACCCGGTCCAGTTACCCGCCGAGCCATTGATAGTCATGCCGTCGTAGAGTTCGTGGGCTCTATCCGGCGAATTGCGAATGAAGATACACGGTGGCTCTTCGGTCGTTATGGGCGCAGGAAATAACACCCGCGCAACCCTGTCCCCGGTGGCGGCGTATGTCCCGTTGTAAACCGAACACAGCCTGGGGGTTTCCGAGTCAATCTGAATAAATGAGTCATCGTTACGGACTGTCAGACCAAAGCTCAATTTCGGTACCTCATCGCCAGCAACCTGAAGGCTATGGTGGACCCATAGCCAAACTTGGGGTCTTCGTTAGGGTGCAATGATCGAATACTCACATACCCGGCCCCGACCGACATAAAGGGCATGGCTTCCGTGTTGTATCCGTAAATCGCCGGATTTACCGGCAGGATTGAAGCCGAGCACTTGGCGGGGTCAAACCCTGCAATGGGGACTGTGATCACAGCCCCCCGACTCAGTTGATAGCGCTGGTTATGGATTACCTGATAGGTGAAGTTATCGGTGTCCAGCTCGATAGCCCCCTTTTCACTCCACGTCCTTAATCCAAAGCTCATTCGGTCAGATCTCCCAGCTGCACGCGCTTGGTGTCATTGGCGTCGTATACGCGCAACGATCTGTGCGTCATGATCATCCTGCCTTCACCCGGGACGCTGCCGTTGATTTCAAACGTACCGGACTTGTCCAAACGCCAGCCGCTGATACCGGCCACATAGTTGGTCGAAGCGATGTACTCGCCAATTTTCGCGTTGGTGATCGTGCCGTCCTGAATAAACGTCGATGCCATAAACACCTGCCCGTTTTCAACCACAAACGGCGTAAATACCTGCCCGCCTGCCAGCGCACCCACCACCGCAAAGCGATCGGCACTAACCAGAAACTGGCTCTGCAAAACACCTTCAGCGTTGGTTTCGATGCCCAGCCCGATACCGGCTGTGACCAGTTGCCCGTTGGCATTAACCTGCATTTTGACCGACCACATGGCGCTGGCCTTGCCTTCGAACTCAGCCTGGGCCTTGCTCACGACTTCCACGGCGGCAGATGTTTCACCCACCTCAGCCTGAACCCGGTCGGTGCGTACTGCCTGTGCAAAGTCACGCTCGGCAATCACTGACATCAGCGATTCGGCACCCGCAGAATAACGCTCATCCCCTGCACTGCCGTTTTCATCACCGGCAGAGCCTGAGTCGATATAGGCATACACACCATCGACTTTCTCAGCCGTTGCAGTGACCTTGCCGTCGAGGGTTTTCACGGTACTGGTGAGCGAACTCAAGCCGCTGGCCGTGGCTTCGAGTCCCGTAACCGGATCTGTAACCTTGGCGTTGATCGCGTTGAGCTGCTCGACCTGCGCCGTGATCTTGCCGTCGTGTTCGATGATGCTGGCCGAGTTCCTTTGCACCTGCAGCACCAAGGCGTTGGTGGTTTCGGCCAGGGTGCCCATGTCGAGCCAGTACGTGGCGTCAGGCGGCGGATGGCCGGCGGTAGCTGCGATCGCCTGAAATAGACGATTGCCAAAGCGCACGACTTCGCCCGAGGCATAGTCCTTGGTGTTGTCGTACTCCAGCGCATCGGTGATTTCACCTATCAGGTCTTCTAGTTCCTTTTTGGCTTCGTTGAGCCGGTCATTGACCGACCCCGGCCCGCTGCCATCGATCAACTCGATCCGATCCAGCAACTCCTTGCCCAACTCGGTTTCGCCAATCTTCCCAGCGATCAACTCCAGCACCGGCCCAGCCTCAGCACTGGCCTGCCCCATCACCCCGTTTTTGACCGGGTAAAACAGCCCGAAATTGCCGGTGCGGTCGACCAGCCGTGCCCAGAAGAAGAACTGCGCGCCCGCGGCCAAGCTTTGCAGGCGGTAATCATTTTGCGGATAGGCCAGATCCGACAGTTTGGTGGCGTTCTCCAGGCTGTTGGATGGGCTGTACCAGATTTCGGTGCGCTGAGTGTCTTCTGCCTCTTCCGGGAAGCCCCATTTGAGGCCGATTTCAAACAACCTGCTTTGGGCGCTCAAGTAGCTGACCGCAGGAGGCACCCCTTCCTTGCCGTTCAGTTGTGTCAGCTGAGACGACTTCCAGATCGAGGAAATATCAAACGCACTGACTGCCCGCACCCGGGCCAGATAAGCGCCCGCGTAGATGCCGGTGACGTCGACGTTGGACGAGCCCGTGCGCTGCATCTTGGTCCAGTTGCCGCTGTCCTTGCGCCATTCCACGTCATAGGCAACCGCGCCGGGCACCGACTCCCAGGCGATGGTCATTGTGGTCACGGCCAAACCTTGAGCAACCGACGAATTTGACGCCAGTGTCACGCTGGCCGGCGCCGGTACCACGGTGATCGGAATCACGCTGATGGGCCGCTCTTCCAGCCGGGCGCCGGTGTCGATATGCGCGAACTTGCTCGGGTCATACTGCACGGCCGAGATTTCAAATACGCCGGGCTCTGGTCGCGACACGCAGGTGACCCGGTAAAGCGGTACCGCCAGATCGTCAGCGTCCAGGCACCAGACAAGTTCCGGTTCAGGTGCGACGGAGTACGCCGTGGTCACCGTTACCTTGCGCCCACTGACCAACTGAATCGTTCGGCCCTCACACTTGCCGTCGGGCAGATTGAGAATCAGGCGATCGCCCGGCTTGGCCGAGGTCTCGCGATCCAGGGTAATGACCTTGCCACCCACCGCCGACACCAGGCCACCAACCGGCCGCCCTGCGATCAACTCGTCAGCAATGGGGATCACATACCCTGGCAATGGAATACGCCCTGCCAGACCGGTTCTGAACGTATGGCCTGTCCATGGGTCATTCCTCCGTCAGATATCTACAAATGAAATAAAACTTTACAAGATCCTATTTAAGGATCAAGATCCTGAAATAGGATTCGAAAGGCGAATCTGGAAAGCCTATGGAGAGCCTCATGCGCACACCAATTCAAACCGCAATACTTTTGTCAGTACTTTTCAAGCGGTCAGAGCTCAGCCGCGTTCGGATTAGCCAAAAAACCTTGAAGCTTCTGTCGTACCGGTTCCGCTTGAAATCTGCTTTTGTCGTTTCCGTTTCTGACGCCCTTGCCGACTTTGGCTTGTATCTGATCGAGTTGGACACTGGCGGTTACGCCCTTGTATCGGCAAAAAGCCTGGAAGGCGCTAAAGCGGTCACGGCAAAACGCCTGATGGGGGATATGTTGAAGCGGCTAGTTGACGGTTCTGAATTGGACTTCGAATCGCTGGAAGAGGAGGCTCTTGCGGAAGCTGAGGATCCGGTTGAGGAGGACTAACTCCATAACCCGTGCCGCATTCACCTGCGGCACACCTACAAAACTCACCTCGGCTCAATGACAAGTGTACGTATTGTGCCGCCAGTGCAGATGTTGCGCTTGGTAATTGTCCGACTACGAAATGGAAAACTCCATGTCAACTTCAATCGATACGTATGTAATAGCCGATCATGCAGCGCACTTTGTTGCGGCGAGCTATATCTTGAGCGGCGCCCTTCAGGGCACTCCAGAGGCAATACAGCGCGCCCAAACGTACCTCAGTTTATGCGAGAAAAGCCTTGAAGATGCTGGCTACCTTATAAGAGATGTTCAGGTTCATTCTCACCCGCCTGAAACACCCACGCACATCAAAGACCAGGGACAGATTGTGCTCATCCCACACAAAAATGGGTCTATGCTCAAGGTCGACATGAATAAATGTCAGGATATTTTCGGATCAGTTTATCCAGACACATTCAGGTAACAGCGCGCTGAGATTGCGGTCGGCTAAAAGTGCCGGCTGACTTGGCAAGCGAGCAAGCGAAACACATGAAGCCCAGCAGCAGGTTTGCCTTGGACAATGCCAACAAGAGCAGACCTACACCTTAAATCTGGCCGATCTGCTTGATCGGTTCACTGACATCAGCCTCAAGAGCATTGATCGAACTCAGGTCGCGGTAGCCAGTCTTTTTCTTGTTCTGGTTGCCCATGGTGATTCTTGATTTATGTGCGCCACAATTTGGCGCATTCGAAAACTTGGAGCTACTTACTCAGGCCCGCGACCTGGCAACTTGAAACCCGTAAAGCGATCGGCATAAGCCCGGATCTTGTCGACCCCAAGCAAGCCCACCATCCCACCAATGATTCCAGCCGCCGACTGTGGGATACCCAGCAACTCCAGCCCAGAGAGAATTGCGAGGGTAATGAAGCCGCACAACAGACTTTCAAGGATCGCCGCCTTGCGGGTGCCGCCGCCATAGATGATGCGCAGGGCGGATATCGATACTGCCAACCCTGCCGCGTAAAGCGCGGGCGTGTGCTGACTGAACCAAGCAAGCACGAGCAGCCAGGTGTCCGGTTTCTCGGGCATGTTGTTCATCTCGGTTCCTCCCCGTCAGGGAGTTAGGGATACGACAGGCCATGACCTGCGGATTGAATCAGCCCCTGCAGCACTCCCAGCTTGAGGCGATGGGTGTGGTGGGGCCGAAAACGAAAAACCCTCGCACAATGCAAGGCTTTGAGTAGACGCGGATCACTACCGAAGCGTTGGGGGGATGTAACTATCCGGGGCATCCGGAGCCATGCTGATTAGTGCAATTCAAATTGCCTGCTAAGGTTGAGTATCAAACTGCCCCCCAAGGAGACCCCATGAAAATCAGCGAACTGATAGGCCTGCTGGAAGCCAAAAAGAAGGAATATGGCGACAAGGAAATACGAGTTTTCTCTCATGACGGGTTTCGCCCCATCGTTGACGTGTCGCGGGGGGTGTCTTTCGACGGGGAAGACTTTTTGATCTTCGAACACGTTCGAAACTGGCCAAGCAAGACTGGCGAACCTTCCGGTAAGAAACGAGATAACGCCTAGAATACCGCGACAGCTATTTACTAGACCAAAATCCTCACAATAAAAAACCCGGCTCTATGGCCGGGTTCCTTTGAGCAAGTTGCCGCAGGCAAAATACTCAATATAGTTAAAGGATGCCGTCAGCCGGACATTTAGTCAAGGGTCGTGGCATCACTTCCACATGATTCTATTTCAAGGCAAAAAGGTAAACTCATCAGTTTTTGAAGAATCTAATTTTAGCTCAAGAGGTATATCCCGATAAGTACAGGTTTTTTTAAGGCTATCGCATTTGACATGGGGTGTCGGTAATTGCGTTAGGTTGTCCCAAGTATCTTGGTCATGAACCCATATTTCCGATGGCGGTACCCCACCATTACCAATCTGATAAGTCTGACTTGCGTCCATAAGTCCACTTATAGTGCTCATGCTGCTTCCTTCATCACGATGATACATCTCGAAACCGGCACCAGGGCCGCCTTGTCTAAATCATTACATGCTGCGAAGCACAGGTCGATGAACCCGCCCCATTCTCGCCTCCATTGCTCCGAAGAGAGCTTCAGATCGTAAACTCGTAACAGGTGAGCACGGAAGGACTCTGGGGATGGGAACGGATCGATCCCCTCACTTTGTCCGCCCTGATGCATCTGACGGTAACGGTGTATCACTCCCATCGACACATAACGAGCACGCTCAAACTTTTTAGCTGTCATCCTAGGCCCCATGCGATATGCAGCGATGAAGAGTGCTTCCTCGGCCTCCTCTTTGTCGTCCATGGTGGCCAGCGGGCTATACATGAAATTGCCAAAAGATTTAAGTCGACTGGGTAAGGTGTCAATGGCGTGCTGTATCCGTGCAGATATTGACTGAATCGCCCCGGATTCTCTAGACACCTTGCAAGCTCATTGCGTAACGCTTTTCAAACTCTACCGGTGACAGCCGATTGTTGAAACCATGGCGGCGTTTTGCGTTGTAGAACATCTCGATGTAATCG